>NZ_BAABGS010000072.1:0-109361 GCF_039541695.1 Chelativorans composti | reverse complement strand
GCGCGGGCGGCCCTGCAACCCCAACCAGCGATGCCGCCCGCGCTGGCGCCACGACCATCATTGCACTAACAATCAAATTGGACCCGTCCGTGGGGGCCGATCACGTTCGGGTCCTCAATTTCGAAAATATTCCTTGCAGTGAACGACGGTCTGAACAACTGAAACACACCGGCCGCAACCAGCCGCCAGCCAACGCCCCAGTAAACGAACCATGTCCCGATCGAGGCCATCGGTTGCGCAGTGCCGGAGAGCAAGTCCTGCGCAATGGAAACGATTGGGAGAATGAGCATGAACAACAGAATAACGAACAGTTGCATCGTTCTTCCTCCGAACGCATCTCCTCACATGCCGCAGCGGATCAGCTGAGTGCCACTGCATAATTGTCCTGTGGGCTGAAAGAGGCCCCCTCCTGCACACGGGCGCATTATACGTCCGGGCTCATTCTGTCCAAAGGGGTGCACGCCCGAGTCGCTTCCGGGGTGATGCCCGCCAGTTCCGATGCCGCTCGGGTCGGGGATGTCTGGCGTCGCGAGAAAAAAAGGCAGCGGCCATTCCGCAAGATGGTTGGGAAGGAGAGGAGATGGCCGCTGCCAGGTTGGCTGCACACGGTCAGACTGTGTAAGTCTGAACATGCCCATTAGAGCGCGGGTTTAAAGGCCATCGCACTGATTTGGATCAAAATCCATCGGGAAATGGAGGGGCGGGTTTGCCCGCCGGTCAGGTTCGGGACCGGTGCGATTTTCGCGGTGGCTTGGGCGGCGAAGCTTTCGCAGCCGGCGTTCCTGCGGAGCGGCTAACTCTCTTTTTCCCGCGCCGTTGCAGGTGCCGGGTGCAAGAGTTACGACGTGTTGCGTAAGCCCCGGGTCCGTGCCGCAAACGTGCGCCGACCGGATCAGGAATTAAGCAGGCGGATCAAGGGAAGCAGGAAGGAAATGGTGCCGCTTGTCAGACTCGAACTGACGACCCCATCATTACGAATGATGTGCTCTACCAACTGAGCTAAAGCGGCATCGTTGCGGAAGCAGCGCCTCCGCCAGAGGCTGGGTGGCTGATACAGCCATTGATCCGCAATTTCAAGCCCGACGTGACACCAATTTGAAGATTTGTGTGAGCAGGGGCAATTGCAAGGGATAACCGCTTCCTCCTGTACCATTCGTTTGACCGGGAAGAGAAAGTCCGCGGCCCGTGCGTAGGGGCAGGATCGTGCCGATCACGGCCCCCGAGCCTCGACAAGGGATTCGTGCGGGAGGCGGGGAAGGGCGCTTGTTTGGGCGTGTCGGACACGACCTCTCGGGGAAGGGAACAGGAGGGCGATTCGCGAGGTCGCGGTAAACGCGCCGGGAGCGTCTGTTTATCGTTGCACGCCGATCCGGGTGGGCTGCGGGAGCCTGCATACAAGGATGTGGACTCTTCCGCGCGCTGAGGTAATCTCTTGTCCGTGAGGAGTTGAGCCAGCGTTACTGCAAGTCAAGCGGGAGGAAACACATGGCTGAAGTTACAATGGTCGTGAACGGCCGGAAAGTGACCAAGACAGTGGAAGACAGAACACTGCTGGTCCACTTCCTGCGCGAGCACCTGGGCCTGACCGGCACGCATGTGGGGTGCGACACGTCCCAGTGCGGCGCATGCGTCGTGCATGTCGATGGCAAGGCGGTGAAGTCCTGCACCATGCTGGCGGCGCAGGCATCGGGATGCGAGGTCGTCACGATCGAGGGGCTGGCCAACGGCGATCAGCTGCATCCGGTGCAGGCGGCGTTCAGGGAACACCACGGCTTGCAGTGCGGATATTGCACCCCCGGCATGATCATGGCCGCCGTCGACATGATCCGCCGCCACCCCGAGGGGCTGGACGAGGCGACCGTGCGCGCGGAGCTCGAAGGCAACATTTGCCGCTGCACGGGCTACCACAACATCGTCAAGGCGATACTCGCCGCTTCGGAAGCGATGCGCAGCGGGGCAATGGCTGCTGCCTGAGATTGTTGCCAAGGGTCGGGCGGGGAGCCACGACAGTCCGGCGGAGGGAAAGACTGCATGTGAGCCGACTGCCGTGATGGCGGCACCGCTTCACCCCGGGAGGAGAAGATCATGGGAATTGAAGGCATTGGTGCGCGGATAGCGCGAAAGGAAGACAAGAGGTTTATCACCGGCCGCGGCCGCTACGTCGATGACATGGTCGTGCCGGGCATGAAGTACGCGGCCTTTGTCCGCAGCCCGCACGCGCATGCGCGGGTCCGCAACATCGACATTTCAGCCGCACAGGATATGCCGGGCGTGATCGGCATCTATACGGGCCCCGAGCTCAAGGCCGACGGCATCGGCAACCTGATCTGCGGATGGATGATCCATTCCAAGGACGGCACGCCGATGAAGATGGGCCAGTGGTCGCCGCTGGCAACCGACCGGGTGCGCTACGTGGGCGATGCCGTGGCCATCGTGGTGGCGGAGACACGCGGCCAGGCGCGCGACGCGGCGGACGCCGTTGTGGTGGACTATGAGGAGCTGCCGGCCGTCACCGACGTGGAGGAAGCGCTGAAGCCTGGCGCACCGCAGCTGCATCCGGAAGCCGAGGGCAACCTGATCTTCGACTGGGAGATCGGCGACTCCGCCGCGGTGGATCAGGCGCTCGCCTCGGCGGCGCACATCACGAAGATGCACATCGTCAACAACCGCCTGGTGCCGAACGCGATGGAGCCGCGCGCGGCGCTCGCGGTCTACAACATGGCGGAAGACCACTACACGCTGTGGACGACCAGCCAGAACCCGCATGTGGCGCGCGTGGTGCTCAGCGCCTTCTACAACGTGGCACCGGAGAACAAGCTGCGCGTGATCGCCCCAGACGTGGGTGGCGGCTTCGGTTCCAAGATCTTCATCTATCCGGAAGAGATCGTTTGCCTTTGGGCTTCGCGGAAGGCGGGCGTGCCGGTGAAGTGGACGGCCGACCGCACCGAGGCATTCATGTGCGATGCGCATGGCCGCGACCACGTGACGGAAGTGCAGATGGGCTTCGACGCCGACCACAAGATGGTGGCGCTGAAGGTGGACACGATCGCGAACTTCGGCGCCTACATGTCGCTGTTCTCGTCGAGCGTGCCGACCTATCTCTATGCGACGCTGCTGTCGGGCCAGTACGCCATCCCGGCGATCCACTGCAACGTGCGGGCCGTCTACACGAACACCGCGCCGGTGGACGCCTACCGAGGCGCGGGCCGCCCGGAGGCGACCTACCTGCTGGAGCGCACGGTCGAGACAGCCGCGCGCGAGCTCGGCATTTCGCCGGCCGAGCTGCGCCGGAAGAACTTCATCCGCACCTTCCCGTACCAGACGCCGGTGATCATGAACTATGACACGGGCGACTACGAGGCCTCGCTCAACGCTGCCATGGCTGCGGCACAGTGGGATACGTTCCCGCAGCGGCGCGAGGAGGCCAAGAAGCGCGGCAAGCTGCGCGGCATCGGCATGAGCTGCTACATCGAGGCGTGCGGCATTGCGCCCTCTCAGGCGGTGGGCAGCCTCGGCGCCGGCGTCGGCCTCTGGGAGTCGGCTGAAGTGCGCGTGAACATGGCCGGCACGATCGAGGTGCTGACCGGATCGCACAGCCATGGCCAGGGCCATGAAACGACCTTCGCGCAGGTGGTTGCCGACCGTCTCGGCGTGCCCATCGAACAGGTATCCATCGTCCATGGCGATACCGACAAGGTGCAGATGGGCATGGGTACCTATGGCTCGCGTTCCGGCGCTGTCGGCATGTCGGCGCTCGTGAAGGCGCTCGAGAAGGTGGAAGCCAAGGCGAAGAAGATCGCCGCGCACCAGCTCGAGGCCGACGAAAAGGACATCGTCATCGAGAACGGCGAGGTGAAGGTGGCGGGCACCGACCGCTCGCTGCCGTGGGCGCAGGTGGCGCTCGCCGCCTACACGGCACACAAGCTGCCCGAAGGCATGGAGCCCGGCCTCAAGGAGACGGCGTTCTACGATCCGCTGAACTTCACCTTCCCGGCCGGTTGCTACATCGCCGAGGTGGAGGTGGATCCCGAAACCGGCAAGGTGGACATTGTGCAGTTCGTGGCTGCCGACGACTTCGGCGTGATCATCAATCCGATGATTGTTGAGGGTCAGGTGCACGGCGGTCTGGCGCAGGGCATCGGCCAGGCGCTGCTGGAAGGCTGCCGATACGATCCGGCCACGGGCCAGCTGATCACGGCGTCCTACATGGACTATGCGATGCCGCGCGCGGACGACCTGCCGTCGTTCAACATCCTGCATACCTCGACGCCGTGCACGACCAATCCGCTCGGCATCAAGGGCTGCGGCGAGGCAGGCGCGATCGGTTCGCCGCCCGCGCTCATCAACGCGATCACGGATGCAATCGGAAACAACAACCTGACGATGCCGGCTACGCCAGAGAAGGTCTGGAAGATGCTGCACCAGAAGGTCCAGGCATAGGCTGCATATCGGGAGAACGAACCTCATGTACCAGACAACGTATCACAGGGCTTCGTCCATCGATGAGGCGGTCCGCCTGCTGAACGAGGCCGGCGACGCCAAGTTCGTCGCCGGGGGGCAAACGCTGATCCCGACCATGAAGCAGCGGCTTGCGGCGCCGTCGGACCTGATCGACCTGCGCCACATCCCCGAGCTCAAGGGGATCACCGTCAGTGGCACGTCAGTGCGCATCGGCGCCTGCACGCCTCATGCCGACGTGGCGGGCAACGCGGGGCTCAAGGCCGTGTGCCCGGCGATCTGCCACCTCGCCAGCCTGATCGGCGATCCGCACGTGCGCCACATGGGCACGATCGGCGGCTCGATCGCCAACAACGATCCGGCGGCAGACTATCCGTCGGCGGTGCTGGCGCTGAAGGCGACCGTGCACACGAACAAGCGCGACATCGCGGCGGACGATTTCTTCGTCGGCCTGTTCGAGACTGCGCTGGAGCCGGACGAGATCATCACGGCCGTTTCCTTCAATGCGCCCGAGAAGGCGGGCTACGCCAAGTTCCCGAACCCGGCCTCACGCTATGCGATGACGGGCGTGTTCGTGGCGAAGCATGCCGACGGCGTGCGCGTGGCGGTGACGGGCGCAGGCGAAAACGGCGTGTTCCGTGCGACCGAGCTCGAGGACAGGCTAAACGCCTCCTTCTCCGAGGATGCGCTCGCAGGCGCCACCGTTCCGGCGGACGGCCTGATGTCGGACATTCATGCGTCAGCCGAATACCGCGCGAACCTGATCGTGGTGATGGCAAGGCGCGCGGTGGCAGCCGCCAACGCGTGACGCTCGGCCTCCACGGACGGAGACTTGCCAAAGCAATGAACCCGCCAGATGCCTGGCGGGTTCATTGCCGTTTCCGGTCGTGGCAGGCCGTTCGTAGCGGAAGAGGCATTCTCAGGTGTTTCAGGTCTGGCTCACGGGCCACCCAGCCTGGTCGGGGGCTGAACTGAAAGCTGGCGCACGGGGAAGCACGATGAAGTCCGCTGGTTCCCCGTCCAGGTGACGCCATGACATTATGCAAAAGTGGCCATAAAACGGCCTCCTTTTCCTTGGGAAGGGAAGCCTGCGCCGTTGATCCCGACGTCGCGGACGGTTAACGGTGGTTCGACATGGTGGTGAAGGCTCATATCTGTGACGGTTAGAGACAAGATTCTGGCAACGCTCGAAAAAGGAAACGCTGCGGATCGCGGTTTCCGGGAGACGGTCTATCGCCAGGTCTTCGCCGCTTTCGAGAAGTCGGTCAAAGCGAACACGGAGCTGAGCGCGGACGACGTTTTCCGGCGCCGCGAGCAACTCGTCGCCATCGTTGAGGACATAGAGAAGGAGTTCGCCGAGAGGGAGCAGCAGGCGGCCTGGGATCTCGTGCCAGGAGAAACCCGCCGGCAGACTGCGGGCCATCCGGGCGCGTTCGCCGAGGCGGCCAGCGCGGGATATGCCGCGCCCGAGTTCGTCCCGTCGATCTCCCTCGATGAACGTGTCTCTGCAGGGCGTGGCGAGCGCGTCCCCGCAGAAGAGGGGTTGGAGCCCCGGAGTGCCGAAGCAGAGGCGCTGCTCAAGGAGGGCAAACGCCAGAAGCGCCGGAAACGCAAGCGGGCCAGCATCTGGGTTCGGCTCACGGGCTGGATCGTGTTCCTGGCGCTGCTCGGGGCCGGTGGCTGGTGGCTGTGGGGCGAGGTGCAGAAGGCGATCGAAACCCGCGGCGCCAGCATCGAGGCGCTTCTGGATGATACGGTCGATTTCGAGGACAGGCCCCTGCTTCCCACCAGGGACGACAGCGAATGGATTCAGGTGTTCTCCCCCGCGGACACGGAGGCCGTTCAGGGTGGAGCTGTGGCCGGCCGTGACGAACATGGCCGGTTCGTCAGCATCGGCAGCGCAGGGCGCAATCCGGTTGTCTTCAGGGTGCCGGCGGAAAGGCTGCAGGCTTTTGCCGGCCGTAGCGTGATCTTCAGCATCCGGACGCGCGCGCAGGAAGATACCACGCAGATGGCGGTGTTGTGCGATTTCGGCGCGATGGGCCGTTGCAACCGCCTTCGGTTCTCCGTCGAGCCTACGATCGCGGAGTATCTCTTCAAGGTGGAGCTGGCGAATGCGCAGGCTTCCGGCGGCACGATCTCGATCATCCCGGACATCGAGGGCAAGGGCCGGATGCTGGATGTCTACAGCATCATGATGACGGCCGAGGAGTAGCCTCGGCTGCCAATGCGCCGAAAGAAACCGTTAGGTATTCTCCAAGCCGGGCAGAGGCTTGCTTACGGGTGAAGCGCCGCCCGGCGCAGGCTGAGCCGGGCCGGACGGCTGATGGCATCATGGGCGGTCAGGGCGTTTCGATACGGACCTCAATCGGGCCGCCGCGCCTGAGGGTGTTGTAGATCGGGCATCTAGAGGTGAAATGCTCGACGTGACGCTGGGCGGCCACCCGGTCGATACCCCGGAAGGCAAAGACCAGCGTCAGCGACGCGAACCTTGTCGAATCCTGCGGATCGCGCAGGAATTCAGCGGTGAGCGTCACGTCCGGACGGGGCTCGCCATTGGCACGGGCGTTGGCATGGACGAGGCCAAGGCCGCATGAGACGAGACCCGCCAGCAGGAACTCGCCGGCCGAGGTTGCCTCGCCCGGACCACCCTGCAAGACACGGGCATCCGAGACGAAGTGGTTGCTGCGGGCCGACAGGATGAAGCGGCCGTAGGTGCTGTCGGCATAGCCGCTGACGCGGCTGCCGACATCCGGATCGAGAGGGGTGCTCATTCCGCCGCCTCCAGCCTGGCGCTCTTGCCCTCCCAGGCACCCCGCTCGGGCCGTGGGAGGCCGAGATGATCGCGCAGGGTCTTCCCCTCGTATTCCGTACGGAACAGCTTGCGGCGCTGCAGTTCCGGCACGACGAGGCGGACAAACTCCTCGAACGCGCCAGGCTGCCAGGCGGCCATGACCATGAAGCCGTCGCAGGCGCCAGCCTCGAACCATTCCTGCATCTTGTCGGCGATGACGTCGGGCGTTCCGATGAAATCGCCCTCGTAGCGGTTGGCGTACATGCGGCCGGCTTCGGCCAGCGTGAGGCCGGCCTTGTCGGATGCCTCGCGCATCTCGTCATAATGGCCGGTGACGCCAGGCACCTTCAGATGCGGAAGCGGCTCATCGAGCGGATAAACCGAGAGATCCACGTCGAGGTGGTAGGAGAGGGTCGTCAGGCCGGCGACCGGGTCGATGAGGCCCGACAGAAGCTTGCGCTTCTCCTCGACGATCGCCTGCGTCTCACCGACAAGCGGCGTGATGCCCGGCAGGATCTTGAGGTGGCGCGGGTCGCGACCGTGCGCGGCGGCGCGGGCCTTCATCTCCCTGGCGAAAGCAACCGCGCTTTCCAGCGAGTAGTGGGTGACAAAGACCACGTCAGCCCAGCGCGCGGCAAAGTCGCGTCCGCGATCCGAGGCGCCCGCCTGGATCAGTACGGGATAGCCTTGCGGCGGACGGGGCACGTTGAGGGGGCCGTCAACGGTGAACCATTCGCCCTTGTGCAGGATGGGGTTCACCTTGTCCGGATCGGCGAAAAGCGGCTCGGCCCGGTCGGCCACCAGTGCGTCATCCGCCCAGCTGTCCCAGAGCTTGTGGGTCACCTCAAGGAACTCGTCGGCGCGATCGTAACGCTTCTCACGCGGAATATGCTGCTCGCGCGAGAAGTTGCGCGCCTCCGCATCCTGGAAGGAGGTCACGATGTTCCATGCCGCGCGGCCTCCGCTCAGATGGTCCAGCGTTGCGAACCCGCGCGCAATGTCGAAGGGCTCATAATAGGACGTCGACTTGGTTGCGGCCAGGCCGAGGTGGTTCGTCGCCGCCGCCATTGTCGCAAGCACCTGTGTCGGCTCAAGGCGAAGCGATCCAAGGGCGCCGTAGCGCAGCTGGCTTTCATGCGAGCCGCCAAAACGGTTCGGAACCGCCAGAATGTCGGGAAAGAAGGCGAGATCGAAGCAGCCCTGTTCCAGTGTCTGGGCGATCCGACGGTAATAGTCGGGCGTCAGCCAGCCGTCCTCGGACTGGGGGTGACGCCAGCCACCGGGCCGGCCGGGACCGGCCACGATGAATGCGCCGAGATGCAACTGTTCGGTGTTTTTCCTGGTCATGTTCTTACGCTTCCAAGGCTGATGCGAGTGTGTTGCGCAGGTCATCGAAACGGGGATCGAGCAGGAAGGCCGCAACGTCGACCTTGCGCGGCAGCACGCCATGCTCGTGGAAACTGTCGGCCAGAACCTGCGTGGCCCGGGCGGCGCGCTCGTCGGCCGGGTGCAGGTCGACGGCAGTGGATTCGGAGGTGCGCTTTTCCGCTAACAGCTGTTCAAAGGCCCTGGCCTCAATGCTGCCAGCCTCGAAGCCCCCGTTCGCGGCCCACAGAGCGACCGTGCCGGCCGGGTCCGCGTTGATGCGACGCTGTACCTCGCGCACCGCGACCGCCAGGCGCACGGCGACCTCCGGATGCTTCTCGTAGAAGCCCTCGCGGGCAATGTAGAAGGCGTAGTCGTAGGTCGGCACATTCTCGAGCTTCACCACCGCGTCGCCAAGGCGCGCGAGGCCGATCGTGGCGGCAGGCTGCCAATGGAACCAGGCGTCGATCTCGCCTTGGGACAGCGCGGTGAACCCTTCCGAGCCGGAAAGGCTGACGCCTTCGATCTCGTCGAAGCCGACGCCAGCTTGCTCCAGATACTTTAGCAGGCTGAAGTGCCCGGTGGTGCCGCGCTGGTAGCCCACCCTGCGGCCGCGCAGGTCGGTCGCGTTCCTGATGCCGCTGTCGGCGCGGGCAAGGCCATCGACCGTGTTCACCGGAAGCGGAAAGGCAGCAACCGGAATGATCGGAATTCCGACATCGATGGCGTTCACCAGAGCCGTCGATGTGGCAAATGTGAAGTCCACGTCGCCGGATCGGATGGCTTCCATCACGGGAAGCGAGGCGGTGAAGCCCGGCTGCCACCGGATGTTCGCGCCAACTGCCTTGGCAAAGTCATAGCCAGTGATGTTGGCCTGCGCGGCGGCCCACGGTCCCGAGCGGCCGTCGCCAATGATGGCGATGGTCACTTCTGGAAGGTCTGCCGCGAGCAAGGGGAGAGGGAGGGTCGAGGCAGCCACGGCGGATGCGCCTGTGAGAAGGAATTGACGGCGGTCAAGCTTGTGCATGTCGGGAAACTCCAGGTTGCTCGGCGTCATTCGGCAGCTTCGAGCGCGCTCGACGAAGCCGTTTCCTGAACGCCATTTCGTGTCTGGCCTTCATCGAGGAGCAGGCTGCGAACCAGCTCCTCCTTCAGGCGGGCAAGGGTGGCATCGCCGCGCGCTCGCGGGCGGCTGCCTTCAAGGACGAGGTCATGGGCGATGCGGCCGGAACGCATCACGATGACGCGATCGGAGAGCAGCAACGCTTCCTCCACGTCGTGCGTGACCAGCAAAACGGTGCGGGGCGCTTCCTCCAGCAGGTCCGAGAGCAGCTGCTGCATGGCTGCCCGGGTCAGCGCATCGAGCGCGCCGAAGGGCTCGTCCAGAAGCAGCAGATCGGGCTTGTGGAGCAGGGCGCGCGCCAGCGCGGCTCTCTGTTTCTGCCCGCCGGACAGGACGGATGGGAACTCGTCTTCCCGGCCTGCCAGCCCCACCGCTGCCAGAAGCTTGCGGGCTTCCGTCTCGCGGCTCCTGGTGCCGATCGTGACGTTGTCGAGGATCGAGCGCCATGGCAGAAGCCGGTCCTCCTGGAACATCATGCGCACATCGGGCTTTTCGCCCGGCTCGCCAATGCGGATCGAGCCGGAGGTGGGCGTGTCGAGTCCCGCGATGATCTTGAGAAGGGTGGACTTGCCGACGCCGCTTGCGCCGATCAGCGAGACGAACTGGCCACGGGCGACGTCGAGGTCGACGTCCTGGAGCACGCGTTTGGCGCCGAAGTCACGCCGCAGCTTGCGGATGGTGAGGGACGCGCCGCTCATGACGGGCGTACTCCCTTGCCGTAGGACGGATGCCATGACAGGAGTCGCGCTTCCAGCTTGCGGGTCAGGAAGTCGGCAAGCCAGCCCGCGATGGCGTAGATGGCGATCACAAGCACGATGACGTCGAGGCGAAGCAGCTCACGCGCATCCTGCACGAGGAAGCCAAGGCCCTCGCGGGACGCGATGGTTTCGGCGACGACCAGCGTCAGCCAGGCGACGCCGAGGGCATAGCGGATGCCGGTGAGGATCTGCTGCAGGGCGCCGGGCAGGATGACCGACCAGATGAGCTGGGGTTCGGAAAGCCCGTAGCTGCGGCCCATCTCGATCAGTTTCGGATCGACGCTGCGGATGCCGGACACGGTGTTGATGTAGACCGAGAAGACGACGCCCAGCGCCACGAGCAGCACGCGGGGCTCCTCGCCGATGCCGAACCAGAAGATCATCAGGGGTACCAGCGCCAGATGCGGTACGGTACGTATCATCTGCATGGTGAGGTCGATGACCTGCCGGGCGGTCGAGGAAAGTCCCACCAGAGCGCCGAGGCCCAGCCCCACGCTGGCGCCGATCGTGAAGCCTATGGCAACGCGGCGAAGGCTGACCAGCAGGTGATGCTGCAGCTGCCCACGCTCGATCAGCGAGATGGCAACGTTTACGACGTCCACCGGACCGGGCAGGACGTTACGGTTGAGGAGGCCGGTAACGGCCGCAATGTGCCAGGCAAGAATCAGTATTGCCGGAAGTATCCAAGGCACAAGTCGTCGATAAACGGCTTTGAACGACGGACTTGCGGCAACCCTCTTCCACGCGTTCAGGCTTTGCGAGGGCAGAGTGTCCGTTATGCTACTCATTATCGCTTTTCCTTTATTGTGCCTCGTCTGATTCCGGAGCGAGTCAGAAGCGACAAATCCATTTACGATTGCACCCTGTTGAGACTGTTGCCCGGTTATCAAGGGCAACTACATAACAGTTTGCGGGAATATATTTCGCGGAAGCGTTTTGCGTTTTTGGGAGAGGATGTAAAAAATGCGCCGCGAATTGCGGCGGCGCTCAAAACGTTAGTTGACTTGTCCGAACATGCGCCTGCCGACAGCCGGAGCGCTGGCGACGGAGAAAAGGCGGTGTGAGTTTCCGGAACGAAGGGAGGCTGGGGACTTTGCCAGTCTCACGATTATGAGCCCAGCTCGTCCTGAAGCAGCCGTTCCAGCGTCTCCAGGCGGTCGGCCTCGTGGGGCGGCTTGTCCCAGCGCAGGCGGGAAATGCGGGGGAAGCGCATTGCCACGCCCGACTTGTGGCGCGTGGAGCGGTTCAGGCCCTCGAAGGCGATTTCCAGGACAAGGCCATGGTTGAGGTCGGCCCGCACCGAACGGACGGGGCCGAAACGCTCGATGGTGTTGTCGCGAACATATTTGTCGAGCTGGCGAAGTTCTTCGTCAGTGAAGCCGAAATAGGCCTTGCCGACGGGCATCAGTACGGGGTCGTCCTCCGGTCCGGTCCAGACGCCGAAGGTGAAATCGGAATAGAAACTCGAGCGCTTGCCGTGGCCGCGCTGGGCGTACATCAGCACGGCGTCGACGGTGTGCGGGTCGCGTTTCCACTTGAACCACGGGCCCTTGGGGCGGCCTGCGAGATAGGCGGAATCCCGGCGCTTGAGCATGACGCCCTCGATCACCGGATGGGGCGGATTGCAGCGCAGGCGGTTCAGTTCCTCCCATGAGCCGTAGGGCACCAGCGGGGAGAGGTCGAAGCGGTTGGGGGGCAGGGCTGCAACGAAGGCTTCGAGGCGGGTGCGGCGTTCGGCCCAGGGCAGGGCGCGTAGGTCTTCGTCTCCCGCCACCAGAAGGTCATAGCAGCGGACGAAGACGGGCGCCTCGCGCAGCAGCGCCTTCGAGACGGTCTTGCGGTTCAGTCGCTTCTGCAGGTCGGCGAAGGTTCCGGTGCGCTCGCGCGGGTTGCCCACCAGAAGCTCGCCGTCAATCACGCCCTCGAAGTTCATGTGCTCCACGAGGTCGGGGAAGGCGCCGGAAATGTCGTCGCCGGTGCGGGAATAGAGGCGGCGCACGCCCTTCTCGGACACGACCTGAACGCGGATGCCGTCCCATTTCCATTCGGCCGCGTAGTCGGCGGGATCAAGGGAGGCGAAGTCGTTCTCCCCTATGGCATTGGAGAGCATGACCGGCCGGAAGGGGGCGAGCGCGGCGCTCGCGGGCCGCGGGCCCTGGCCTTCAAGCCAGCGGAAGAGCTCGGTGAAGGGTGGCGCGAGGCCGTGCCAGAGCTCCTCGATCTCCTCGACGGGGACATTGCCGAAATCGGCGAGCGCCTGCTTGGTCAGGCGGGCGGAGACGCCGACGCGCAGGCCACCGGTTGCAAGCTTGATGACCGCATAGCGGCCGGAGGGCGTCAGCTCGTCGAGCAATTCCGACATGACGGCGGGGGCGTCGGAGCGGCTCGCCGCCATGAGCCGGTGGACGACCTCATCCAGGCTCGGGGTCGAGTTGCGGCGGCTTTGACCGGTGGGCCAGACGAGGGAAACAGTCTCCGCGAGGTCGCCCACGTAGTCATAGGAATAGGCGAAGAGGACAGGATCGAGCCGCTCCATGGCGAGCGTACGCAAGAGGGCGGGCTTGATGGCCGGGAAGTCGAGACCTCCGGTGAGGCCCGCCAGGCCCCAACCGCGGTTGGGGTCTGGCTCCGTGCGGAAATAATCGATCAGCAGCCGCAGCTTGCCGTTGCGCGACGGCGTGAGCACCAGACGGTCGAGGAGTTCGGCGAAACGTTCCATCATTCCGCCTCATCTTCATAGCCCGCGAGATGGAGGGGGCGAGCGCGGATGCCGTTCAGCTCGCACCAGCGGACCAGTGCTTCCTCGCGTCCATGGGTGACCCACACCTCCTCCGCGCCGGTCTCGCGGATGGTGGCGGTGAGGTCGTTCCAGTCGGAATGGTCGGAGATGATGAGGGGCAGCTCCACGCCGCGCTGCTTCGCGCGCTGGCGGATGCGCATCCAGCCGGAGGCGAAGCTCGCCAGCGGATCTGCGAAGCGGCGGGACCAGCGGTCGTCCACGGCGGAGGGCGGGGCGATGACGAGGGCCCCGGCAGGCGGAGCGTTCTCGCTGGTCGCGGGCTCCAGCGGGCCCAGGTCGATGCCGCGGGACCGGTAGTAATCGCAGAGGCGGATGAGCGCCCCGTGCAGATAGATCGTCTCCGTGTAGCCTGCCTCGCGGGCAAGGGCGATCAGGCGTTGCGCCTTGCCGAGCGCATAGGCGCCGACGATGTGCGTGCGTTCCGGAAACTGGCGCATGGAGTCGAGCAGGCGGCGGATCTCCTCCGCCGCGGGCGGATGACAAAAGACGGGCAGGCCGAAGGTCGCTTCGGTGATGAAGATGTCGCAGGGCACGACCTCGAAGGGTGCGCAGGTCGGGTCGCGCTCGCGCTTGTAGTCGCCGGAGGCGACGATGCGCGCGCCGTGCTTCTCGATGGCGATCTGGGCGGAGCCGAGGACATGCCCGGCCGGATGAAAGGTGACGGTCACGCCGCCGATGGTACGGGCCTCGCCCAGGCGGGCTTCCTCGGTGGAGCCGGCGAAACTGCCGCCATAGCGGATCGCCATGATGTCCAGCGTCTCGCGGGTGGCGAGCACGGAGCCGTGGCCGGAACGGGCGTGGTCAGAGTGACCGTGGGTGATGAGCGCGCGCGGCACCGGCCGGATAGGGTCGATGTAGAAGTCCCCCTCGGGACACCAGAGCCCTTCCGGGCGGAGACGCAGAAGTGAGCGAGGTTCGGCCATGCCGTCAAGATAGTGCAAAATTGTCCCGGCAAAAGAGTTACCCCGGTCAAGCGGGCCGGGGCGGCGGATTCCGCTTGGCGCGCCAGATGTTCTGCATTAGTTCTACCAATCGTGAGCACGACAGAGCCCGTTACCGGCCCCGAAGTTTCCGACCTTCTGCCCGCGCGTTTCCGCGCGTGGTTCGCCGCGCGGGGCTGGACGCCGCGCCCTCACCAGCTGGAACTGCTTCGGCGGACGGGCGAGGGCCGCTCGGTACTGCTGATCGCGCCGACGGGTGCCGGCAAGACGCTTGCGGGTTTCCTGCCCTCGCTGGTGGATCTCGCCCGGCGGGGCAAGCACAAGCCGGGTACGCCGTTGCCGGGGGTGCATACGCTCTACATCTCGCCGCTCAAGGCGCTGGCGGTGGACATCCAGCGCAACCTCAGCACTCCCGTGGAGGAGATGGGACTCGACATCCGCATCGAGACGCGGACGGGCGACACGCCCGCGCACAAGCGGCGGCGGCAGAGGCTCGTGCCGCCCGACATTCTTCTCACTACGCCGGAGCAGCTGGCGCTGCTCATCTCATCGCCGGATGCGGGGCGGTTCTTCGAGGACCTGAGGTACATCGTGCTCGACGAGCTGCATTCGCTGGTCACGTCCAAGCGCGGGCAGCTCCTGGCGCTGGGGCTCGCACGGCTGCGGAGGCTCGCCGAAAAGCCCATTTCCATAGGCCTCTCGGCAACGGTGGCGGAGCCGGACGAGCTTCGCTGCTGGCTGGTGGAGCAGCGCGATGGCACGGAGATGGCGGATCTCGTCACCGTCGCTGGGGGGGCGAAGCCAGAGATCACCATCCTGGAGACGGAGGAACGGGTGCCCTGGGCGGGCCACTCGTCGCACTATGCGATCCCTGCCATCTACGAGGAGATCAAGAAGCACAAGACAACGCTCATCTTCGTCAACACGCGCAGCCAGGCCGAGGCGATTTTCCGTGAACTCTGGCACGTGAACGAGGATGTGCTGCCGATCGCGCTGCATCATGGTTCGCTTGATGTGCAGCAGCGGCGGCGGGTTGAGAAGGCGATGGAGACGAACAGCCTGCGGGCGATCGTCGCCACGTCGACGCTCGACCTCGGCATCGACTGGGGCGATGTGGACCTCGTCATCCATGTCGGCGCGCCGAAGGGGGCGAGCCGGCTCGCGCAGCGCATCGGCCGCTCCAATCACCGGATGGATGAACCGAGCAAGGCGATCCTGGTGCCGGCCAACCGGTTCGAGGTGCTGGAATGCCGGGCGGCACTCGAAGCCAACTATCTGGGCGCGCAGGACACACCGCCGATGGGCGAGGGCGGGTTCGACGTGCTGGCGCAACACGTTCTGGGGCGGGCTTGCGCCGGGCCGTTCGACGAGGACGAATTCTATGCGGAGGTGAAAAGTGCCGCGCCCTATCACCAGCTCGACCGGCAATCGTTTTCGCGGGTGGTGGAGTTCGTGGCGACCGGCGGCTACGCGCTCCGGACCTATGAGCGCTATGCGCGCATTCGGCGCATGAAGGACGGACGGTGGCGGCTCTCGCATCCTTCCGTCGCCCAGCAGTACCGGCTCAACCTCGGTACTATCGTGGAGGAGCCGATGCTGAACGTGCGGCTCATCCGCGACCGCAAACCCTCGAGCTTCGCGCGCGGTGGCGTCTCGCTCGGCAAGGTGGAGGAGTATTTTCTGGAGCAGCTGCGGCCGGGCGACACGTTCTTCTTCGCCGGGCGGACACTGCGGTTCGAGGGGATCCGCGAGAATGAGGCGTTCGTCACCAGTGCGCCCGGGCGGGATGCGATGGTGCCCGCCTACATGGGCGGCAAGTTCCCGCTCTCCACCTATCTCGCATCGGAAGTCAGGGCGATGCTCGCGAACCCGGGGCGGTGGGGCGCGCTGCCGGAGCAGGTGGCGGAGTGGCTGCGGCTGCAGAAGGAGAAATCCGTGCTGCCGCATCCGCGCGACCTGCTGGTGGAGACTTTTCCGCGCGGTGAGCGGTTCTATCTGGTCGCTTATCCGTTCGAGGGGCGGCTTGCGCACCAGACGCTCGGCATGCTGCTCACGCGCAGGCTGGAGCGGTTCGGAGCCAAGCCGCTCGGGTTCGTCGCGACGGACTATTCACTCGCCGTCTGGGCGGTGGAAGATATGGGTCGCATGATCCGCAAGGGCACGATGAGGCTCAGCGAGCTCTTTGATGAGGACATGCTCGGCGACGACCTCGAAAGCTGGCTTGCTGAAAGCTGGCTGATGAAGCGCACGTTCCGCACCTGCGCCATCATTTCAGGACTGGTTGAGCGGCGGCATCCGGACCGGGAGAAGACCGGGAGGCAGATGACCGTTTCCGCCGACCTCATCTATGACGTGCTGCGCCAGCACGAGCCCGACCACATCCTCTTGCAGGCGACGTGGAAGGATGCGGCGACAGGGCTTCTGGACATCGGACGGCTTTCCGAGATGCTGGCGCGCATCAAGGGTCACATCATCCACAAGGATCTCGAGCATATTTCACCGCTGGCGGTGCCAGTCATGCTAGAAATCGGACGCGAGCAGGTGCCCGGCGCAACCGAGGACTATCTGCTGTCGGAAGCGGCGGCGGATCTCATCAACGAAGCCATGAACGGATGACCATTCACCCGAAGACGCAAGGCCAGAGGACAGCGCCCGTGGCAAAGGTGGCCGGCGAGGATGTCGTTTGCGATGCCTCCGGCGCGCTGTTCCTGGCGCGCGACGGGGTGCTGGTCGTCTCCGACCTGCATTTCGAGAAGGCTTCTTCCTATGCGCGGCGGGGGAGCTTCCTGCCGCCCTATGAGACGGGGGAAACGCTGCGGCGGCTCGAACGCGTGGTCGGGGCCTACAGGCCGGCGGCCGTGGTGAGCCTGGGCGACAGCTTCCACGACGATGGCGGGGCGGCGCGGATGCCGGAGGTCTACCGCGAACGGCTGCTTAATCTCATGAGCGGGAGGGACTGGTTCTGGGTGACGGGAAACCACGATCCTTCGCCGCCCGCTGGCCTGCCGGGCGAGAGCGTGAGGGAACTTGCTCTCGGCAATCTCGTCTTCCGGCATGTGCCGGAGGGTGGGGAGGGCGAGATTGCGGGTCATCTGCACCCTGGTGCGCGGATCGTGCAGCGGGGCCGCTCGGTGCGCCGCGCGTGCTTCGCCACCGATGGGCTCAGGATGGTGATGCCCGCCTTCGGGTCGCTCACCGGCACGCTCAACGTGCTGGACCGGGCGTTTGCCGGGCTCTTCCGCCGCGAGCATCTGGTGGCCTATGTGCTCGGCAGTCGGGAAGTCTATCCCATAGCCGGCAGCCTGCTCAGGGGCTGAGCGCGATATTCCCGCAGCGCGGTGCGCATCATGCTGCCGGGACCGTGGGCCCGGCTCAGGCCAGTCAGCTCCTGCGGAAGACGATGCTGCCCAGCCAGCCGGTGAGGATGGCGAGCAGGACGGCCAGCACGCCGTAGGCGAGGCCGTTTTCCTGGGCAAACTCGTAGAGGCGCTGCTCCAGGCCCGCCTTGCGGATCGTAAGGTGGGTGGAGGTTTCCTTCACAAAGGCGCCGTTCTTGAACAGAAAGGCCCGCGCGCGGTGGGTGCCCACCGGCACGTGCGGTGCAAGGTAAAGCGTTGCGCGGAAAAGGCTCTGGGAGAGGAACTGCACCCCGCCCACGCGCTCGGAGAACATGCCGGTGGCGGCCATGCGCGAGCGCAGCGCCTCGGAGAACTCGGCAAGCGTGGTGCTGTTCTCAACCGGGGCCAGCGGCTGCAGGTGAATGTTGGCGGCCCGCAGCGCCAGCTGCCGGTAGCTTGCCTCGTCGGTAATGTCCTGCGGCGGCCGGGTCATGGCCACGGAATAGGAGGCGGGCACGTCGCGGAAGGCGACGGACTCCGTGTTGATCCACATGCCGAGAACGCGGGTCTTCTTGCGCACGACGGTCGGGCGCGGCGGGCCTTCCAGCACCACCACCACGTCATAGCGGCCCTGGCGGAGGACCTGGGTGTTGGGATTTTCCAGCGCGCCGAAGATGGTCAGATCCTCGCCGGAAAAATCGGAGGTGATGTAGATCGTGTCGGTCGACAGGCCGATCTGGATGCCTTCGGGAACCGGCTCGGGTCCGACCTGGCTGGAGGCCCGGGTGGCGAAGGTGGCGAGGGCGAGGCAGAGAAGGACGCGCAGGAGCATGGCTTACACGGCTCCCACGACGATGGAATAGACGTCGTCCGGGCGGACGAAGAGGTCGAAGGCCAGGCGCAGAGCGACGGCCAGCACCAACAGCGCCAGAAGGGCGCGCAGCTGTTCGCCGCGCAGCTTTTGCCCCACGCGGGCGCCGTACTGGGCGCCGGCCACACCGCCGATCATCAGCAGGAAGGCAAGCGCAACGTCGACCGTGTGGTTGGTGGTCGAATGCACGATGGTCGTGTAGGCGGACACGAAGATGATCTGGAACAGCGAGGTGCCGACGACGACATTGGTCGGCACCTTGAGCAGGTAAATCAGGGCCGGGACCATGATGAAGCCGCCGCCGACGCCCATGATGGACGAGAGGATGCCGATGCCCGCGCCAATCACCAGCACCGGAATGACGCTGACGAAGAGCTTCGACGTGCGGAAGCGCATCTTCAGCGGCAGGCGGTGAATCCAGTTGTGGTGGCCCGCCGAGGCCGGGATTGGAGGCTGGCCGCTGCGCACGCGGCGGATGGCGCGGATGCTCTCGAGCAGCATCAGTCCGCCAACGGTGCCGAGGAAAACGACATAGAGCAGGGAGACGATGAGGTCGAGCTGTCCCAGCCGGTTCAGGTAGGCAAACAGGGAGATGCCGATGGTCGAGCCGATGATGCCGCCGATCAGCAGCATGCAGCCGAGCTTCACGTCCAGCGTGCCGCGCTTGAAATGGGCGAGCGCGCCGGAGAACGAGGACGCAATCACCTGATTGGCGCCGGTGGCAACGGCGATGCCCGGAGGGATGTTGTAGAAGATCAGCAGCGGGGTGATCAGGAAGCCGCCGCCAACGCCGAACATGCCCGACAGGAAACCTACGGCTCCTCCCATGGCGAGAAGAACCAGTATGTTCACGGACATTTCCGCAATTGGGAGATAGAGGCCCACCCGGACGACACCCGCAGTTAACAACCAACCAGACCTGTGGGCAGCATGCCCACGCGCCCCCGCCGCACGCACTGCCCGCGCCGGGTTCGCATCAAAGCCAAACAACTACCAGCAATTGCTTGAAGAGTTGCTAAGAACGGCACCTTTTCGGCGGATTTGAGGCCGGAGCTGTGGAACCCCGGCCATCGCGAAATGTGCGGTCCCTGTGACACTCCGGGCAGGGGCCGCAAGCCCATTTCTGGCGGGAGAATGGAAGCGCGGGATCGCCCGCGCTTCCACGGAATCCGGGCTGTCTTATGCGGTGTCGCTGCGCTCCAGCAGCTTGCGCACGAGGGCGTCGTCGATCTCGCCGGTGGCGGGAAGGCCGTTCTGCGACTGGAACGCCTTGATGGCGTTGCGGGTCTTGTTGCCGACGATGCCGTCGGCGGCACCGGCGTCATAGCCCATCTTGTTCAGGATGGCCTGAACGGTGGCGATGGCCTTCCGGTATTCCGGCGAGTTGCTGGAAATCTGCGTTTCGCTCCACTCGACCGGGATGGAGACCGTGTTGGCGTCCAGGTCGGGCGTGCGGGCCTTCCAGAGCTTCGCCTTGCCTTCCGCGATCTTCAGCTGTTCCGGATCCATGACCTTCGCCAGCTCGTCGCGCTTGGCGGCAGCGTCGGCATCACCCTTCCGCGCGACGATGTCGAGCCACTTGTAGGCTTCGGTCAGATCTTTCGGCATGCCGAGGCCCTTGGCAGCCAGGATGGCGAGGTTGAACTGGCTGTCGGTCACGTTCAGGTCGGCCGCCTCCGTGAACCAGCGGACGGCTGCCTGATGGTCGGGCGTTCCCTCGGAGCCCATCGCGAGCAGAACGCCGAGATTGTGCATCGCGGTCGCGTTGCCCTGCTTGGCGGCAGCCTCGTACCACTTCTTTGCCTTGTTCAGGTCACGGTCGACGCCGAGGCCCTTTTCGTACATGTTGCCGATGCGGTATTGGGCCAGCGCCAGCCCCTTCGCCGCGGCGCGCTCGTACCAGATGGCAGCCGCGCTCATGTCCGCGGGAACGCCGCGGCCTTCCGCCAGGCGGCCGGCAATCTCGAAATAGGCCAGCGGATTGCCCTCAAGGGCTGCCTCGCGCAACGGCTCGACGTGGAGTTCGGCGGGCAGATCGGCTTCCTGCGGCACATATGCCGCGAGATTCTCGGCCGCCTTTTCGGACACAGCCGTCTGCGGCGCCGCGAAGGCATATTGCGGCACGAGACGCTCGGTCATGGACTTGCTCGTCTCCGACGCAGCGGACGGCTCTTCAGAAGACTGCGTCGCTGCGGTCTGAAGCGGATCGACCGCCTCGCTGGTATCCGCCGTGATTTCGACCTCCTCGCCGTCGCGGGCGGGAGCTTCCGCCGGCAGATGGCGGCTCAGGTCGAAGGATGAGGGCGACAGATTGGAGGCGAAATGGACGCCTCCGGCGAGCAGCATGGCGCCACCGATCGCAGCAGCTGCGTACTTCTTGTGACGCCGCAGGATGCTGCCGATGCTCAACCGGGACTTCGAGCCCTCGGTGTCGTCGGCCTTCTGCTCTTCATGATCTTCGTGCGAAGCGGACAGGATGCTGCGGCGGGCGGCCGCGACGAAGCTGCCGTTGTCCAGGGTTTCGCGCTCTTCCATCGCAGCAGGCCGATCAGAGCGGACACGGCGCAGTATGGCGTTGATGTCGCTGGCAAGCGCTTCTGCCGCTGGTTCAGATTGCTCCAGCAGGGATGGCGCGGCCTGCTCCATCTCCGCGTTCACCTGACGGCGGCGGAACGCGCGCGACAGGGCACGCAGGCGCGACTTCGGCTCGGGCGCGGCCCCGGTCGAGGACACGGCCGGCTCGCGCCGCGCGGTATCCTCCGTGCGCGGCGCCCGCAGCCCGAAGGCCGGCGCGGTTTCCCCCCGCGCACGGACAAGATCCTGTGCGATGGTGGCACTGCCTTCCGCCTCAAGCGTGCCGAGGCGGGAGACGATCTTCAGCAGGGTGTCGTGAATGGCTTCAAACGTCCTGGAGTTCCGCTCCGCGCTCTGGCGGGTCAGAGCTTCCAGCTTCTGCAGCTCGTCCTGCAGGCGGGCGTCCATCGGTTCCGATGTCCTGGAGGCGGCGAACTTCTGCAGAACTTCCTCCGCCGCCTGGCGCGTCGCTTCGATCAGCGAGGCGCGGCTTTCGACGATGAACCGCTCCAGCTCGTCCAGGCGCGGCGACAGGCTCTCGACGCTGTCCTGGCCGGGACGGGCCAGCAGGGACGACAGATGGCTGATCTGGGACACCAGCTTGTGGAGCAGGCGCGGGTCGGCCGAGCCTCCGGTGATCGAGTGAAGCTGCTTCGCCATCGTCTCCAGCCGCTGCTCGAGCATTTGCATGGAACGCTCGTCTTCGGCAGCGCGGATATCGTCCATGCGGCGGGCGAGATCCGAGAAGCGCTCGTCCAGCGCGGCCAGAAGGCTGTCGGCGCCGGCAGGCGTGCCGATGCTCTCCAGACGCTCGACGACGCGCTGCAGTTTCTCCTCGACGGCATGGAAGAGCGGAGCGCCGTGATTGAGCAGATCGGCCTGGTGGCGCGAAACGGCCGTGGAGAGCTGCGACAGCTGCGCCTGGATGGCCATCAGCATCTGTTCCGTCTCCGGCGGCATCCTCACGCCCTCGAGACGCTCGGAAATCAACGCCACGCAATGGGTGAGCCGCTCAAGCGACTGTTCCGGGATCTCGATGCGCCGGGCGATCTCGTCGACACGGTCGGAAAGATCTGCCAGGTGCTCCAGCACGGTGACGGAGGGCCGATCCTCGTTCAGTTCCTCGATCTGATGCGCGAGCGAGCTGATGCGCGCCTCGATCCGCTCCAGGCTTTCCGGGTCAATGCCGGACGTGTGCGCAACGGCTGCCGAGGCAGCGATCGCGCGGGAAATCTCGTCCAGACGCTCGTCAATCACCTCCAGGAGGTGGCGCTGGTCGCTGTGGGCGTGGGACGCTAGCTTCTCGAGCGCAAGCGTGAGCTGGCGCATGTGGTCGTCGAAGACCTGAATGACATGTCCATCCGGCAACCGGCCGATGTTGTCGGCGATCTGGTCCAGACGCTCCTGCAGGGCATCGAGGCTCTGGCCAAGGGTGGCATCCGTGCGGTTCTGCTCCAGATGCAGCAGATCGTCGATGGCGGCCTTTAGGCGGCCGAGCTCGAGGTGAAGAAGCTGGGTGTCGCGGTCGTCGCGCCGGGACAGTTCGGCGATCGAGCTGGCGATCTGCGCAAGACCGGCTTCGAGACCGTGCGCGTCGTGGCTGCGGGAGACCGAGCCGAGCACGGAGTTGATCTCCTCGCGCAGGGTGGAGAACTCTTCCCGCATTCCGCGATTGATGGACGCCTGCAGGTCACTGCGCAGGTTGTTGAGTTCGACGGCCAGGGAATTGATGGATGCGAGCTGGTCGTCATGACGGCGGAAGGTATCCCGGTCATTCAGGAGGCTTCCGAACGAAGAGAGGCGACCTTCGCGCGCCGGGTCCGCAGCCACGCGCACGGGGCTGTTGTTCTCGGTAGCCGCTTCGTCGGCAATTCTCTTGATCCGGTTCGTTATGTCGTCCTCGCTGTTCCTGGCATCGAAGGCGCGCCCCAGCTGCTTTTCCAGCCGGGCAAGCGTTTGCAAAATGTTGTCCAGTGCAGAGCTGGGCTTGCGCTGTCCTTCGTCATTCAGTCTGTCTACGTAAGAAAGCCTGCTGTTCATTGGATCGCCCGCCTTGACGCGGCCCCCAACGGCCGCCGTTCTCCGACACCGGAGCCGTCCGCGAGGTGGCTATCCTTCAACGCCCACGCTTACACGCTCCAGGGAACCTTGAGGGCCGAAGCACCCTTGCCAGTTTCCAGGCAAAACTTTCGTCAACTATGGTAAACACCCGGTTAACTCGGACGCCCACGGCAGGAAATTGCTAACTTTTTACCAAGAATGTCCGGGCTGCCTCCTTTGTGCTTGCGCTGAAGACCCGTCGGCGGCGCATTCAGGCGCCAAGGTTTACCCCTGCCGGTACCGTAAGCCGCTGTAGCGGCAAATCATATTGCGGATCTTACCGCCCGCGGACGCCCTCGGCACGTTAGCAGCCTTCCCGAATGCGTATGATACGGTTAACGCGCCGGAGGAGAGGACGCGCGAAAACGAAGCAGCCCACCGCCGGGGTGGGCTGCAAGAGCGAACAGCAAATGCGGAGCTGGCGTTCGGCGCGAAGCCGCCGGATCAGGCGCGGAGCTCTCCGCTCAGAGCCTTAGCGATCAGCTCGCGGGTCTCCTCGATGCCGTAGAGCGCGACGAAGGAGCCGAACCGCGGGCCGCGCTCCTGGCCAAGAAGGACCTCGTAGAGCATCTGGAAGAAGGAAACCGAGACGCCGGGGCCGCCGGTCGGGCTCGTCTTGGTATGATCCTGATAGCGCTCGATGCCGCGGGCAACGTCGAGAAGGGCGTTCTGGATGTCCTCGCCGCTTGCGCCAGCCGGAAGCTCGGCCAGGCGCCGGGATACGGCCTCCAGGGTGGCGCGCTCCACATCGTCCGGCTCGCGGAACTTCTTCGCCGGCTTCACGAAGTCGTCGAAGTAGCGGATGGCGTATTCGGTCAGGCGGTCGAGCTCCGGATGGGTCTCCGGCGATACGCCCGGCGCATAGCGGGAGATGAAGCCCCACATCACGCCCTTTTCGCTGGCGTTGGAGGCGCTCGCCAGGTTGAGCAGCAGCGCGAACGGTACCGGCAGGTCTATGGTCGGCGGGTTGCCGTTGTGGATGTGCCAGACCGGGTTGCCGAGGCGGTTCGGCCAGTCCTGGCGCGGATAGGCGGACAGGAACGTGTAGTATTCGTCCACCGCGCGCGGGATGACGTCGAAATAGAGCTTCTTGGCCGTCTTCGGCTTCTGGAACATGTAGAGCGAGAGGCTCTCGGTCGGGGCGTAGGTCAGCCATTCCTCGATGGTCAGGCCGTTGCCCTTGGACTTGGAGATCTTCTGGCCGTTCTCGTCCAGGAAAAGCTCGTAGTTGAATCCTTCCGGTGCGCGACCGCCGAGGATCTTGCAGATCTCGGCGCCGAGCTTGACGCTGTCGATCAGATCCTTGCCGGCCATCTCGTAGTCGACGCCGAGGGCTACCCAGCGCATCGCCCAGTCCGGCTTCCACTGAAGCTTGGCGTGACCGCCTGTCACGGGGGTCTCGAAACGCTCGCCGGTGTCCGGATCGCGCCAGACGATGGTGCCGGCCTCGAGGTTGCGTTCCTCGACCGGAACCTGCATCACCACGCCGGTCTTCGGATGGATGGGCAGGAAGGGTGAATAGGTCTTCTTCCGCTCCTCGCGCAGGGTCGGCAGAATGACCGCCATGATCTCGTCGTAGTGCTTCAGGACTTTGAGCAGCGTCGCGTCGAAGCGGCCGGAGCGGTAGTATTCGGTCGAGGAGGCAAATTTGTAGTCGAAGCCGAAGCGGTCAAGGAAGGCCCGCAGGCGCGCGTTGTTCGCCGCGCCAAAGGACATGCCGCTGTCGAACGGATCCGGCACCGCCGTCAGGGGCTTGCCGAGATAGGCGCGCAGCATCTCAGGGTTGGGGACGTTGTCCGGCACCTTGCGCAGGCCGTCCATGTCATCCGAGAAGCAGATGAGCTTGGTCGGCACCTTGAACTCGGTGAGCACGTGGAAAGCATGGCGCACCATGGTGGTACGGGCCACCTCGCCGAAGGTGCCGATGTGCGGCAGGCCCGACGGGCCGTAGCCGGTCTCGAACAGAACCTGGGCCGGATAGCCAGTCTTCTCGTAGCGTTTGACGATCTTCCGCGCTTCTTCAAACGGCCATGCCTTGCTTTCCGCCGCAGCTTTCAGGAGTTCGGGCGAAACAGGGGACACATTGCTGGACGATGTCGTCATTGTGGCTTCCGGTCGGTCTGATTGGGTTATTGCCGCCAAAAACAGGCGGATGCGCCCCGGGCGCGGCCTGGGACGCCATGGCATGTACGCGCAGCCGCCCGCAGCGTCAATGGAAAGGGCAGGATTTCCTGCGTCATGACCCCCTTTCAGGGGTTCGACAGGCTGTAAAAATCCAGCGGGAAGTAGCGCAGGTACAGTTCGCTGAAGGCGTTTTCCGCTTCGAGATGCTGCAGGGCGTAGTCGAGCGCCTGGCCAATTAAGGGCTGGTCAGGCCGGGTGGCGATGGCAAGCCCGTGTCCCAGGTACTCCTGGGTATAGTACGGCCCTCCGACGAACGCGCAGCATCCGGCAGCCTCCTCGTCCGTCAGGGCGAAGCTCAGGCGGACGCCGTCGGCAAAGATGGCTGCCACGTCGCCCTCGCGGGCGGCGCGAACAAGATCCCGTTCGGTGTCAAAAGGGGCAATCTCAAGCCCGGGGAACAGGTCGCGCAGCATCTGCTCGTGGGATGTTCCGGTGAGCACACCGACGCGCTTTCCCTTGAGGCTTTCAGCGAGGGGTTCGGCCATGGCGGCGTCGCGGCGGGCCGCGAAGCGGGCCGGAAACTGGAAATAGGGCTGCGTGAAGTCGTAACGCGAGCGGCTTTCCCCGGTGATGGCGATCCCCGCGATGATGGCCTCACCATCGCCCTTCTGAAGCGCCTCACTCAGCTCCTCGAAGGGCAGGGCCTGGACCTGGCACCGCTGTTCAAGCTCGAGCTTGCGGCAGATGGCACGGGCGAGGTCGACATGGAAGCCGATCAGGTTCCCACGCTCGTCCAGCATGTTGAAGGGAAAGAAGTCCGTGGTCGTAAGAAAGCGAAGGCGCTGGATGTCCGACGTGTCCGGTACGGCAAGTCGCTGCCGCGTGTCCCTGAAATGCGGAACGAGCGGCTCAGCCGCCGCCGATGCAGGCAGCAGGGCGATGGCAAGCACCAACCCCAGACCGAAGCGCAGCATGAGACCTGTCAACCCAACGAATCTTCACTCCAATTAGCGTACAGAAATTCCTTTGCGGCGGAAACATCCGGCCATCGCAAACAAAGGTTGTCGTTTTTTCAAATAGTGCAATCGAAGGGGGAAAATGAGTTTGACGGGAGAGGGAAGGGTAGGCAATACTACGATCTAGATCGAGGGCATAATCAGCATAAACAAAAGTACATTCCTGTAGTCCGGCTAAGAAATAGTCCGGATAAGCACTCGGTTGCTGTTTTGCGATTGTTTTGTCGTGCGCCCGGGGCCGACATCGGGTGCATGGCGGGGCTGAGGCTGCAGGCATTCACGTGTGTGATTGGCGCAGGCGAACATGATGGCGTCTGCGCAAGGGAACCGGCTTTCGAGGGCAGAACGTCTGGGGAGGCATTGAGTTTTCGCTCAACGCCTGGGGTGGGTGTCTTGACCATGAATGGCGTCGAATGGGTCCGTGAGGCTTCCCTCACGGCGGCAGGGAAGTTTTTCTGCGCTGACAGCATTTTCGAGGGTAGTTGTGACGGCCGTCTGGAAGAGGCAGACGGTCCGGTGGAAACCGGTCGCCCGGTGGATACTGACCGCCTGGTGAAAGCTGGTCATTTCGCGGAGGCTGGCCGTCCTGCAAAAGGTGGACTTCTGGCAACGAGCTCCAGCGTCATAGCGGAATCGGAAGGGTCTCGCCCCGTGGCCGGTTGTCCGGAGGCCAAAGGGCGAGCGGAAGCCCGTTGGACGCTGGAAGCATCGGGCGCAGCTGATGCGGACGGGACCGGGGCGGGCGGTTCATCGGGAAGCGGGACGTCCGCGGACGCCGGCGAGCCGCCGATCGCTCTGAAGGCGCCGTGGACCGGCGAACTGCCAAAATCGCATGAGCCGGGGAGCATGGGCGCTTCGTCGCAAGCTGACGGACCGGGCGACACTGTGCTTGCGCCGAAACCAAGCGAGCGGTTCGAGACCGCCAGACTTCCGCGAAGCCTGGCGGAGCAGACAGTCGCTTTTGCGCACCGGCCGGGTCCCCATGGCTCCCTCATCGACAGGTCTGGCGACAGGACAACATCCGGCGAAGAAATGTCGGGCGCATCGAAGGCAGGTTCGCTGTGGCCGATGATGCACATCCTGCTCGGTCTGAACGCGGAGACCTGGGAGAGGGCTGCGCGAAAGGCAGGTCTCGCGGGTGCGTTGCCCCAGCGGGAGCTAATCGCCGGCGGCCATGTGTCCGAGGCAGAGTTCGTGCGCGCGGCGGCACGGCTGATGGGCGTCCGCTTCCTGGCCGATGTGAGGGCCGAGGGGCTGATCATCACCGGTGAACAGTCGCATCAGGTGCTCGGGCGGCGCGAAGGGCTGCCGGCCGTGACGGCTGTCGACAGCACGGGCCGATGCGTCCTGCTGATCGCGCCGAGCGAGCTCGATCTGGACGAGCTTGGCGCTTTCCTGGACCGTCAGCGTGACATGCTGAAAGGGGTGATTTTCGTCTGCGCCGATTGTCTGCGACGCGCCATCGGGCGGCGGGGGAGCCGAGAAATGCTGCGCAGGGCCATCGCTGGCCTGAAGGAAACGTTGCCGCAACTGTCCGCGCATCTGGTGCTCACCGGCCGGCAGGGTGTCGTGGTGGGCTTCCTGTTGGCGGGGCTGGTGCAGTGTCTCGTCCTCTGGCCAATGGAGGTGGCGTTGGCCGCGTACATTCTCGCGTTCGCCTGCTGCGTCCTCTGCACACTCATGCGCGTGGTGGCGCTGACCGAGGTCCTCTGGCCCCGGCAGCCCGAGCTTCCCGCGGAGGTCGAAATGCCGGAGGAGGGTGTGCCGGTCTACTCGGTGCTGGTGGCGCTCTACCGGGAAGCCGAGGTGGTGCCTCAGCTGCTCACGGCGCTTGGCCGCCTCGTCTGGCCGCGCAGCAGGCTGGAAATCAAGCTTGTGTGCGAAGAGGACGACCACGAGACGCTGGCGGCGATCCGCAGCATCGAGTTGCGCGATTACGTCCAGGTCGTGGAGGTTCCGTCCTCGACGCCGCGCACGAAGCCCAAGGCGCTGCGCTACGCGCTGCAGCATTGCAGGGGCGATTTCGTCGTGATCTACGATGCGGAGGACCGCCCGCACCCCTATCAGCTGGTCGAAGCGTGGCGGAGGTTCCGGCGCAGCGACCAGATTCTTGCCTGCCTGCAGGCGCCGCTGGTGATCACCAACGGTTGGGGCAGCTGGCTGTCACGCATGTTCGCATTCGAATACTCGGCGCTGTTCGCAGCCATGCTTCCGTGGCTCGGAAGCCACCGGCTCGTCCTGCCGCTCGGCGGCACGTCCAATCATTTCCGCCGGCATGCGCTCGAGGCTTCCGGCGCGTGGGATCCCTATAACGTGACGGAAGATGCGGATCTCGGAATCCGGCTCGCCCGTATGGGCTACCATTCCGACACCATCCTCTCCCCCACCTACGAGGACGCGCCGACGCGGCCGGATGTATGGCTGCGGCAGCGGACGCGCTGGTTCAAGGGCTGGCTCCAGACCTGGCTGGTGCATATGCGCGATCCCCGGGCTCTCTTCCGCGACATCGGGGCGGGATCGTTTCTGGTCGTACAGGGGCTCGTCTTCTGCACCCTCATCGCGGTGATGAGCAATGTGTTCATGGTGCCCACCCTGCTTTACGGGGCCCTGCGCCATAGCTTTGTCGAAGGGGTTACAGCCTACGAGCGGATCCTCTTCGCCCTCAACGTGGCCAACCTGCTGTTCGGCTATGCGGGCTTTCTGACGATTGGGTGGTATAGCCTGCCGCCGCGAAAGAGGGAGGGATTGTGGCGCTACGCGCTCTATACGCCCGGATACTGGTTCATGCTGTCGCTCGCAGCCTGGCGCGCCGCCTGGCAGCTATACAGGAAGCCGTTCTACTGGGAAAAGACGCCCCACGGACGGAAGCAGATCCAGCCGGATACAAAGCGCCAGGGCGCGGAGGGATAGCCGCCGCAGGGTCAAGAGATTGCTGCCCCTGCGGCAAAAAAGAAGCGGCACAAGGCCGCTTTCGGAAGGTGGAGACGTGAAGTCCTAGAGCCGTTCTGGAAAAGCCCCGTTAGGCTTCCGTCCGGAACAGCGAGAAGGTCTGTACCGCGAGAACAGTCTCGGGCTTCCTTGGAACCCGGTTGCTCCAAAGCAATTCAGATTCATGGAGGCCCTGAATTGCTCTGACGACTGTTTTTCGCGGCTCCGGACGCAAGACCGGTTCCCACTTTTCCTGAACCGCCTAACGGAGACGGCGCCGCTCGGCGGCGGGCTGATAGGCCAGCCTCGAATGGAACGTGCAGTACGGGCTGTTCTCGGTGGAGTCAGCGCCGCAGAAGCTGAAATCCTCTGAGAGCGGGTCGCCGTTCGGCCACTTGCAGGTCCGCTCCGTCAGCTCGATCAGCTTCAGATTGCGCGCAATCGGCACGACGTTGTCGGGCAGAGCCTGGTACTGCTGGTATACGGCCGGCTCCTCGTCGTACTGCACCTTGAGAGCGGTGGCGCCGACGGTCGTTGCAACCATCGGGCGGACCGGTGCAGCGGGCGCCGCCGGGCGAGGCTTGCTGCGAACTGCCGGCGCCTGTGCCGGCGCGGTGGCGGTGGTGGTTACAGGGGCCGCTGCCTTCTTCTGCCGGGCAGGGGCTGCGTTCGTGCGCCCGCGTCCGGACAGTTTCAGGCGATGGACCTTGCCAATCACGGCATTGCGGCTGACCCCGCCGAGCTGAGCTGCGATCTGGCTTGCACTCAAGCCTTCCGCCCAAAGTTTCTTCAACGCCTCCACGCGTTCGTCTGTCCAGCTCATGGGTTTGCGCTCCTTGTCGGCGCGGCAGAATCCCTCTTACATTCCGCTCCGCCTATGCGGAGAGGACGCAGGGTCGAAACGGATAGGATGAGCTGCCGCACAAAATTCGTTGTTATGGCGGCAAGGTACATTATCGGTTGACTCCGTGACAAGAGTCCCAAAGTCGCGGCGTATCTCTTTTTCGGGTTTTCCCCAACTTGGGTGTCAATTTACAGGAAGCAAAAGGGGGTCACGCAAATTATCCACTGTGAACGCTCGTTGACTTCCGCGAAAAAAGCGCTGATAAAAGCGACCGTGCCGCCCTTGGGCGGCATTTTAGTTTCCGTCGCGGGTCAGTGCAGGTACACCCGCGGTCCGGCGGCAGTCCAGGAGAGTTCTTGAATGTCCGGTTCGCCTCTTTTCAATACGTTCGCCCGTCTTCCGCTTGCCTTCGAGCGTGGCGAGGGTTCCTGGCTGATCACCTCGGATGGAGAGCGATACCTGGATTTCGCGGCCGGAATTGCGGTCAATTCGCTCGGACACGGCCATCCGCACCTCGTTGCGGCGCTGGTCGGGCAGGCCGGCAAGCTCTGGCATGTCTCGAACCTGTACCGCGTCCCCGGCCAGGAACGGCTGGGCGAGCGGCTGGTGGAGGCGACCTTCGCCGACAAGGTGTTCTTCGCCAATTCGGGCGCCGAGGCGCTGGAATGCGCGATCAAGACCGCACGCCGTTATCACTACGTGAAGGGTTCCCCGAACCGCTACCGTATCATTACCTTCGAGGGGGCGTTCCACGGCCGCACGCTGGCGACGCTCGCCGCGGGCGGACAGAAGAAATACCTCGAAGGGTTCGGTCCGGTGGTCGAAGGGTTCGACCAGGTGCCCTTCGATGACATCGATGCCGTCGAAAAGACCATCGGCCCTGACACCGCGGCGATCCTGGTCGAACCGATCCAGGGCGAGGGCGGTGTGCGCCGCATTCCGCTGGCGAGCCTGCGCAGGCTGCGGTCGCTCTGCGACAAGCACGGCCTACTTTTGATCTTCGACGAGGTGCAGACTGGCGTCGGCCGCACGGGCAAGTTCCTGGCCTGCGAATGGGCCGGGGTGAGGCCGGATATCGTCGCGCTCGCCAAGGGCCTTGGCGGAGGCTTCCCGATCGGCGCCTGCCTTGCGACGGAAGAGGCAGCGAGCGGCATGACCGCCGGCTCGCACGGAACAACCTTCGGCGGCAACCCGTTGGCCATGGCGGTGGGCAATGCCGTGCTCGACGTCGTGCTGGGCGAAGGCTTCCTCGAGGGAGTCGCCCAGAAGGGTCTCGCCCTCAAGCAGGGGCTGGCCGCGATCGCGGACGAGTTTTCGGATGTCATCGAGGACGTCAGGGGCGAGGGGCTGATGCTGGGTCTGCGCTGCAAGCCGCAGAACACCGTCCTGCAGAAGGCCCTTATCGAAGAGAAGCTGCTTACCGCCCCTGCCGGTGACAATGTTCTGCGTCTTCTGCCGCCGCTGACCGCGACGGAAGAAGACATCCAGGAAGCGCTAGAGCGCATCCGGAGGGCTTCCAGCGCCGTATCGGCCGCCACACGGGCGGCAGCAAGCTAAACGAAGGCACATCATGACCACTCCGCGCCATTTCCTCGACCTTTCCGCACTGCCGGCCAGCGAGCTGAGACGCATCCTGGATGACGCGAAGGAGCGAAAGGCGAAGCTGAAAGCGGGTGAACCCAGCCCCAAGCCGCTCCAGGGCAAGGTTCTGGCCATGATCTTCGAGAAGGCTTCCACCCGCACCCGCGTCTCCTTCGACGTGGGCATGCGGCAGCTGGGCGGCGAGACGATAATGTTGACCGGCACCGAAATGCAGCTCGGCCGGAGCGAGACCATCGCCGACACCGCCCGCGTTCTGTCGCGTTATGTGGACGCAATCATGATCCGCACCACGGCCCACAGCCGCCTGCTGGAGCTGGCGGAATACGCCACGGTGCCGGTGATCAATGCGCTTACCGACGACACGCATCCGTGCCAGATCATGGCCGACATCCTGACCTTCGAGGAGCATCGCGGCCCGGTGAAGGACAAGCTGTTCGCCTGGGCCGGCGACGGCAACAACGTGCTTCATTCGCTGCTCGAGGCTTCCGCGCAGTTCGGCTTCCGCATCAACGTGGCCGTGCCCTCTGGAAGTGAGCCCAAGCAACACTATGTAGAGTGGGCCCGCGCACATGGGGCGCAGGTGATGCTGACACAATCGGCCGAAGAAGCCGTTGCCGGAGCGGACTGCGTCGTCACCGACACCTGGGTGTCGATGGGTCAGGAGCACCGGGCCCGCGGACACAATGTCTTCATGCCCTACCAGGTCAATGCAAAGCTTATGAGCCTTGCAAAGCCTGATGCGCTGTTCATGCACTGCCTGCCCGCCCACCGCGGGGAAGAAGTGACGGACGAGGTCATCGACGGGCCGCACTCCGTCGTGTTCGACGAGGCTGAGAACCGTCTACATGCGCAGAAGGCGATCCTTGCATGGTGTTTTGAGAAGTGAGCTTGCAAAACGCGAAACTGGGTGAATTCGGTTACGCCGGCGACGACCACGTCGTGCCTTTCCAGGTGGACAAGCTGGACGTGCGCGGCCGCGCCGTTCAGGTCGGCCAGATGCTCGACCAGATCCTCACCCGGCACAAGTATCCTGATCCCGTTTCCCGGCTTCTGGCCGAGGTCATCACGCTCACCGTGATGCTCGGCAGTTCGCTGAAGTTCAACGGGAAGTTCATCGTCCAGACCCGTTCAGACGGGCCGGTCGACCTTCTGGTCGCCGACTTCACGACGCCGGGCAACGTGCGCGCCTATGCGCGCTACAGCGACGAGCGTCTGGCCGAGGCGGTGGCTGCGGGCAAAGACAGCCCCGAGGAACTGCTCGGCAACGGCGTGCTGGCGCTGACGATCGACCAGGGCCCGCACATGCGGCGTTACCAGGGTATCGTGCAGCTTGACGGCTCGACGCTCGAGGACGTGGCGCGCACCTATTTCCGCCAGTCGGAACAGATCCCGACGGAAGTGCGGCTGGGCGTGGCCCGCATGCAGGTGCCGGGCGAGAACGGTGTGGTGGAAACCTGGCGCGCCGGCGGCGTGCTGCTGCAGTTCCTGCCAAGCAACACGGACCGGGCGCGGATGAAGGACCTGCATGGCGGCGACGGAGACCCGGAAGAAGCGGGCAACGGCCATCCCGACGATGACTCCTGGGTGGAGGCCGTGACGCTGCTGAAGACCGTACAGGACGACGAGCTGGTGGACCCGTCGGTCGGAACGGAACGGCTGCTTTACCGTCTGTTTCATGAGCATGGCGTGCGCGTCTTCGAGGGCGTGAACATCGTCGACAAGTGCTCGTGCTCGCGCGAGAAGGTGCGGTCGATTCTGAGTGGCTTCACGGCCGAGGAAATCCACGAGAGCACGGAAAACGGCGTCATCCGCGTCAACTGCGAGTTCTGCTCGACCGAATATCTCTTTGATCCGGCGGACTTCTTCAAGCCGCACTGAGGCCGAGTCCGTCAGAGCCGGACTTGCAGCCTGAAAAGTCGAGTGCGGCGCGGGATCCCCGCGCCACATTCGTTTGAGGGGGGCGGCAGACGGGCCGAAGCCGGTGTCCGCACCGGTGCAGTCTCCTCAGTTCAGCACTGTGCGCTTGCCGGGAATGTCGAGCGAGAAGGCCGGGATGTCCACCTCGAACTGGTCGCCGGATTCCTTCTCCATCGTGTAGCGGCCAACCATGATGCCCGACGGCGTGCTCAACGGGCATCCGGAGGTGTACTGGAAGCTGTCGCCGGGTTCGATCACAGGCTTTTCGCCCACGACGCCTTCGCCGCGCACTTCCTGCACACGGCCGAGCTCGTCGGTGATGTGCCAGTAGCGGGAGAGAAGACGAACCGGCTCGGGCGAATTGTTGACGATGGTCACTTGATAGGCCCAGACGAAGCGGCCTTCCTCGAGGTCAGACTCGTCCGGCAGAAAGAATGCCTCGACGGATACTTCAATGCCTGCAGTGGTGGCGCGGTACATGGTCTTCCCGAGGACGCTGCGTCAAAAACAATTTCCGGCAGGCAAGGAGCCGCCGAGACTGTCTATGTTGTAGCGCAGACGACCGGCAGATCAATAAGGCTCGCGGGGAGTGTCCACGTCCAATGCTCAGCTCAAGCGGACGGGCGGCCGCCCGTCCGCTTGCCCGCGCATCAGGCGGCGGCGAGCGCGCGCTCGATGTCTTTCAGCAAATCCTCGGTATCTTCGATGCCTGCCGACAGGCGCAGCGTGCCGTCGGTGATGCCGGCTTCAGCGCGGCTTTCGTCCGACAGGTTCTTGTGCGTCGTGGTTGCCGGATGCGTGATCAGGCTCTTGGCATCGCCGAGGTTGTTCGAGATCTTGATGACCTCGAGCGCGTTGGCGAAGTTGAAGGCCGCGCGCTTCCCGTCCTTGAGCTCGATGCAAACCAGGGTCGAACCGCCGGTCATCTGGCGGGCGATGATGTCAGCCTGCGGATGGTCCTTGCGGCCGGGATAGATCACGCGCGCAACCTTCGGGTGGCCTGCGAGGAAATCCGCAATCTGCGAGGCATTGTGCGTCTGCTGGCGCACGCGCAGCGGCAGCGTTTCCAGACCTTTCAGCAGCGCCCAGGCATTGAAGGGCGAAAGGCTCGGGCCGGTATGACGGAAATAGTCGTGCAGGTTGGCCTCGATCCACTCCTTGTCCGAGAGGACAATGCCGCCCAGGCAGCGGCCCTGGCCGTCAATGTGCTTGGTGGCCGAGTAGACCACGACATGTGCGCCATGCTGCAGCGGCTTCTGGTAGAGGGGGGTGGCGAAGACGTTGTCGACCACCAGGCGGGCGCCGGCGGCATTCGCCAGATTGGCGATGGCGCGGATGTCATAGACCTCCAGCGTCGGGTTGGTCGGCGTCTCCATGAAGAAGAGCTTGGTGTTCGGCCGGATCGCGGCTTCCCAGGCCGACAGGTCGCGGCCGTCGACGAAGGTGGTTTCGATGCCGTAGCGCGGCAGGAGATGCTCGATGATCCAGTGACAGGAGCCGAACAGCGCGCGGGCGGAGACAACATGGTCGCCCGCCTTCAGCGAACAGAGAATGGCCGCAGCCACCGCCGCCATGCCGGAAGCCATCGCGCGGGCGTCTTCCGCACCCTCCAGCTCGATCATGCGCTTTTCGAACATGTCGACGGTCGGGTTGGCGTAGCGGGAATAGATGAAGCCCGGATCCTCGCCCTTGAAGCGGGCTTCGGCGGCTTCGGCCGTCTCGTAGACGAAGCCCTGGGTCAGCCAGATTGCCTCGGAGGTTTCCTGAAACTGCGAACGAAGGGTATGGCCGTGGACCAAGGCGGTCTGCGGCTTCCAACCTGTACTATTGTCTGATTGTGCCATTGTCTCTGCCCAAATTGTCGGCCGCGTAAAACGCCGGATGAGCATCGACATCGAGCGCGGCCTTTTAGCGACTTCTTTAACGTGGCTGCAAGCCGACCGGCAAATCACCACGGGATAACGACCCTTTAATCGCGTATTCTCCTTGCGTCAATTGTGCAGGACGGTAAAGCTCCCCTGCAAAATCCTGGAGGCTAGACGTGGTGAACCCGGGCATCCTGCCTGACTCTGACATTGCAGAGCTTTTCAACCAGGGCGCACTCGCATCGGAACGACCGCTGGACGAGGACCAGATCCAGCCGGCGAGCCTCGACCTGCGCCTTGGGCGGGTTGCCTATCGTGTTCGCGCCAGCTTCCTTCCGGGCCCGAAATGCCGGGTGCTGGACAAGCTCGAGCGGCTGAAGCTGCACGAGATCAGCCTCGATGCCGGCGCGGTGCTGGAGACGGGATGCGTCTATATCGTGCCGCTCATGGAAACGCTTCGCCTGCCGCAGGACGTCTCGGCCTCCGCCAATCCGAAGAGCTCGACGGGCCGCCTCGACATCTTCACCCGCGTCATTACCGACCACGGGCAGGAGTTCGACAAGATCCCGGCCGGCTATACAGGGCCGCTCTATCTCGAGGTCAGCCCGCGCACGTTCCCGATTGTGGTGCGGCCCGGCTCGCGGCTGTCGCAGATCCGCTTCCGGCGCGGCAATGCCGTGCTGAGCGAGGAGGAGCTCGCGCAGCTGCACGAGCGCGAGACGCTGGTGGCCTCCGAACAACCCAATATCTCTGGCGGCGGCATCGCCCTTTCGATCGACCTCAATGGCGGCGAGGGCGGCCTGGTCGGCTACCGGGCGAAGCATCACTCGGGCGTCATCGACGTGGACCGCAAGGCAGCCTATGACGTGCGCGACTTCTGGGAGCCGATCTACGACTACGGCAAGCGGGAGCTGGTGCTCGACCCGGACGAGTTCTACATCCTGGTCTCGCGCGAGGCGGTGCATGTGCCGCCGAACCATGCGGCCGAAATGACACCCTTCGACCCGCTGGTGGGCGAGTTCCGCGTGCATTATGCCGGCTTTTTCGACCCCGGCTTCGGCCATTCGGCGGCGGGCGGCTCGGGCAGCCGCGCGGTGCTGGAAGTGCGCAGCCACGAGGTGCCGTTCATCCTCGAACACGGGCAGATCGTCGGCCGCCTCGTCTACGAGCGGATGAGCAGGGCCCCGCAGAAGCTCTACGGCAGCAGCCTCAAGTCCAACTACCAGGGCCAGGCGCTGAAGCTCTCCAAGCATTTCCGCTGAGAACCCGAGGGGCGGGCGGGTTCTCGCAATCACGCGTGCGACGGCATAAGCGCAGCCGACCGCTCAGGCGGCTCGGGAATGCCGTGCAACTTGAAATGCCGGCCTGATCAAAACATGGGCGGAATAATATTCCTGCCGATGATTTGGGCATTGCTTCTGCGGCCCGATCTGGCACGAGCCCGACCGGTCCTCCTAACCCCCTGTAACAACAGCGCTCTTTGATCCGCCCCTGAGTGGCATGCGCTTTGCATTGTCTGTTGCAGCGCAAAAACACATCCAGAGGGGATCCAACATGCCGCGAGTTGCAAGGGTGCGCAGTCTGCTGATGGGAGCGACGGTCCTGGCCGGAGCCTTGATGTCCGGGGAGAGCTTCGCGCAGGAGGACACGATCAAGGTCGGCATCCTCCATTCGCTGTCCGGGACCATGGCAATCTCGGAGACGACGCTGAAGGACGTCATGCTGATGCTCATCGAGGAGCAGAACAAGAAGGGCGGCCTGCTCGGCAAGAAGCTCGAGGCGGTGGTGGTGGATCCGGCGTCCGACTGGCCGCTGTTTGCCGAGAAGGCGCGCGACCTGCTCGAGAAGGAGAAGGTCGCGGCCGTGTTCGGTTGCTGGACCTCGGTGTCGCGCAAGTCCGTGCTGCCGGTGTTCGAGGAGCTCAACGGGCTGCTGTTCTACCCCGTGCAGTACGAGGGTGAGGAAAGCCAGCGCAACGTGTTCTACACCGGCGCCGCGCCCAATCAGCAGGCCATCCCGGCCGTCGATTACCTCATGGACGTGGAAGGCGTCGAGCGCTGGGTGCTGGCCGGCACCGACTACGTCTATCCGCAGACGACGAACAAGATCCTGCAGGCCTATCTGGAATCCAAGGGCGTGGCGCCCGAGGACATCATGATCAACTACACGCCGTTCGGTCATTCCGACTGGCAGACGATCGTGACGGACATCAAGAACTTCGGCTCGGCCGGCAAGAAGACGGCCGTGGTGTCGACCATCAACGGCGACGCGAACGTTCCCTTCTACAAGGAGCTTGCCAACCAGGGCATCAAGGCTGAGGACATTCCGGTCGTGGCCTTCTCTGTGGGCGAGGAGGAACTGGCCGGCATCGACACGGAGCCTCTGGTCGGGCACCTGGCGGCCTGGAACTATTTCCAGTCGGTGGACACCGAGGCGAACGCCGAGTTCATCGAGACATGGCACGCCTTCATTGGCGACGACAAGCGCGTGACCAACGACCCGATGGAAGCCCATTACATCGGTTTCAACATGTGGGTGAAGGCGGTTGAGAAGGCCGGCACCACCGATCCTGACGCGGTGATCGACGCGATCATCGGCGTGTCGGTGCCAAACCTTTCCGGCGGCTACTCAACCATGATGCCGAACCACCACATCACCAAGCCGGTGTTGATCGGCGAGATCCAGTCGGATGGCCAGTTCGAGATCGTGTGGGAGACGCCGGGCCTCGTCGTGGGCGACGAGTGGTCCGACTACCTGCCCGATTCCAAGGATCTGATCGCCGACTGGCGCGCGCCGCTGTCTTGCGGAAACTTCAACGTCGCCACGGGCAAGTGCGGCGGCAAGGGCATCAATTGATCTGATCTGACGATTGCGGCCGGGGCGATGTCCCGGCCGCCGGGAACCTCGCGCCTGGAGTCGAGCCGATGATGCTCCTTCGTGCACTATGCTTGCTGCTGCTGTCGTCACTGCTCCTCATCGGCCCGGCAGGCGCGCAGGAGACCTCGGTGAACGCGCTCATCGCGCGCTTCGCCGAGGTCAACAGGTTCGACCAGACCGAGGCCCTGGTGCGCGAGCTGGGGGCGACGGGCGACCCGGCGGTGAGGCCGGTGCTCGAGGCGCTGGCCGACGGCAATCTCCAGGCCAGCAAGGCGGGCGGGGCGGTCTATATCGTCAGGGGCTCGGGCAAGAATGCGCAATTCTTCGATCCGCTGACCAGCGAGGAGGTGAAGGATGTCGCTACCTCCGGGCTCAGGAAGGTCAAAGTCAACAATGCGCTCCGGCGGGCAATCCGAGACACGCTGAGTTCGCTCACGCTGCGCGCGCCCAACCGCGAGCAGAGGCTGGCTGCCGCGAGCAACATGCTTTCCAATCCGGATGCCGCGGCGATCGAGGCGCTCGATGCTGCCATCGCCGAGGAAGGGGACCCAGCCGTCAGGACGCGCATGGAACAGGCACGTGCGGCGGCCGTGCTGCAATCCGACCTGCCGGATGGCGAGAAGATCAAGGCCATCGAGGTGCTGGGGGCGCTCGGCGACCGCACCGTGCTGTCGCTGCTCGAAGCCGTGGAGATGCGGTCGCAGGGGGAACTTCAGAGTACCGCTGCCAAGGCTGCATCAAGTGTGCGAACGAAGCTCGCCGCCTGGGATGCCGCGCAGAACGTGTGGTTCGGCATCTCGCTCGGATCGGTGCTGCTCCTGGCGGCCATTGGCCTTGCCATCACCTTCGGCGTGATGGGCGTCATCAACATGGCGCATGGCGAGATGGTGATGCTTGGGGCCTACACGACATTTGTGGTGCAGGGCGCAGTGCAAAGCCTTTTGCCGGGTCTGCAGAACTGGTCGCTGGTCCTTGCCGTGCCGATCGCCTTTGTGGTGGCGGGCGCCGTGGGCATCGCAATCGAGCGCGGGATCATCCGCTTCCTTTACGGGAGACCGCTGGAGACGCTGCTCGCCACCTGGGGCGTGTCGCTGGTGCTGCAGCAGGCGGTGCGCACGATCTTCGGCCCGACCAACCGGGAGGTTGCCAATCCGTCGTGGATGTCCGGCAGCTTCGAGGTCGGGCAGATGATGATCACCTGGAACCGGCTGTGGATCGTGCTGTTCGCGCTCGCCGTCTTCGCGCTGCTCCTGTTCATCATCAACCGCACGCCGTGGGGCCTCTACATGCGCGCGGTGACGCAGAACCGTCGCATGGCGGCCTCGATGGGCATCCGCACGCCGCGGGTGGACGCATTCACCTTCGGGCTTGGCTCCGGCGTGGCCGGGATTGCGGGCGTGGCATTGAGCCAGATCGGCAACGTGTCGCCCAATCTCGGGCAGAACTACATCATCGACTCCTTCATGGTGGTGGTGTTCGGCGGCGTCGGAAACCTGTGGGGCACGCTGCTCGGCGCCTTCTCGCTCGGCATCGCCAACAAGTTCCTCGAGCCTTATGCCGGCGCGGTGCTGGGCAAGATCATCGTGCTGGTGCTCATCATCCTGTTCATCCAGAAGCGGCCGCGCGGGCTGTTCGCCCTGAAGGGGAGGGCTGTGGAATCATGATGACAAAGCGCTTCTTCGAGGGCGGACTCGACCGCCGCATCCAGCTGCTGCTGGTCGTGCTCGTGGCGGCGGCGGTGGTGGTGCCGGTACTCAATCTCGCGGTGCCGCCTACCAGCAGCTTCCACATTCCCACGCACGCGGTGGCGCTCATGGGCAAATACCTGTGCTACGCGATGCTGGCGCTGTCACTGGATTTGGTCTGGGGCTACTGCGGAATCCTGAGCCTCGGCCACGGTGCGTTCTTCGCCCTCGGCGGTTATGCAATGGGCATGTACCTCATGCGCCAGATCGGACCGCGCGGCGTCTACGGGCATCCGGTGCTGCCCGATTTCATGGTCTTTCTCAACTGGAAGGAGCTCCCATGGTACTGGTACGGTTTCGATCAGTTCTGGTTCGCTGCCCTGATGGTGATGGTTGCGCCGGGGCTGCTGGCCTTCGCCTTCGGCTGGCTCGCCTTCCGTTCCCGCGTGACGGGCGTCTACCTTTCGATCATTACCCAGGCGATGACCTACGCCCTGCTGCTGGCGTTCTTCCGCAACGACATGGGGTTTGGCGGTAACAACGGGCTGACCGACTTCAAGGACATCCTCGGCTTCAGCCTGCAGGCGCCGGCGACGCGCGCCGCGCTGTTCTCGGCCACCGCGCTGGTGCTGGCGCTGGCGGTGATCGTGACGGCACGGCTCGTCAGCTCCAAGTATGGCAAGCTGATGGTGGCCGTGCGCGACGCGGAGAGCCGAACGCGCTTCCTCGGCTGGCGGCCGGAGAACATCAAGCTCATCGCCTTCACCATCTCCGCGGTGATGGCTGGCATCGCCGGCGCGCTCTACGTGCCGCAGGTCGGCATCATCAACCCGAGCGAGTTCGCGCCGGCCAATTCCATCGAGATCGTCATCTGGACTGCAGTCGGCGGGCGGGGAACCATTATGGGACCGGTGATCGGCGCAATCGCCGTCAACTGGGCCAAGAGCTGGTTCACCGCAGCGCTTCCCGAGGTATGGCTGTTCGCGCTCGGTGCACTGTTCGTGGCCGTCACGCTGTTCCTGCCCAAGGGGCTGGTGGGCGTGTGGGAGCAGTGGAGCGCTGCCCGCAAGGCACGGACGAAGAGAGCTTCGCCCACGGTTCCGCCGGAGAAAACAACAGCCACCGAGCCTGCCGCCAGCGCGGCAAGGCCCGCGCCTGTGGCCGCGCCGCTGATGGGCGTCGAACCAAAACCGGCGGAGTAGGCCATGGCACCGGCAGAACCTCTCACGAACACCATTCTCTATCTCGACGGCGTTTCCGTCTCGTTCGACGGGTTCCGCGCCATCAACAACCTGTCTCTCACGCTCGACAAGGGCGAGATGCGGGCAATCATCGGCCCCAACGGGGCTGGCAAGACGACGATGATGGATCTCATCACCGGAAAGACGCGGCCGGACAAGGGTGACATCTACTTCGACGGCGCGCACGACCTCACCCGCTATGACGAGGCGGAGATCGCCAATCTCGGGATCGGACGGAAGTTCCAGAAGCCCACGGTGTTCGAGTGCCACACGGTCGAGGACAACATCGCGCTGTCGCTCAAAGGCCCGCGTGGGGCGTTCCGAACCATCTTCGACCGGCGGTCTGCCAGCGAGCCGAGTCGGATCGACGAGATCCTGGCAATCATCCGGCTCACGGACAGGAGAGACGAGCTTGCGGCGAACCTCAGCCACGGGCAGAAGCAGTGGCTCGAGATCGGCATGCTGCTCGCGCAGGAGCCCAAGCTTCTGCTGATTGATGAGCCCGTGGCAGGCATGACCGACGCCGAGACGGAAGAGACGGCACGGCTGCTCAGGGACATCGCCACACGCCATTCGGTGATCGTGGTGGAGCACGACATGCATTTCGTGCGCGAGCTCGGCGTCAAGGTCACCTGCCTGCACGAGGGCTCGGTGCTGGCGGAAGGCAGCATCGACCACGTATCGCAGGACCCGCGCGTCATCGAAGTCTATCTGGGGAGGTGACGGTGCTGGAGATCGCGCACGCAAACCTTCACTACGGCGCGGCCCAGGCGCTGCGGGGGGTGTCGCTCACGGCGGAGGCCGGGCGCATCACCTGTGTGCTCGGGCGCAACGGGGTGGGCAAGACAAGCCTGCTCAAGGCGGTGGTGGGCCAGCATCCACTGTCGTCCGGTAGCATCTGCCTCGACGGCAAGTCGCTCGACCGGATGCCGTCCTACGAGCGGGCGCGAGCCGGCATCGGCTATGTGCCGCAGGGGCGCGAGATCTTTCCGCTGCTCACCGTGCGCGAAAACCTCGAGACGGGCTTTGCCGCCCTGCCCGGATCGCAGCGGACGATCCCCGACTACGTGTTCGACCTTTTCCCGGTCCTCAAGGACATGCTTTCCCGGCGCGGGGGCGACCTGTCCGGTGGCCAGCAGCAACAGCTCGCCATCGGACGGGCCCTCGTGATGCAGCCGAAGCTGCTGGTGCTCGACGAGCCGACTGAGGGCATCCAGCCCTCGATCATCAAGGACATTGGCCGCGCGATCACCTGGCTCAAGGAGACGCTCGGCATGACCATCCTGCTCGTGGAGCAATACCTCGACTTCGCACGGGAGCTCGCCGATTCCGTCGCGATCATGGACCGCGGCGAGATCGTGTTTTCCGGCAGGGCCGGGGATCTTGACGATCCGAACGTGCGCCGCCATCTCATGTTGTGAGGTGATGCAGGGTGCCGCGCTGGTCACTTGCTCGGATTTTGCGCGTCATGAAATCAAGGACTTATACTGTTCTCGAGGCTTGCCGAGACAGAGGAACGGGCGCAGGTTCGAGATTGACGGAAGCCCCGATTCTGAGTACCTAAAGGGCCGTGCGGGTATGATGTAATGGTAGCCTGCCAGCTTCCCAAGCTGGACGCGCGGGTTCGATTCCCGCTACCCGCTCCAGACCCACTCTCAAGCGTTTCAATAGTTTCCCGTCGTTCCCGAACTTTGTCGGCTGTCCTGACGCAGCCCTGCGAACAGGCGCCGCGACTAGCGATATCGCCGCGGTAATCCTGTTTGACACATGCCCACTCCGTTCGGGTAGCTGTCACGCCACGTGCTCATACAAAAAAGCCCGCCAGGAGGGGATCCCCAGCGGGTGAAGTCCTCGGGAAGACAGAGAGGAAAGCCAGCCCTGGAAGGTTCCAGAACGGGGGAGAGCCGTTTTCCGTCCAGTGCCGCGACGGACAGTTGAAGCGCGGCACCGGAAAGTGGTACCGGATGTTGGTCCGGCACGACCAGGACAAGGCTGCCGAACGGACGGGAGTTTTGCCGACGTCCCAGCTGCCCGCGAGGTCAGGCAGACAGGTATCCGCCGTCGATGGGCAGAATCGTTCCGGTCACGTAGGAGGCGAGGGGAGAGGCGAGATAGAGTACGCCTCCGGCCAGGTCCTCCGGACGGCCCCACCGCTTGATCGCCATGCGGGATAGAAGCGCCTCGGTGCGGGCGGGATCTTCCTGCAAGGCGCTGGTGAGGTTGGTGGCGATCCAGCCCGGGGCGATCGCATTCACACGAATCCCGTCGGCAGCATAGGCGAGCGCCAGGGATTTGGTGAGCTGTGCCACGCCGCCCTTCGAGGCGGCATAACCCGGGACAAGCGGGCCGCCGAACCAGGTCAGCATGGACGCGGTGTTGGTGATGGTGCCCTTCGTGCGCGCGAGCAGCGGGCGTGCCGCCGCGCAGACGCGCATGGTGCCGCTGAGATTGATGTCGATGACCTGGTCGAAGACCTCCGGATCATGCTCCAGCCCACGGCGGATGATGCCGGCGCAGTTCACGACATGGTGCAGCTCTTCCATTCCGCCGACGAACGACTTGACGGCCTCGCTGTCGCGCACATCGAGAACATGCGCGGTCACCTCGTGCATGTTGGTGCGGGCAGCGGATACTTCCGCTTCCGTGGCGCCGGTCACAGTCACGCGCGCACCCTCCGCGACGAATGCCCGAGCGATGCCCGCGCCTATTCCGGACGTGCCGCCGACAACCAGTATTGTCTGACCCCTGAAACAGCCTTCAGGCCAATAACCCATGAAACTACCCCTCCTCCGAACTCAGTCCGACGAACCCCGGTGCAATTCAGCTAACGCGTGGTGGCGAATTGCATTGGGCCTCTGACCGCAGTCGCAACCTGAAATCGGGTTGATGTTGCGGAACCGTTGCGAAAGGCGCGCCCAGGGAACTAGCACCCTCCAGCATCGCAATGTCCAGGTTTTCCGGAACGGCCCGGATCTTGTGCAATCCGGTACCGTTACAGCGCTTGTCTTTCGCGATCCCGGTGAAAAACCGGCCTCACTGTCCGAAGCCGCTCTACCATTTGAATTCCGCGACTTCGGACGGAAAGCCGGTTCCCGGTTTTCCTGGAACCGCCTAGCGGATGAATTGGTCGACGAAGTCCGCGCCAAGGCCAACCTTCTCGTAGTGGGCGCGACACATGTCAATCTTGGTGAAGACGTCTTCGTAGCCGATGGCCTTACCCCAAGGGTCGACGTAGCACATGATGCCGTTAACCTGGAAATAGGTGATCATCTCCTCCACGCCTTCGGGGACGATCAGCGTGTGCGTCTCGCCCGGCGGCTCGAATACATAACCTCCCGCCTCGGCGATCCAGTCATGCTCGAGATAGCGCCACTTTCCCTTGAGAACCCAGCCGTGAACCGCCTGCGGATGCCGATGGCGGGAAATCACGCCCGACTTCCTCACCTTGAGAAGGTTCATCCAGTAACCCTGGGAACGATTCAGGCAAAGGGGACGGAACCAGACGTTCTCCGCCTGTGGAACCCACACGCGTTGGTCAGCTTCCATTGCATTCGGAATGACGATCTCCGGCAGCGCGTCCTTCGGGAACGGCAGCTGGTACGGCATCAAGGGATCTGCTTCAGTTTCTTGTACTGGCATAGCCAACTCCTCTCAATGACCGGTAACATGTCAGATTCCAGTTAACGGTGTCAACCCCGATTGTCACCGGTCTTGTGATGGGGTCTTCGGAGCCGTCAGACGAGCAGTTTGCTGTAGTAGGACAGGGTGTTGTCGATGTGTGTCCTCAGCAAGCCGAGCAGCTCGGCATCCTTGCCGGCGGCCACTGAATCGCGAATCCTGATATGCTCAGCGAGCGACGCGTCATTGTGGCTGGCGCTGCGCGAGAGCCGGTTGCGCAGGGCAGCGAAGCGGCCGTTCACCTGCGCACGGTAGGTTCGCTCCAACAAGGGGGACGACGCGCGCGAAATGATCGCCAGGTGAAACTCGGTGTCGAGATTTCGGTAGCTGTCGAGGTCGCCCGCCGCCTGGGAGCGAATCATGTCGTCGCAGAGGCGGTGGAGATCCTTGGAGAGGCCGGCCCGATCGCGCGCAAGAGCAAGGCGGATGGCCTCCGCTTCCAGCGCGTTGCGCAGTTCACACAACGCCTGCAGTTCCTTCACGTCCGGGCGGAAAACGAAGGTTCCGGCCTGGCGCTGGATTTCGAGCAGTCCTTCGGCCTCGAGGCGGATGTAGGCGGCGCGGATCGGCGCCTTGGTGACGCCGTACAATTCCGACAGCTGCGCTTCGGATATCTTCTCGCCGAGCTCAAATACGCCACTTATGATGTCAGAACGAAGGCGGTCCAACACGAGCTCAGAGATGGATCTGGGTCTGGTGATCTTGGTCGTTTTCTTCTTGGTAACTGTGGGCATTCAGTTTCCCCGGCTTCAGAAAGCATCGTTCCCCAGTGGAAACATGTAACATGTTGAAGGGGAAGTAAAGGGCGGCAAGGTCGCAGGCAGAATGGCTGGAAGGTTCCAAAAACTTCGGCGAGGGGGCGGTCCAGGTTGGCTCACACTGCAATCATTGCCCGGCCAGGTTGACATGAAATATGACATGTTACATTCTACATTCCACCAGCGGGTGAGGACCGCTTTGTTTGGGAGGGAAGGTAGTATGAAGAAACTGTTGGCGGCGGCCAGTGTCCTGGCCTTGTGTGCCGGTCATGCGCAGGCGAACGAATGCACCAATCCTGTGCAGATCACCTGGTCAACGATCGCCGGGTTCTACACCGACGCGATGAACCAGTTCGTAGCCAGCTTCGAAAAGGAAAATTGCGCCAAAGTTCAGGTTATTAATACCGACAACAGCCAGCTCTATAACAAGCAGGTCATCGAGATGGTCGGCCAGACCGGCGCCTATGACGTCGTGACGCTGGAAACGGCCGAAAAGGCAGAGTTCGCGGCCAACGGATTCATCCTGCCGATGACCGAGTTTCTGGCCGAGCGCCCAGATCTGGTGGAGGACGTGGCGCCTACGCTGCGCAGCATCACCGTGGAATATGACGGAAACATCTGGGGCTTGCCATATTACACCTACTCGGCTGGCATGTTCATCCGTCAGGATCTGCTTGACGATCCGATCGAGCAGGCGGCGTTCCAGGAGCGCTATGGCTATCCGCTCGCGCGGCCGGAAACTTGGGAGCAGCATCGCGACATCGCGGAATTCTTCACCCGCAAGGCTGGAGAAAAACTCAAAGGCCAGATGCTTGAGCGCGACTTCTACGGTGTGGGCCTGATGGCCGGTCCGTTCCCGGACATTCAGGACGAGCTGTCCGCCCAGCTCTGGGGCATGGGCTCCGACTGGCTGACGGATGAAGGCGTGGTGCCGGTCGATGACGTCGAGAAGGTTCTCGCCCATTATGTCGGGCTTCTGAAGTTCGCGCCGCCGGCGGCCCTCACGGTCACCTACGACGGCGTCATGAACCAGATGCGCGACGGCCAGATCGCCATGACGCACGGTTTCTTCCTCGACCAGTGGCCGAATGCGGTCAAGACCGAGGAATCGGTTCCCGGTGCGGTGATCGCCGCGATCGAGGCGCCGGGCAAGCGAGCCTATGTGGGCGGCTTCCTGCTCGCCGTGTCGTCCAGCTCGGCCAATCCGGAGATGGCGATGCGCTTCGTGGCGCACATCGGCGGCCCCGAGGTTCAGCGCCAGTTCGCCGACATGGGCGGCGCCACGACGCTTATGTCCGTGCTGTCGGATCCCGTTTATGAAACGGCGGAGCGGCGGCCGCTCAACGGCGAGTACAAGACGCTTCTGCAGGTCTTCGAGAGTATGAAGGGCTTCAGCTCGAATCTCTTCAACACGCCCTTCGGCGCGAAAATCTATAACACCATGCACATTCCGCTTCAGTCAGCAGCGGCGGGCCAGATCACGCCCCGCCAAGCGGCCGAGCAGCTTGCCGCCGACGTTGCTGCGATCTGCGGCGGCCCCTGCCCGATCAAGCGCTGAGCAAGGAATGGAGGGACGGGCGCGGTCCCGTTCCCCCCTTTCTCGTCATCACGACAGATAACGACTACGACGGCGGAGTCCCCACGTGGCTAACGTTCTTGGCGTATCGCACGCAAGCGATATGGTGGTGCGCAGCAAGGCTGGCATGTCCGACAGGACCTTCTCGATCCTGCTCGTCGCGCCGGCTTTGGCAGTCATTCTCGTCTTTGCCATACTCCCCCTTGTGTATGCGCTTGACGTATCCTTCCGCTTCGCGGACCTGACCCGCGGCGGCATCAGGGAATATGTCGGCCTGGACAACTATCGGCGCGTCTTCTCCGACAGCAATTTCTGGACGGCTGGCTGGATCACCCTGAAGTTTACCGTGGTTGCGGTCACGCTGCAGATGACGCTCGGCGTCGGTATCGCCTTTCTTCTGCACGGGATGACGGTGGGCAAGGGGCTTGTCCGTTCGCTCATCATCCTGCCGCTCGCCACATCCGCCGCCGTTACCGGCCTTTTCTGGCGCTATCTCTATGACACCCAGTTCGGCGTACTGAACTGGATCCTGGGCAGTTTCGGCCTGCCTGAGCCGAACTGGCTTGGCGACTACACGATCGCGCTGTGGTCGGTGGTCATCTTCGACGTCTGGCAGTGGACGCCGTTCGTGGCGCTCATTGCGCTCGCCGGCCTGCAGGCGCTGCCGCGCGAACCGTTCGAGGCCGCAGAGCTCGACGGCGCGTCGAGCTGGCGCGTGCTTCGGACCCTCACGTTCCCGCTGCTGAAGCCCGTGCTGTTTCTCGTGCTGGTGCTGCGCACTATCGATTGCGTACGCTTGTACGACGCGGTGGCGGTGCTGACCCGCGGAGGTCCCGGCACGTCGACCGAAACCATGACCTTCTATCTCTACCGCACGGGACTGAAGCTGTTCCGCATGGATTACGCGTCCACGATGGCGATCTTCTTCCTCTACGTAATGCTCGTCGCTGCAATCTTTGCGCTCACCCCGCTGCTCAAACAATTCACCGACCGCGCGAAGGAGGCCTGATTCCATGCACGAGAAACGTTCCCTTCCACTCGAAGTTCTGCGCTACGGTCTCATCGTCCTGGTCATCGGCTTCTTCGTCTTTCCGATCTTTTGGATGGTGCTGACGAGTCTTAAGCCTGACGACGCCATCATGGTATCGCCGCCGCGCTTCCTCTTCACGCCGACGCTGGAGAACTACCGGCACGCGATCGAGGACAAGAACTTCCTCTTCTACATAAGGAACACACTGATCATCTCGGTCATCTCAACAGTTTTCGTGGTGATCCTCGGATCGCTCGCCGCGTACAGCTTCGCGCGCTACAACGTGGGAGACGGGCATCTGCTGTTCTTCATCCTATCGACCAAGATGATGCCCGCGATCGCGGTGATCCTGCCCTTCTTCCTCATCTTCCGCGAAGTCGGCAAGACTGGGTTTGGGCAGTTCATGCACCTGGGCCTCGACCAGCACGGTGCGCTCATTCTGTCCTACGTGGTGTTCAACCTGCCGTTCGCGATCTGGCTTCTGGTCAGCTTTTTCCAGGACATTCCGCGCGAGCTCGAGCATTCGGCAAGGCTGGACGGGCTATCGCGCCTGAAGGTGCTGCGTAAGGTCACGCTGCCGCTCGCAGCTCCCGGCATCGCCGTCACCGCGGTGTTCACGCTGATCTTCTGCTGGAACGAGTTCCTGTTCGCCTACATCCTGACCCGCAAGACCGCTTCCACGGTCACGGTCGGCGTGGAAAGCTTCTTCACCCTGCAGGGCATTCTCTGGGGTCCGGTAGCGGCGGCAGCCACCATCGCCGTAGCCCCGATGCTCGTGTTCGTTCTCGCCATGCAGCGATACATGGTCCGCGGCCTGACCTTTGGTGCTGTGAGGGGGTAATCATGACATTTTCCCAGGCCTGGGACGCAGGCTTCAAGGCAATCCTCATCTACGTGGGCGTGGTGTTCGGCTGGCTGATCTTCAGTGAACGCCTGTTCGAGAACCAGTCCGTTTCGGTCGCCGTCATGAACGTCGTGGCCGCCATCTGCGCAGTGGCCTTCTTCGTGCGACGCCGACGCTACTGCATCGCCGAGCGGCGGGCCGCGGAAGCCGAGGTCGCATCCATCCTGGCGGAGATCTGAGACATGTATGCCTTTCATGACGTGCACAAGCGCTACGGCCTGCGCACGGTTGCGCTGCGGCGGCTGAGCTTCGAAATCCGCAAGGGAGAATTCTTCGTTCTCTACGGCCCGGCAGGCGCCGGCAAGAGCACGGTCCTCAACCTGCTCGCCGGCATCACGCGGCCCACGTCGGGGGACATTACCCGCGCCGGTCAGTCGATCGTGCACCTGCCGCCGGAGCGCCGCAACGCCGCGATGGCGTTCGAGAACTATGCACTATATTCCCACCTGTCGGTTGCGGAAAACCTAGCCTTCCCGCTGCGGGCCCGCGGTATGGCGAAGGCGGAGATCGACAAGCGCGTCCACCAGATCGCCGAAGTGCTCGGCATTTCGCACGTGCTGGAACGCCGGCCGGGTTTCCTGTCGGGCGGCCAGCGTCAGCGTGTAGCGCTGGGCCGCGCGATTATCCGACCCGCCGACATCTACCTTCTTGATGAGCCAATCGGGCATCTCGACGCAAAGCTGCGGCACCGGATGCGGGCCGAGCTGAAGGCGCTCGCGCAGGAGATGGAGGCGACGGTCGTCTTCACGACGACGTCGAGCAAGGAGGCGCTCGCCCTTGGCGACCGGGTCGCCATCCTCAACCAGGGTCGGCTGGAACAGGTGGGCACGCCTGCTGAAATCTATCACCGGCCGGCCAATACCTTCGTCGCAGGCTTCGTCGGCGACCCGCCGATGAGTCTCCTGCCGGTGACAGCCGAGGTTGGCGGTGGGCAGTCCATCCTGCGCAACCAGGACGGTCACGAGGTCTGCCGGGTGCCCGCGCAGCTTGCGGGACATCGCGACCTGCGGATGGGCATCCGATCCAATTCCATCCGACTGACCGCACCAGACACACAGCGCGCCCTGCCCGGCCGGGTGGCGGTGATTGAGCACCTCGGACACTCGAACATCGTCGTGGTGTCGGTGGCGGGCGTGGAGGTCTCGGTGTCCGTGCCCACCACCGTACCGCTCAAACCCGGCGAGCCCGTGGGGCTGTCGATCGAGCCGACCGGCATACACCTTTTCGAGGACGAGAAGGCTCTCGCTACAGGAGGCGCATGAGATGGCACGCATCACCGCTAGAAACCTCGTCAAGCGATATGGCGCCTTTCAGGCGGTTCACGGCATCAATTTCGACATAGAAGATGGCGAGTTCGTCGCCATTCTCGGCCCTTCCGGGTGCGGCAAGAGCTCGACAATGCGCATGATCGCCGGACTGGAGTCGATCAGCGATGGCGAAATTCTGTTCGACGGACGCCGCGTGAACGAGATCCGTCCGCGCGACCGCAACGTAGCGATGTCGTTCGAGAACTACGCGCTCTACACGCCGATCACCGTATACGAGAACATCGCCTTTCCGCTACGCGCCGCCGGTGTGAACAAGGCCGATATCGATCGCAAGGTGCGGGACATCGCCGCAAAGATGGAGCTTACCCCGCTGCTCGAGCAGATGCCGGCAAGCCTTTCGTCAGGACAGGCGCAACGTGTGAGCCTTGCCCGTGCGCTCGTGCGCGAGCCCTCGGTGTTCCTGCTGGACGAGCCGATCAGCCACCTGGACACGCGGCAGCGCTACCGGATGCGCCGGTTCATCAAGTCCATCCACCAGGAATTCGGACACACGATGATCTACGTCACCCATGATCAGGAGGAAGCGCTCGCGCTCGCCGACCGGGTAATGGTGATGTCCAATGGCGAGATCCAGCAACTGGATACCCCCCAGCAAGTCTACACGCGGCCGGCCAATGTATTCGTCGCCGGGTTCGTCGGAGAGCCGCCCATCAACTTTTTCGATTTCACCAGCGAAACCGATGGCGAGATCACCATCGAGGGCAACCGCATCACAGTTCCGGAGTCGCTACGTCCGCACCTCGGCAGGATCGGCAAGCGCGGTACCGCAGCGGTGCGGCCGCACTTCATGGAGCTGGGCGAAACGTCCCCGATCCGCCTCAAGGGGCGCGGCTTCATCACTGAAGAGCTCCAGGATCACAACGAGATATTCGTCGATGTCGGCGAGACGCGTGTGTCACTCGTCACCCCACCGGACAAGCATGTCGCTCGCGGCGAGGAAGTGACGATCTCCATCAATCCGGATCATCTGCTGCTGTTTCCGCCTCGTCAGCAGAAGGAGGAAAATTTCGATGTCGTATGATTACATTGTGGTGGGAGGAGGATCCTCGGGGTCTCTCGTTGCCGGAAGGCTGGCCGAGGCCGGGGCGCGTGTGCTGGTGCTCGAGGCCGGCGGATCCGATAAGAACCCGCTGATCCAGATGCCGGCCGGCTTTGTGAAGCTGCTTGGCGTGGAAAAATACATGTGGTTCTACAAATCCACGATCCAGAAGCAGCTGGACGGCCGGGCCCCCGTCATTCCGCAGGGCAAGGTGATCGGCGGCGGTTCTTCCGTAAACGCCATGTTCTACATCCGTGGGCAGGCGGGCGACTACACGCCGTGGGTCGAGGCGACCGGCGACAGCGGCTGGAGCTGGCCGGAAGTGCTCAAACGCTACCGCGACATGGAGGACAACAACCGCCTGCAGAATGAGGCCCATGGTGTCGGCGGCCCGTGGGCGGTGTCCGATCCGACCCACATCGACGAGGTGAGCCGACGCTACGTTCTGGCCGCACAGGAGGCGGGCATTCCGTTCACGCCGGACTTCAACAGCGGCGTGCAGCGTGGCGTTGGTTTCCCGCAGGTTAACATGCGCAATCGCCGCCGCTGGTCGGCTGCCGACGCCTTCCTCAAGCCGGCCATGTCTACCGGGCGGCTGGAGGTGCTCACGGGGTGCCTAGCTCATCGCGTGCTGTTCGAGGGCGACCGGGCGGTCGGCGTCGAGTATTCGCGGCAGGGGCAGGTTCAGAAGGCTCATGCCAGCCAGGAAATCATCTTGTGCGCCGGCGCCGTCGCTACCCCCAAGCTGCTCATGTTGTCGGGCATCGGCAACACGGAGGACGTGAAGCCTTTCGACATCGCCTGCCGGGTCGAGCTTCGTGGCGTCGGCCGCAATCTGCAGGATCACACGGAAGTTCCGGTGCTGGCCTTCTTCAAGGGCAAGTATGGCTATTACGGCCAGGACCGCGGCTGGAACCAGATCCGCAACGGGTTGCAGTACCTGCTTTTCAAGAGCGGTCCGGTTGCCTCCAACGGCATCGAGGCCTGCGCATTCTTCGACCCGGACGATCTCGGCAACGAGGCAAAAATCCAGCAGTTCTGCATTCCGTCCGTCTATCTTGACCCCGGCACGACCGATCTGAAACCCAGCTGGGGCGTCACGCTGAACTCCTGCGTGTTGCGTCCGGGTTCGCGCGGTTCGGTGAAACTGGCCTCGGGCAATCCGGCGGACGAGCCGCTGGTCAATCCGAACTACTTCGACGATCCGGAGGATCTACGGCTTTCTATCGGCGGTCTGCGCCAGGCACGCCGGATCCTCGCCTCGCGACCGCTGCGGGAACTGATCGACCGTGAGATCTTCCCCGGACCCGGCAAGGACAGCGACGAAGATCTCGCCGAGCACGCGCGCCGGTTCGTCAAGACGGTCTACCATCCGGTCGGAACCGCCCGCATGGGCAAGGAGGACGATCCGGACGCGGTGGTCGATCCGCAGCTGCGCGTGAAGGGCGTGCGCGGCCTGCGCGTCGCAGACGCGTCGGTCATGCCGACGATCATCAGCGGCAACACGAACTCGGCCACGCTCGTCATCGCAGATCGCGCCGCGTCGATGATCCTCGGCCGGTAAGGGTTGGCGGGATGGAGGGGTAGGAACTGTTCGCAGCCAGGCCAGACATTCTTGAAACCTATCCTCCCCGCTGGTTAACCAGCATCGGTCTGCTGCTGACACCGGCTTCTCCATCCGCCCTAGTTCAACACAGGGAAAGGAACGATCCATGTCTGAACTTCGCATCATGCACACGATGCTCCGGGTCAAGGACCTCGACGCATCCATCCGCTTCTACACGGAAGTGCTGGGAATGAACCTCCTCCGGAAGCTGGACTTCCCCGAGGGCAAGTTCACGCTCGCGTTCGTGGGTTACGGACCGGAAGAGGAAACGGCAGTCCTCGAGCTCACCTACAACTACGATCACGGCCCGTATGACCTGGGCTCCGGCTATGGCCATATCGCGCTTGAGACGAAGGACATTTATGCGACGGTCGAGAAGCTGCGCGCAGCTGGCGCCCAAATCGTGCGCGAGCCAGGCCCGATGAAGCACGGCAAGACGCACATCGCCTTCATCAAGGATCCGGACGGCTACATGATCGAGCTCGTGCAGCCGGAGTGGCTGGAGGGAACGGCGTCGTGATCCGCAGCGCGACCTTTCCAGGACGCTATGTTCAGGGCCCGGGCGCGCTCGCGCGCTTGGGGCAGGAAGGCGCGCGCCTCGGCAGCCATGTCATTGTGCTGGCGGATGCCAATCTGCCGGCCGATGTGGTCAATGCGATCGGCCGCGATGGAGTCGAGGTTACCGTGCGGCACGTTCCGCCGAGCTGCACTCCGGCGGCCGTCGAGGCGGCCCGGGCTGCGGCTGTCGAGAGCGGGGCGGATGTGGTCGCCGGCATGGGCGGCGGAAAGGTCATCGACCTAGCGCGGGCGGCCGCCGACGATCTCAATCTGCCCTTCATCTGCTTGCCAACCATCGCGGCGTCCGATGCGCCGTGTTCCGCCCTCTCCGTGATCTACGACGAGGACGGCCACGTTCTTCATGACCGTTTCGTGCGGTTCAATCCGCGCGCCGTCATCGTGGACAGCGCCGTGATCGCCAGGGCTCCCGCCAGGCTGTTTGCCGCCGGCATGGGCGATGCGCTGGCCACGTTCTACGAGGCGGATGCCTGCTTTCGCGCCGGGGCGAAGAACTTCTCAAGCGGGCGGCAGACGCGCTTGGCCATGGCCGTCGCGGCCACCTGCCGTGACACGATCCTGGAGCTGGGAGCCACTGCTCTTGAAGCATGCCGCAAGGGCGAGCCGAACGAGGCGTTCGAGGCGGTGCTGGAAGCTAACATTCTACTGTCGGGCATCGGTTTCGAGTCTGGTGGCGTGGCGGCGGCTCATGCCATTCACCACGGTCTGGCCGAGCTGCCGGAGACCCACCATTTCCTGCATGGCGAGAAGGTGGCTTTCGGTGTGCTCGTCGAGCTCGCCCTAAATGGGGCGAGCGACGAGGAGCTGAAGCAGATGGCCGACTTCAACAGGACGGTCGGCCTGCCGACGTGCCTAGCGGACCTGGGCGTCACGGACATGGAGGCTGCGCTGCCCGCCGTCATCACCCGGGCTACCCGCCCCGGAGAGATCATTTACAACGAACCAGTGCCCATCACCGCTGCGTTCGTGGAAACCGCGATCAGGCGCGCCGATGCAGTCGGACGCAAAGTGCGGGAGGATTTATCGACCCAACGCTGAGCAGAACTCATAACCCGGCCGGCAGGCGTCCATAGCAACCCGGACGGACGTACCAGCAATGGGCGAGAGGTGAGGACTGGGGCTCGAACCCGGGTCGCCGGAAATGGAGTCTTTTCTGCTTCGGCCACGGCCGAAGGCCGGAGCCTTTTGTCCTTTGTCGGGCACGCGCGGACCTCCGACGCCAGTCCGGCGGATTGATCCCTGTGAGGAGGAGACAACATGCGCGCTATTCTATGCACCGCTCCGCAAGACGACATGCGAACGACCTCGCTGACCGAGGTTCCCGTGCCGGAACCCGGCCCCGGCGAGGTTCTCGTCCGCGTGCACGCGGCTTCGCTCAATCCCGTCGACTGGAAACTCTGCACTGGCGCGGTGCCATGGTGGGACGGGCCGCACATCGTGGGGCTGGATGCCGCAGGGGTTGTGGAGCGGATCGGCCCCGGAGTGGAGAATGTTGCGCCCGGTGACCGCGTGATGTGGCACGGCAACCTAAACCGTGACGGCGTGTTCGCGGAATACGCGGTGTCGGTGGCGCACGTTCTGACGCCCATTCCCGACAACGTCTCTTTTGAAGCCGCTGCCGCCGTTCCTTGTGCAGGCATGACGGCCTATCAAGCCATCGTGCGGAAGATGCGTGTCGAGGCGGGACAGACAATCGTAGTCCAGGGCGCCAACGGCGGCGTCGGCGGGTTCGGCGTGCAGATTGCCAGGAACCTGGGCCTCCGGGTGATCGGGCTTGCCCGGCCCGAGGCCGCCGAGCAGGTGAAAAGGCTAGGCGCGGACGTTGTGCTCGACTACCGGGATCCCGAACTGCCGAAGCGCGTCATGGAACTCACGGAAGGTCGTGGCGCCGACGCCATGCTGGAGGTCGCCAACCCGGGCGACGCCCGCAAGTCGCTGGATCTGATCTGCTACAACGGCCAGCTCGCAACGTCGGATCCGCTGCCCGACCTTTCACATACCCCCGCCTACACCTATGCCGCGTCGATCCATGAAGTCGCGCTTGGAGGCGCCTATGCGGCGGGCGATCTGCGCACTCAGAGGGATTTCGCCGTCATGGGGGCGGACCTCCTGCGGTGGATGTCCGAAGGCAGGCTCGATCCGATGATTGCGCTGCGGATCATGCTCGAGGAAGTGCCCGAAACACTTGGTCGGCTTCGCCGGCGGGAGTTCGACGGCAAGGCGGTCGTGACAATTCGAGGACAATAGATGGACAAAGCTATCATCATACTGCCGGCCTATGCCGACCATTCACTTGAACGCCAGGCCATGGCCGAACTTGGCCTACGGGTCGAGGAAATCGATCTGAGGAAGGGGCGGGCCGAAGCGAGGGCGGCTCTGGGGGAGGCGCGGATCGTGTTCGTCCGCGACACGGTGCTGGACGCTGATCTTATCAACGCCATGACCCGCTGCGTGGGTATCGTGCGCTATGGCATCGGCATCGACAACATCGACGTCGCTGCCGCGAATGCGCGCGGCATCACGGTCGCACGGGTACCCGACTACGGGGCCGAGATCGAGGTGGCGGACCATGCGGTCGCGCTGTTCCTGGCCGTGCGGCGGCGGATCGTCAGCCGCGACGCGCAGGTGCGCAAGGGCGCCTGGCAGGTCGGTCAGACGGAGCCCATTTACCGCATCGCGGGCAGCACGGCCGGGTTCATCGGGTTCGGCCGCATCGCGCGGGCGGTCGCAGATCGGTTGCGGGCATTCGGCGTCACACAGGCGGTGGTCTACGATCCCTATCTCGATCCCGCCACCCTGCCGGAGTGGGCTCGGCGCGCGGATGATCTCAATGAGCTCGCCGAGCAGTCCGACATCGTCAGTCTGCATGCGCCCGCGACACCGGAAAACAGGCACCTCATCAATGCCGACTTCCTGTCGCGTATGCGTCCGACGGCGGTTCTTATCAATACCGCCCGCGGCCAGCTGGTGGACGAGCAGGCACTTGCCAATGCGCTGGAGAAGGGAACGATCTTCGGCGCGGGTATCGACGTGTTCAGTGTCGAGCCGCCGGTCGGTTCTCCACTGCTCAGGGCGCCTAATGTGGTGCTCTCCGACCATAACGGCTGGTACTCGGAAACCACGGTCCGCAACATCCAGTCAGGTGCAGTGGAGCAGGCGCGAAAGATCCTGCTGAACGCTTAACCGCGTGCTTCCATTCGATTGCGTCCCGGGTGGCCCCTGCTTGCCTTCCGGGCGCATTGTCGTGCTGCGACGCGACGGATCCAGGCGTACATGCGGATAGAATTGCGGGCGTCGAACCTCTCGCAGGAACTCGGTGGTTGCGCTTGCGCGGCCGAGTCCGTAAGAGCACTATCTGCGGCTGTGCAGACCTGACAGGAGCGTGCCCGTGAATGCGCTGACCCGATTTCTTGGCGACAGTCCCCTGCGAGTGCTCATCAAACTTGTGCTGATCTCGCTGGTGGTTGGCTACATCATGCACGTGTTCGGGTGGACGCCAGCCGACATCTATTACGGCATCCGCAACGCGATCCTCGATCTCTGGCATGCCGGGTTCGACGCGCTCGGCCGGTTCGCCGGCTACATCCTGATCGGTGGGGCCGTGGTGGTGCCTGTCTTCCTTATCGCGCGCCTGCTCGCCTATCGTCGAGACTAGCCGCGATCAGATGAGGGGCGAGGAAGACACTGTCGTGGTGGCGGGGACAGACTCTCCGGCGCAGGATGACCCGGAACGCCCGTTCAGGGTGACGAACCGCGAGGTGCTCGGCATCGCGGTGCCGATGACGCTCGCCTACCTCACGACGCCGCTCATCGGCATTACCGACACGGCGGTGGTCGGGCGGCTCAATGATCCGGCGCTCATCGGTGGTCTCGCGGTTGGGGCCGTCACCTTCGACGTGGTGTTTGGAACGTTCAATTCGCTGCGATCCGGCACAACCGGCCTCGTTGCCCAGGCTTTCGGCAGGGGAAACGGCCGGGAGGAAATGGCCGTGCTGGCGCGGGCGCTCGTGCTTGCGCTGGTGTGCGGCCTTGTTCTCGTGCTGCTCACGCCCGCGATCATCGCCGTGGCGAACGCGCTGATTTCTCCAGAACCTGCAGTCGCGGTCGCGATGGCGGTCTATGTCGGCATCCGCATGGCGGCCGCGCCGATCACGCTCGGCAACTACGCGATACTGGGCTATGTGCTCGGACGCGGCGAGGGGAACCTGGCGCTCGCGCTGCAGATCGTCATCAACGGCATGAACGTGGCGCTGTCCATCCTGCTCGGCCTCGTGCTCGGGTGGGGGCTCGCCGGCGTGGCATGGGCCACGGTGATCGGCGAAGCCTGCGGCGCGGCGTTGGGCGGCTGGGTGATCCTGCGGCGGCTGCGATCCAGCGGACGGATCAGCTGGGGAGCCATTCTGGATCTCACCGCCATGCGGGCGATGGCGGCGCTCAACCGCGACATCATGATCCGCTCGTTCGCGCTGCTCGGGGCGTTCGCACTGTTCACGCGGCAGGGCGCGCAGCTCGGCACGGTGACACTGGCGGCCAACGCCATCCTGATGAACGTGTTCCTGGTGGCGGGCTTCTTCCTCGACGGGTTTGCAACGGCTGCCGAACAGCTTGCGGGACGGGCGATCGGAGCGCGAACGAAAGCGCTTTTCAGGCGGGCGGTCGTACTGTCATCGGTCTGGGGGTTTGCGCTGGCCTTCGTGCTGGCGGGCGTGTTCCTGTTCGGGGGCGAGTGGTTCATCCGCATGCTGACCACGGCAGAGGACGTGAGGGCCGTGGCGATCGAGTTCCTGCCCTGGGCTGCCTTCACAGGCATCTCGGGTGTGCTCGCCTTCCAGATGGACGGCGTGTACATCGGGGCGACGTGGTCGCGAGACATGCGCAACATGATGCTGCTGTCGCTCGCGGTCTATGCGGCGTGCCTGTTCCTTTTCGAGGGCATGATGGGCAACACGGCGTTGTGGCTATCGCTGCACATCTTCCTCATCGTGCGCGGGCTGTCGCTGGTATCACTGCTGCCGTCGCGCACGGACAGGACATTCGCGGGCGCCTAAGTCTGCGCCCGAAAGAGGTCATTTTCCTCGCGGAACCGCCCAGATCAGGGCAGGGGTCGGTTCGCCCAGTCGTCAAGGCGCGTGTCACGCAGTTCCGTGACGGACGAGACGCCGAGGGCGGCAAGCTGGCCGTCCATGTCACGCAGGATTTTTCCGGGAAGCTGCGGGCCGCCATAGATCAGGCCGGTGTAGAGCTGTACGAGGTCGGCGCCGGCGCGGATCTTTTCCAGCGCCGTGGCGGCCGAATCCACGCCGCCCACGCCGATGACGGGAAGCTCCCGGCCCACCAGGCGGCGGATCTTCGCCAGCACGATGGTCGATCGCTCGAAGAGCGGCGCGCCGGAGAGGCCGCCGGTCTCGTTCTTCGCGGCGCTCTTCAGGCCATCGCGCGAGAGCGTGGTGTTGGACACGATGAGGCCGTCAATCTTGTTCTCCAGTGCCTCCCCGGTAATGTCGGAAAGCGACTGCTCGTCGAGGTCCGGTGCAATCTTGAGGAAGATCGGGGTTTCACGGCCCTGGCCTGCCGGCAGGCTGCCGCGCGCCTCGACCACCCGGGAAAGCAGTTCGGCGAGGCTCTGGCGCTCCTGCAGGGCGCGCAGGCCCACGGTATTGGGCGAGGAAATGTTGACCGTGAGGTAGGAGGCGAGGGCCGCGAAGCGGCGGACGCCCAGCTCGTAGTCGGCCATGCGGTCGTCGCTGTCCTTGTTGGCGCCGACGTTGATGCCGACAATGCCGCGCCGGGGGCGGGCGTTCACGCGCGCATGGGCGGCGTCATGGCCCTCGTTGTTGAAGCCCAGCCGGTTGATGACGGCGCGGTCCTCGATCAGGCGGAAGATGCGCGGCTTCGGATTGCCGGGCTGCGGGCGTGGCGTGATGGTCCCGCATTCAACGAAGCCGAATCCGAGCTTCAGCAGCGCATCCGGTACTTCTGCATTCTTGTCGTAGCCCGCGGCCATGCCGAGCGGGTTCGGGAAGTCGAGGCCGGCGACCCTGACCCGAAGGCGCTCAGAGGCGGGCGGGGGCGGGCAGAAGGGAAGCCCCAGCTTCAGCGCGGCGATGGAAAGGCCGTGGGCTGTTTCCGCATCGAAGGAGAACAGAAGCGGGCGGGCGAAGGTGTCGTAAAGGCTCATTCTGGGAGATCCGGAAACTGGTGCTGGCCGTCGGGGCAGAGGGGAAGCGGCTCGACCCACGCCACTGCGTCGCAGGGCAGGGGCGCGTAGAGATGCGGGAAAAGCTGGCCGCCGCGCGAGACTTCATACTTCAATTCGGGGCCGAGGCGGCCTTCATCGACGGCGATCAGCACCAGGCCGCTCTGTCCGGCGAAATGCTTCGCCGCGGTCTCACGCACCTGGGACGCCGTCGAGAAATGGATGAAGCCGTCGGCAAGGTCCACGGGCGCCCCGCGGAACACGCCTTCTTCTGCTGCTGCCTGCCACATGGTGGCGGGGCAGATCTTGTAGATCAATTTCGCCATGATGGCGCTATAGTCCGATTATTGAATGGGCGAAAGTGGCGGCGGTTCAACAATTGGCGCTTGTGCAACGGATCGAGCCGCCGTTCACTGCGTTTCGAGTTCTCGCCGGGCTGAGGAGATGAAGATGCCGGGAAAGAAATGGATGCTGGTGGGACTGATTGTGGCAGCGGGGGCGGGCGGCGCAGCCTACGCCCAGAACAATCCGCGATTCCAGATGGAGCGCGCCGAGGGCGGGTTCATGATCATGGATACGCTGACCGGCAACACGTCATTCTGCCGGGAAAGCGGTGACGGGTTCGTGTGCAGCCCCGCGCCCGGCCAGCGGGCGGAGGACAGGACGATCGAGGAACTGCGCCGGAAGATCACGGAGCTTGAGGCGCGCGTGGCCGCGCTCGAGTCGGAAAGATCCGGGGCGGCCGACCTGCCGTCGGATGAGGAGTTCGACCGGACGCTCAATTTCATGGAGCGGTTCTTCCGCCGTTTCGTGGACATCGTGAAGGGACTGGAGACAGAGGACGAAAAGCCGGCCGAAAAACCGGCAGCCCCTTCCGGAAGCCGGACCTGATGGCTCAAACGATCGGCCCCAGACTGTTTCATATCAATCAGGGTTGCGCTTGTTCGTAGGGTTGCCGATTGTTAATATGTTCCCGCAAAGAGTTGTGCTGCACGCGGGTTGCCGTCCGGCGCCCGCCGTTCAAGTCTGCGAGGGGACAGTCTCATGCCATCCATCCTGGATGAATTCAAAGAGTTTATTGCCCGAGGCAATGTGATTGATCTGGCTGTCGGTGTGATCATCGGTGGCGCATTCGGAGGGATCGTCAGCTCACTCACCGACGACATCATCATGCCGATCGTGGGTGCCATCTTCGGCGGTTTCGATTTTTCCAACTACTTCATCCCGCTGTCATCGAACGTGACTGCCTCCACGCTTGCGGCGGCGCGCGAGCAGGGTGCGGTGCTGGCCTACGGCAGTTTCATCACCGTAATTCTGAACTTCCTGATCCTTGCCTGGATCATCTTCCTGATGGTGAAGGCGGTGAACACGCTCCGTCGCAGCATCATCAAGAAGCAGGAGGAAGCTGCTCCGCCCGCGCCGCCGGCGGACGTCCAGCTGCTTACCGAAATCCGCGACCTGCTGGCGAAGCAGAGGTAGGATTCCGAATCGGCTGCGATCGCAGCAGGGATCGTGAAAAGAACGAGGGCTGCTCCCAGGGGCAGCCCTTCGTGTTTGCACATGGTGCGGAGGATAGAAGCAAGTGGCATGGGCGGCCGTCAGAGCGGGCCGCCGTCATTGGTTGCCGGCGAAGCGAATGCCTACTCCGCGGCGACCATCTCGAAACGGCAGGCCGGGGTGGCGTTGCGGCCCCCGTTCATCAGGTAGATGAGGCAGCTCGTCCGTAGAAGCGAGGCGAAGTTCGAGACCGAGCCGTTGATCTGCAACGCCTCGTCGTGGAGCGTCGAGAGAAACTTGGCCGTCGACATGCCCTGGCGTGCGGCGATCTCGTCCAGAAGATCCCAGAAGGCAGCCTCCAGCTGGATGCTCGTCGAGTGGCCGCCGATCCTCACGGAGCGGTTGATGGGACGATATCTATCGGGATCCTGGCCCGCGTAGATTTCACACATCGCTTCCTCCTGCCGGTCGTTTTTCCTTTCAATATGCCCCTCCCGCCAGGGGGCGTCAAATCATTGCAAAGCGCAAGCTTCCGCCGTTGGTGCCGCCGGGAAAGCGGAATGCGGTAGCCGATTACTACCCGCGGCCGCGAAGTCCGATCTACTCTGACCGACAGAAAGGAGAATCTGCCGTGGCGAAGATGATTCACAGCATGATCCGCGTTCTCGATGAGGCGCGGTCCGTGGAGTTCTACAACAAGGCTTTCGGGCTGAAGGTGGCCGACCGGTTCGAGTTCGACAGCTTCGTTCTGGTCTATCTCAGCAACGAGGAGAGCGACTTCGAGCTCGAGCTCACCATCAACAAGGGGCGGGAGGAGCCCTACGAGCTGGGTCAGGGCTACGGGCACCTCGCGGTATCGGTAGATGACCTGGAGGCTGAGCACAAGCGGCTGACGGAAGCCGGGCTGAACCCGAACCCGCTCTCGGGCCTCACGCACGCAAGCGGCTGGGCTGCGCGCTACTTCTTCATCACCGACCCCGACGGTTACAAGATCGAGGTCATCCAGCGCGGAGGCCGCTTCAAGTAATGAGGCAGGCGGAGCGTTTCAGCCTTTCACGGGAACCCTGAAATGCTCCAACCGCCTGTTTATCGCGGTTCCGGCCGGAAAGCCGGTTCCCCTTTCCCAGGAACCGCTCTATGGCACGGCCGCCCAGCAGGGGGCGGCCCATGCAGAGGGAGGAGACAGCATGGCAACCGTATACAGACATCCCGGCCTTTCCCGCCGGGAGCTTCTGAAAGGGGGCGCAATCGGCGCCGCCCTAATCATCACCGGAACGGCAGTTATCTGCCCGGAAGGCGCGTGGGGTCTCGAAACCCAGGGCCTTCAGCCGGATACCGTCGCAACGCTGATCAAGATGGCTCGCGACATCTATCCGCACGACAGGCTGCCGGACCGCTATTACGCGATCGCGATCAAGGGGCATGACGCCAAGGCTGCGGAGGATGCCGCCTACAAGACCCTGATCGAGGAGGGCGTCGCGGATCTCAACCGCCGCGCCGGGGCCGACGGATATCGTGGCCTGGGCTGGGAGGAGGACCGCGTCGCCGTGCTGCAGCAGATCGAGGACACCGACTTCTTCCAGGCCATCCGGAGCGATCTCGTCGTCAGCCTCTACAACCAGAAGGAAGTGTGGCCGTACTTCGGATACGAGGGCGAGTCCTATTCCAAGGGCGGCTACATCAACCGCGGTTTCGACGACATCGACTGGCTCTGATGCCCGCGCCGCGGCGTCTTTCGGGCGCCGGAGGGGCTGTGGAACTGATTTCCTGGGAGGAAACAAATGGCAACCAATTATGAGCTCGACGACGACGGCGTTGTCGTCATCATCGGATCGGGTGCGGGCGGCGGAACGCTCGGCAACGAACTCGCCCAGAAAGGCATCGACGTCGTCATTCTGGAGGCCGGTAGCCGCATCGAATTCGACGAATTCATCAACGATGAGTGGGACAGCTTCGCGCAGCTTTCGTGGGGCGATCTGCGCACGGCGAGCGGCGGCTGGCGCCTGGCGAAGGATTTCCCCAACCTGCCGGCCTGGATCGTGAAGGCGGTGGGCGGCACGACCACCCATTGGGCGGGCGCATCGCTGCGGTTCCGCGACTTTGAGTTCAAGACACTCACCCACTACGGCAAGATCGACGGGGCGAACCTGCTCGACTGGCCGATCTCGCTGGCCGACCTCGAGCCCTATTACGAGAAGGCCGAGGACAAGATGGGCGTGACCCGCACCAACGGCATCGAGGGGCTGCCGGGCAACAACAACTTCAAGGTGTTCGCCGCTGGCGCCGCGAAGCTCGGCTACAAGGATTACCACACGGGCCGCATGGCGATTAACTCGGCCGAACGCGACGGACGCATGGCCTGCCAGCAGACCGGCTTCTGTTTCCAGGGCTGCAAGTGGGGCGCCAAGTGGTCGACCCTCTACACCGAGATCCCGAAGGGCGAGGCCACCGGCAAGCTTGAGGTGAGGCCCAACTCGCACGTCATCCAGATCGAGCACGACGCAGCGGGCAAGGTGACCGGCGTCGTCTATGCCGACAAGGACGGCAACCTGCAGCGGCAGAAGGCGCGCATCGTCTGCGTGGCTGGCAACTCGATCGAAAGCCCGCGGCTGCTGCTGAACTCGGCCTCGTCGATGTTCCCTGACGGCCTTGCCAATTCGTCCGGCCAGGTCGGCAAGAACTACATGCGGCACACCACCGGCTCGGTCTACGCCATCTTCGAGAAGCCGGTGCACATGTATCGCGGCACGACCATGGCTGGCATCATCCAGGACGAGTCGCGCAACGATCCGTCGCGCGGCTTCGTGGGCGGCTACGAGCTCGAAACCCTGTCGCTCGGCCTGCCGTTCATGGCGGCGTTCCTCAATCCGGGCGCGTGGGGCCGTTCGTTCGCCTCGGCGCTTGACGCCTACGAAAACATGGCGGGCCTCTGGATCGTCGGCGAGGACATGCCGCAGGAGCAGAACGCAGTGAAGCTGCATCCGGAGCTCAAGGACCAGTACGGCATGCCGGTCGCGGACGTGTGGTTCACAGACCATCCGAACGACATCGCCATGCGCAACCATGCCTACAGGCAGGGTCAGGCGTTGTACGAGGCCGTGGGCGCGGTCCGCACCTTCCCGACGCCGCCCTATCCCTCGACCCACAACCTGGGTACCAACCGGATGAGCGAGAAGCCCTCCGACGGCGTGGTGAACAAGTGGGGCCAGACCCACGACATCAACAACCTGTTCGTTTCCGACGGCAGCCAGTTCACAACGGGCGCGGCGGTGAACCCGACGCTCACGATCGTGGCGCTCGCCATCCGGCAAGCCGACTACATCGCGCAGGAAATGGCGGCAGGAAACATCTGACAGGGTTTGGCCGTCCCAGCCTCGGGGCGGCCAGAGGCTCCCGGCGGACAGGTCGCCCGCAGACGCCGCCGGGACCATTGCATCCGTATCCGTGCAGCATCCCCCTTATGTCCCGCACGGATCCGGAAAGGCAGCGCTGCTCGCCCGGCAAATTCCTCCCCCAAGCCAACCCGGGTACGAGTGGCATAAAAAAAGCCGCAGCGCCCCGCGCTGCGGCTTTTTTTCTTGAAAGATTTTTTCCGGATTCCCTTATCAGCCGCCGGATTTGGAGACAACCAGCGGGATCACGTCGGCGGAAGCCGCCGTTACCGGCTCCTCCTCGCCCTTGAAGCGCAGGCCCAGCGCTTCCCAAGTCTCGAGCAGGGCATCGCGCAGATTCTCGATCAATGCGTCGTCGTGGTACGGCGTCGGCGTGATGCGAAGACGTTCGGTGCCGCGCGGAACCGTCGGGTAGTTGATCGGCTGGATATAAATGTCGTGCTTCTCCAGCAGGCGGTCGCTCGCCATCTTGCAGAGCTCCGGATCGCCGACGAGGACCGGCACAATGTGCGTCTCGGACGGCATGACCGGCAGGCCGGCGGCGGACAGCACCTCCTTGGTGCGTTGGGCCTGGCGCTGGTGCGCCTCGCGCTCGGCGCTGGATTTCTTCAGGTGTCGGATCGAAGCCGTCGCCGCCGCGGCGATTGCCGGAGGCAGGGCCGTGGTGAAGATGAAGCCCGGCGCGTAGGAGCGCACCGCGTCGATCACGTCGGCGCTGCCCGTGATGTAGCCGCCGATGACGCCGAAGCCCTTGGCCAGGGTGCCCTCGATCACGTCGATGCGGTGGGCGAGACCCTCACGCTCGGTGATGCCGCCGCCGCGGGCGCCATACATGCCGACCGCGTGCACCTCGTCGATGTAGGTCATCGCGTTGTACTTTTCGGCAAGGTCGGCGATGCCGGCGATGGGAGCGATGTCGCCATCCATCGAGTAGACGGACTCGAAGACGATCAGCTTCGCGCGCTCGGGGCCGGCCGCCTGGAGAAGGCTCTCCAGATGCGCCAGGTCGTTGTGGCGGAAGATCTTCTTCTCGGCACCGGAACGGCGGACACCCTCGATCATCGAGGCGTGGTTGAGCTCATCCGAGAGGATGAGGCAGTTGGGCAGAAGGCGGGCAATCGTGGAGATCGCCGCCTCGTTGGACACGAAGCCCGAGGTAAACACGAGACCCGCTTCCTTGCCATGAAGGTCAGCGAGCTCGGCTTCAAGCTCCACGATGGGATGATGGGTTCCAGAGATATTGCGCGTGCCGCCAGCACCAGCACCCATTCCGCCAGCAGCACGCTGCATGGCCTCGATGACGACCGGATGCTGACCCATGCCAAGATAGTCGTTGGAACACCAGACGGTTATCTCGCGGGCGCCATGGGGGCCTCGCCAGATAGCGCGGGGAAACCTGCCGACGATCCGCTCCAGGTCGGCGAACACACGATACCGCTTCTCCGCATGCAATTGATCGATAGCCTCGGAGAAAAAGCGCCGATAATTCATTGATATCTTCCCGATTGCTGCGCAATCATAGTTGCCAATAACCTTCGCGTCCACCGCCCGAGGCCGGGCAAAATGACACGCTTCCACCGAACTGCTTTGAGGCCGATCAAAGTTTTGGTCTCAATCCGGCAAAGCTTAGAATAGTTTTAAGCAGTCCCGTCAACACCTGCGAGCAGTGCTGCGCCAATTATTCCCGGTTCGTGCCGGCATTGTCCGCGGACAACCACAGGTTCGGAAAACCGGCACAGGGTAAAGGCCCTGACCGCCTCGTCGATCGCTTGCAGGAGCGAGGGCGCGTTGGACAGTCCGCCGCCCACCGGCACGATGGTGGCGCCCGTCACGTTCACCACCATCGCGAGGGGAGCACTCACAATTTCCACGAACCAGCCAACCGTCCGGCGGGAGAGGGGGTCGCCAGCCTCGGCGGCGGCGATGATGTCTTCGGCGGCCAACGTGCGCGCGTGAAAGTGGGCGTCGAGGCGCTCGATGCCGCGGGCGCTGCCCAGCGTCTCCAGGCAGCCTTCAAGACCGCAGCCGCAGCGCAGGCGCGGCATTTCCACGGGCGGATTGCCAGCCATGCGCGCGGCGATCGGTGCATGTCCCCATTCGCCCGCGAAACCGCCCGTGGCGTTGATCAGCCGGCCATCGACGACGAGGCCGCCGCCGATGCCGGTTCCCAGGATGGCGCCGAAGACGATGCGGTGGCCTCGGCCGGCGCCGGCGCGCGCTTCCGCGACGGTGAAACAGTCGGCATCGTTGGCGACGACGACCGGCAGCCCCAGCGCCGACGCAAGGTCCTCTTCGACCCGCCGGCCGTTCAGGCAGGGGATGTTGGCGCACAGGGCCTCGCGGGTTGCGGGATTCATGACGCCGGGAAGGGAGATCGCGATGGCTTCGGGACGCGCGGAGGCCGCCGCGATCATGTCGCGGAGGGTGCTCACGAAGGCGTCGAAGTCGCGCGCGGGGGTGGGGGCGCGGCGGACCGGGCCGAGATCCAGCCCCGGCAGGACCTCGGCTCCCCGGATTGTCGTGCCGCCGATGTCAAAGCCGAAAATCATGGTCTCCGTCGTTCCGTGTGGTTCTGGTCCCCCTGGGTGCGCGGTGGCGCCGGGCTCGTCAAGGGAGATGGTTGTGCGGGTCATGTTTCAGGGGGATGTCCTCGCGGGTCGGAACGGTCTGGCGCTCGATCATCCGATGCACACGCGGCTTTTCGGGGCCCTTGTGCAGCGACCGCAACCGTTCGCTGATGGCCTGGTCGGCCGTCGTCCGCCGCTGGTTGTGACGGATGTAATCGACCCAGGTGGGGAAGTGGTAGCTCTCTGTCCACAATTCCGGGTTTTCAAGGTCGCGCAGCAGCGCCCACTGGCGTGCGCCGTCGCGGATGCGCGAGCGGCGGCGCTCGGACATGACGGCAAGGAACTCATCCACGTCCTTCTGGTCGACCACGTAGTCAACCATGATCATGATCGGACCGCTGCGCGGCTTCAGATCGAGCAGCAGCTCCGGCTCGCGGAAGGTCAGCGGATCGAGATCGAGGGCGACGAGACCGGGCAGGGCATAGCGCAGACCGATGGCCGCACCAAGCAGCAACGTTACGGCGGAGGTCACCAGAGCGGCGGAGACGCCCCATTCCTCCGCGATCATGCCCCAGGTCCAGCTGCCAAAGGTCATGCCGCCGAAGGTAGACATCTGGTAGAGCGCCAGGGCGCGGCCCACGACCCAGCGGGGCGTGGAGAGCTGGACGGTCACGTTGAACAGCGAGAGGGCCAGCACCCAGCAGGCGCCAGCCACGATGAGGAACAGGCACGTCACCACCGTGAAGGTGCTGAAAGCCATGATCACGACGCTTGCGGCAAAGCCGATGCAGGCACCGCGCACGATGGTCTCGCTGGTGAAGCGCGCCCGCAGCCGGGTGTTGAGCACGGCGGCGCCGATGGCGCCGACGCCGAAGCTGCCGAGCAGAAGACCGTAGGTCAGCGCTCCTCCCAGCAACACGTCGCGGGCGATGATGGGCATCATCGCCGATACGGAAATCGCGCCGAAACCGAAAATGAAGCCCCGGCAGAGCACCTTGATCAGGTTCGGCGACATCATCATGTAGCGCAGACCCGCCGACATGGCGCTGCCGAACTGCTCGCGCGGAAGCGTCGATGGCGGACGGCGGTACTTCCAGCGGAAGAGCGCGTAGATCAGCGGTATGTAGCTCACCGCATTGATGAGGAACGAAAAGGCCGCTCCTGCCGTGGCCACGATCGCTCCACCCAGCGCCGGACCGATGCTGCGCATGATGTTGAACGACATGGCGTTGAGAGACACGGCGTGGGGAATGTCCTCACGCGGAACGATGTCGCCCATCGAGGCCTGCCAGGATGGATTGAACAGCGCGGTGCCGGTGCCGACAAGGAAGGTGAAGGCCAGCAGCAACCAGGGAGTCAGCATGCCGAAATAGGCCAGGTAGGCCAGCATCGCGGAGACGACCATGACGAAGACCTGCGCCACGATCATGATGCGCCTGCGATCGAGATTGTCGGCAAGGGCGCCGGCGGCCAGGGAGAAGAGCATGATGGGCAGGGTGTTCGCCGCCTGAACGAAAGCAACCAGATCCTTCGAGTCGGAAATCACGGTCATCAGCCAGCCCGCGCCAACGGTCTGGATGAGGCCGCCCAGATTGGAAATCAGGCTCGCCATCCATAGGGCTCTGAAATTTCCGTTGCGGAGGGGAGCAATGAAAGACGGGGAGGAGCGCAAGCCTGTTCCTTCCTCAGTGGCTTCCGGAAAAAAGAATCTGACAATTATCGTTATACGCGTTTGGCAGGATATTGGCAGACCAATTTCCGGGGAAGGGCAGAGGGGTCGTCAGGGCACGAACACGGACACGGCTCCCGGATGGGTTCTGAAACGCGCCGGCGTGGTCGTAACGATCTCGCCGTCCGCGTTGACCGGGAGCGGGCGGCGGGTTTCGATCACGAACGCGTCGCTGCGGGCCGTGCGGACTTCCTTCCAAGCCCCATGACGGCCCGCCCGGAAGGCTGGAAACATAAGGACCAGCTTCCACAAGCTGCGCATCTCGAGGCTGTAGAGGTCCAGGCGACCGTCGTCGATGGCGGCGGCCTGCGAGATGACATTTCCGCCGCCGTAGTGGACGCCGTTGCCGACCGCGATCTGGTAGGTCTTCACCGTGCGTGAGTGGCCGTTGGCGGCGATGCGCGCGCGAAAACGCCGTGCCGACAACAGTACCTGGATCGCGGTCAACGCGTAGCTCAGGCGGCCGAAGCGTCGTTTCATTCGGGCGTCCAGCCGGCGGGCAAGTTCCGTGCTCAAGCCGATACTTGCTATGTTAAAGAATGTATGGCCGTTGACGGTGCCGACGTCGATCGGGCGCAGCCTGCCGGCAAGGATCACGCCGGCAGCCTCTTCGAGTTCGAGTGGAATCTGCAGGGTGCGCGCCAGATCGTTGGCGGTGCCCATTGGCAGGATGCCCATGGGCAGGCCGCTCTCCATCACGGCCCCGGCGGCGGAGGATATGGAGCCATCTCCGCCACAAATGACCAGCTGGTCGTGGGTGGAACGAAGGCGGTCGATGTCTTGCCGAAGCGCCGGCAGTGCCTCGAAGCTCTCCAGCGTGACCTGCAGGCCCGAGCGACGAAAACGGTCGATGACGGGAGCAAGTGTTTCCTCACCGCGCCCGGCCCCAGGATTGACGAGAAGCAGCGTCCGTTTGCGGCTGTGCATGATGTCCCTGCCAAAGTGATGCTGCAGGGTAGATAGAGGGCAGGTTCAGACTGTCGAGAGAGAGCGGCATCCGGACGGATCAAGAGCGGCGGTGGCACTCATCGGAACGGTCCGTGCAAGGCAAAGAAATGCTGCGAGGCAGGGGGAGGTTGCGGCGGATCCGCAAAATTAGGCGGACAGCATTCTCATGCTGTCCGCCAATAGGCGCAGAAGGCGGGAGGATGGGGGGGGATTTGCCCTCTGCACCTTTACTCAAGCACCCATGGGCGCATTCATTCAGAACCGCGGACGTCGCTGGCCAGATCCCTTGAGGATCAACTGCTTCAACGTGCGCATGCTCTCATGCGGTAAACGTGTAATGTTTATTGCTTTGAGGTCAAGCGGGTTTGAGGGGTTGTGCCTCTAATTCTTCGCTATCATTGCTGATAAGTTGGCTGATGCGGGAGCGCGGACGCCGGAAAAGGCCCGTACAGCCCGGAGAAGGCACGTCCGCAGGCCGAGAAATGGGTATAGGTCATCGCTGTCATCAAATGGTGTGAAGAGAATGTAGAAGTTCTGCACATAGTGGCTGGACAGCCGAAATTCTCATGCTATAAGGCAGCCCAATTCAGCGCTTCGCCGCTTCGGCAGCTCGCTGAATGCCCAGATAGCTCAGTTGGTAGAGCAGCGGACTGAAAATCCGCGTGTCGCTGGTTCGATTCCGGCTCTGGGCACCATTCCTCTTCGCTTTTCTTGGCAAGAACTCCTGGTTTCTCGGGGCTTCCAAGCTCCAGCCGGATGTTGCGGCTCCTTTCGTGGCAGTTTGCTCAATCGTCGCAGCTCGCTGCAAACTCCGCTGCCCTCGGCCGTCTGCTGCCGGTCTGCCCGACGATTCGTGTCGGTTACCCGGCGAATGATTCGATGTCTGCACCTCCCCCGTAACCCAACCGTGGAGCTCTTGCTACGCCCGGGATATGGCTAATATGTTATGTGTATCTGCGCGCGGACAGCGCCGGCGCTGCCAGGGCAGGGGGCGTATGGATTGCTGCGGCGACTTCGCGGATACGGTTCGACCCGGCTAGGAATCCTTCAGCCCGGCCACGAACCTTCAGCGCCGGTGGGTGAACTGGCCGAGTGATACCCGCGTACCCGGCCGGACCCGTTTGCCCGGGGCTGCGTTAATCCAGGGCCAGCTCGAACACGCGGAACGGCGTGGTTATGATGATGCCCGCCGCGTTGCCGACGGTCCGGCCGATGTTCCGGCTGATCGAGCTCAGCTCTTCGGTGATCGTGTCATCGTCGTCCAGCTGTTCGAGGTCGTCGGAGGTAAGAGCGACGCCAAGCAGCTTCACGAGCGCGGGATTGTCGGCAAATTTGGTGTGATTGAGCGGATCGCCGGCCTGCATGCCGGTGACGTCGACGACCGTCACGCCGAGCTTGGCAAATTCTTCCGCATTGAGCACGGCACCCAGGCGCTCGCGGCGGCCGGCGATCAGGCCGGACAGGTCGAGCGCGCGGTCATTGCGCGAGGAGAGGATCACCATGTTCATCTTCGGCTTGCCCATGCGCTGGATCTGGGACTTGAATACGTCCGCGTCGATATCCGGCGAGGCCAGAATGACGTCGGCCAGCTTGCCGCCGAGGTTCGGATCGTTTGTGATGGCGAGCTGGCGCAGGGCTTCCATCGTGGCAAGGCTGCCCATTGAATGGGCCACCAGATCGATATGCGTCGCGCCGGCATCCGCTACCAGCCGCAACAGGTTTTCCAGCGCATCACGGCTGACCATGACGCTGTTCTGGTCGTAAAGATAATCGACCACGCTGGCGGCGGACGGCCAGGTGAACAGGATGACAGCGCCGGGGAACCCGGAGTCGTGGGCGACCTGGGTAATTCGGTAAACCGCGTCGTCAAAGGCCGTGTTGTAGCCGTGCACGAAGACCAGCGCGCGGCCGCCCCGTTCGCGGATCACCTTGGCGAGGTGCTGGCGGTAGTCTTGCTCGCTGCGAAAGATGCCCAGCCTACGTGCCGTGAAATAGCGCGCGGGATCGGCGACGCTCGGGTTTGGCGCGCGCTCGATCTCGCCCACCTTGTGGACAGCCGGTACAGAGACGTCGACGAAGGCGTAGGTGGTGTCCGGGTTGCGGTCGCCGGAGAATATGTAGCCAGGATCCCTGGCGGGTTCCCGGTTGGTGGCCAGATAAATGCGGTGCTCCGCCGCGATCTGTTTCTGGGTGGCTGGCGCGATCGTGCGCGCCATCAGCCGGTGCTTTTCCGGGCTGGAGCATCCGGACAGGGCAAGTGTTACGGCAATGCAGGGAAAAAGGACCGCGGAGAGAATTTTCTGACGCATTTACTGATCCAGCAACACGAAATCAGGCCATGCTGTGTATCACCCGTGGCCACCAGGTCAGGAAGGACCATGTCAAAGCTCTCGCGAGATGAAAAGGGATAATCCGTGGTGATCAATGGTTTTTTCTCTGGAAAGTGTGCCGGAAAGGTATGGAACGCGGAGCCAGATCGAACGTTACCAGCTATGATTGTCATAGGAGACTAAAATGCTGAAGGGTGTCGTTCTCTGGGCGCTGGGCGTGCCGATCTTCGTGATCATTCTGCTTTACATGTTCGTATTCTGACGGGTGCTGCGGCGAGGGCCTGCCGCTGCGGCAGGTCGCTTCCTTACAGATTCCTAACGAAATTGTTCATGCCGGATTCATGCTTCGGGGTCTATGCAAGGGCCCATAGTAATCAGCGAGTCACGACATGAATACAGTTTCAAAGATTTTCGCCGCCGCCCTTGCCTTCACGATTGCCGCGTTGCCGGCCGCCGGGGCCAATGCCCAGGGTTATCCGTCCCGGCACGAGGTGCAGCGCCCGCATGCTCCGCAGCCGCCGCGTGCGCCTCAGCCGCCGAAGCTTGCGCCCCAGCCTCACAAGCCGGGCCCGCAGTTTAAACCCGCTCCGCAGCCGCATGCGCACAAGCCCATGCCGGCGAGGCGCAAGTTTTCGCGGGGCGACCGTTTCCAGGACTGGCGGCGTTATGCCGAGGTGCGTGACTACAAGCGTCACGGCCTGCGTCCGCCGGCTCCCGGCCAGCGGTGGATCAAGGTTGACAACGATTACGTGCTGATCGGCATCGCAACCGGCGTGATTGCCAGCATCATTGCCGGCCGCTGAGCCGTCGTCACAGGATCATGACGGGAAGGGCGCCCATCGGGTGCCCTTTTCGTTTTCAGGGCCGCAAGCGTCTCCGCCCATCCCGGCAGTGCCCACTCCGACGGTGAAAGAATCGGATGCTGCGGCAGTCTTCTTGTTGACAAGCGGGGCACTCGGGGCTCTATCTCCCGCGAGTTTCAAGCCGGACAAGAACAATGACCAACGTCGCACCTACTGGTTTAGCCCGTGACCTTCTCAAGCGCGCAGAGGAAGGACGGCCCGTGCGGGTCGGTATCATTGGGTGCGGCGAGATGGGTACCGACCTCGTCACGCAGATCGCGCGGATGAAGGGCATCGAGGTCGCGGTCGTGGCCGACCGGCGTTTCGTGAATGCGGAAGCCGCGATCAGGATCGCAGGCCGCGACCCGGACAGCGCGGGCCGGGCGACGACCATCGGAGAGATGGAGGACCTCATCCGTTCCGGACGCACGGCCATTGTGGGTGACGCCTACCAGCTCATCGCCAGCGAGCATGTGGATGTGGTCGTGGACGCGACGGGCAAGCCGATGGCCGGCGCGGAATACGGGCTGGCTACCATCAATGCCGGCAAGCATCTGGTTATGATGAATGTCGAGGCGGACGTTACCATCGGGGCCTATCTGAAGAGCCTGGCTGACAAGCAGGGCGTGGTCTACACGGTCGGCGCGGGCGACGAGCCGTCCTCCTGCATGGAGCTGGTCGAGTTCGTGAGCGCGCTCGGGTACGACATCGTCGCGGCCGGCAAGGGCAAGAACAATCCGCTCAACCACGACGCGACGCCTGACGACTACCGCGAGGAAGCGATCCGCCGGAACATGAACCCGCGCATGCTGGTGGAGTTCGTGGACGGGTCCAAGACCATGGTGGAGATGGCGGCGCTGGCGAATGCCACCGGCCTGGTGCCTGACAAGCCGGGCATGCACGGGCCCGCGGCGACACTCGAGGAACTGCCGCGCGTACTCTGCCCGAAGGAGGACGGCGGCATCCTCTCGCGCCGCGGTGTGGTGGATTATTCGATCGGCAGGGGCGTTGCGCCGGGCGTGTTCGTCATCGCCGACATGTCGCATCCGCGGCTCACCGAGCGCATGAGCGACCTGAAGCTCGGCGAGGGCCCCTATTTCACCTTCTACCGGCCGTTCCATCTCACCAGCCTAGAGGTGCCGCTCTCCTGCGCCCGCGCCGTGCTCTACCGCAAGGCTGACATGGTGCCGCTGCCGCGCCCCGTGGCGGAAGTCTGCGCGGTCGCCAAGCGCGACCTGCAGGCGGGCGAGAAACTGGACGCGATCGGCGAATATACCTACCGCTCGTGGACCATGAGCGTCGAGGATGCGCGTGCGTCGGACGCCGTGCCGTGCGGCCTGCTCGAGGGCGGAACGGTTCTCAAGCCGGTGAAGAAGGGCGAGCTGCTCACCTACGCCAATGTGGCGCCGGTACCGGGCACCAAGCTCATGGAGCTGCGGCGGCTGCAGGATGAAATGGTGTTCGGGGGCGCTGTATAGGTATTTGGCCCGGATGCTCGCTGCGTCAGCCTGCGGGAGCGTTTGAAGCAACAAACTGAAAAATCTCCTCTCTCTCTCGTGGTTCGACAGGCTCACCAGAAGGGGAGATAAGGAGGCGGTATTTCCGAAACTGGCTACTTGCCCAGTTCGATCGAACGGCGGCGGGCGGCGTCGACGGCCTCGTCGATCAGGTTTGCTAGCCGGTTGTCGCCCATCAGGACGGCAAGAGCGGCGGCGGTGGTGCCGTTGGGGCTCGTCACCTGCTCGCGCAGGCGACCAGGCTCCTCGCCGCTTTCCTTCGCCAGATTGGCCGCACCGTAGACCGTCTGCATGGCGAGCAGCTTCGCGGTCGGTTCCGAGAGCCCCGCCTTGATGGCGGCCGCGGTCAGGCATTCGATGAAATGGAAGACGTAAGCGGGACCGGAGCCCGAGACTGCAGTCACGGCGTCCATCTGGCTCTCGTCCTCCAGCACCGCGACCTCGCCGCTCGCGGAAAGCAGCGTGTTCACGAAGGCCATCATCTCCGGAGAGACAAGGGCGTTGGGATAGACAGCCATCATGCCCTTGCCGATGGCGGCCGGGGTGTTCGGCATGCAGCGGATGACCGGCGTGCTTTCGCCCAGGATGTCGGTGATGGTGCGGATGGCGATGCCGGCGGCAACGCTCAGGAAGGCCGCCTTCGGGGCGAGCGGGCGATATGCCGGAAGCACGTCGCGGATAACCTGCGGCTTGACCGCGATCACCACGAGATCGGCGGTCTCGCCTGCTATGGCATCGGGAGTGGCAGCGATACGGACGCCTGCCTCGGCGGCTCGGGCGCGCAGCGCCTCTTTGGGCTCGATAACCAGCACGTCGGCGGGCTGCACCGCGCCGGAGGCGAGCCAGCCCTTCAGCATGGCGAAACCCATGTTGCCGCAGCCGACGAGGATGACTGTTCCGGCCATTGGTGATCCTTTCCGCGTTCTGTCTGATCCGGTGCGCAGCGCGCCGCACGTGTCGACTATTGATTATGCCCAATCGCGGTCGAGCGAAAGTCCGTAGCCGGGCCGGTCAGAACTTCGGCTGTTCGAGGCCGGCGGCGCGGCAGGCCGCAGTCAGCGTGTTCGCCATCAGCATGGCGATGGTCATGGGGCCAACGCCGCCCGGAACGGGCGTGATGGCGCCGGCAACCTTGCTGGCCGAGTTGAAGTCAACGTCGCCGACGAGGCGGGTCTTTCCCTCACCCTTCTCGGGGGCGGGAATGCGGTTGATGCCGACATCGATCACGGTCGCGCCGGGCTTGATCCAGTCGCCCTTGATCATCTGCGGACGGCCCACCGCGGCAACCACGATATCCGCCTGGCGGACCACCTCCGGCAGGTTGGCCGTGCGGCTGTGGGCGATGGTGACGGTGGCGTTGGCGGCCAGCAGCAGGTTCGCCATCGGTTTGCCGACGATGTTGGATCGGCCCACCACGACGGCAGAGAGGCCGGAGAGATCCCGACCGCGCACGCGGTCGATCAGCAGCATGCAGCCCGCAGGGGTACAGGGCACGAACGCCGAGTCGATCTCGCCAGTGCCGAGCTTGCCGACGTTGATGAAGTGGAAGCCGTCGACGTCCTTGTCCGGCGAGATGGCCTGGATGACCGCGCCAGAGTCGATGTGATCCGGGAGCGGCAACTGAACAAGGATGCCGTGGATGGCGGGATCGTTGTTGAGCCGATCAACCAGCGCCAGCAGCTCAGCCTGGGTGATCTCCCTCGGCAGGGTGTGTTGCACGGAGTGGAAGCCGCATTCCTTCGCCATCCGGGACTTGGATGCGACATAGACCTGGCTTGCGGGATCCTCACCGACGAGAATGGTTGCCAGACCCGGCACCACGGTACCCGCGATGGACGCCGCATGCGCCGTCACTTTCGCCACGATTTCAGCCGCCACGGCCTTGCCGTCGATGATTTCCGCCACGGTCATCTCCCTCGAGTATGGGTGAGTGAAGGTGGTGGTTGAATATTCACCGGCGGGGGTCAGCGCAAGCCATGTTTCGCTAGACCCGCTCGAATATCGACGCACCCTCGTCGGCGCGGCCCGCGATCCGGCGGAAGGCGGCGAAGAGTTCGCGTCCCATGCCGTGCTGGCGGAAGGAGAGATCGACGGGCTCCACCTCGCGGCGGGCGAACTCCTGCTCATCCACGAGCACCTCGAGGCGGCCGGTCCCGGCATCGACGCGGACAATGTCGCCGTCGCGGATCTTCGCGATCGGGCCACCGTCGAGCGCCTCGGGGGTCACATGGATGGCGGCCGGCACCTTGCCGGAAGCGCCGGACATGCGGCCATCCGTCACCAGGGCCACGCGGTAGCCGCGGTCCTGCAGGACGCCGAGGGCCGGGGTGAGCTTGTGCAGTTCCGGCATGCCGTTCGCCTTGGGGCCCTGGTAGCGGACCACCGCCACCACGTCGCGGTTCATGCGGCCCTCCTTGAAGGCCTGCTGGAGTTCCTCCTGCGTATGGAAAACCATGGCGGGAGCCTCGATGATGCGGTGCTGCGGCTTGACCGCAGAGACCTTGATGATCGCGTTGCCAAGGTTTCCGGTGAGAAGGCGCAGGCCGCCCGTTGGCTGGAATGCCCTCGAGACGGGAACGAGAACCTTCTCGTTGCCGCTCTGCTCGGGGGCGGGGATGCGGATAACATTGCCATCCTCGCTGAGCCTGGCCTCGACGGCGTAGTTGCGCAGGCCGGGACCCCAGACCGTTGAGACATCTTCATGCAGCAGACCGGCGTCCAGCAGCTCGCGGATCAGGAAACCGAGACCGCCTGCGGCGTGGAAGTGGTTCACATCGGCAAGGCCGTTCGGGTAGACGCGGGCGAGCAGCGGCACGAGGTCGGAAATCTCCTCGATGTCCTGCCAGGTCAGGCTGATGCCGGCGGCAGCGGCAATGGCAATCAGATGAATCGTGTGGTTGGTGGAGCCGCCGGTGGCGTTGAGACCGACCACGGCGTTGACGATGGAGCGCTCGTCGATCATGCGGCCGATGGGCGTGAACTCGTTGCCCTGGGTGGTGATGGCGATCGCCCGCTTTGCCGCTTCCCTCGTCAGCGCGGTACGCAGCGGGGTGTTCGGGTTGATGAAGGACGAGCCGGGGATATGGAGACCCATCATTTCCATCATCATCTGGTTGGAATTGGCTGTGCCGTAGAAAGTGCAGGTGCCGGGGCCGTGGTAGGACTTCGACTCGGCTTCGAGCAGCGCATCGCGGCCCACCTTGCCCTCGGCGTAGAGCTGGCGGACCTTCGCCTTCTCGTCGTTTGGCAGGCCGGAGGTCATGGGGCCCGCGGGGATGAAGACGGCGGGCAGATGGCCGAAGGTAAGGGCGGCGATCATCAGACCCGGCACGATCTTGTCGCAGATGCCCAGGAAGACCGCGGCGTCGAACATGTTGTGCGAGAGGCCAACGGCGGCGGAGAGCGCGATCACGTCGCGCGAGAACAGCGACAGCTCCATGCCGGGCTGGCCCTGGGTGACACCATCGCACATGGCGGGAACGCCGGCGGCGACCTGCGCCACCGCGCCCACCTCGCGGGCGGCCTCGCGGATCAGTTCGGGATAGTGCTCATAGGGTTGATGGGCCGAGAGCATGTCGTTGTAGGCGGTGATGATGGCGAGGTTCGGCGCCGTCGAGCCCGCCAGTGCCGCCTTGTCGCCCGGCGCACAGGCGGCAAAGCCGTGGGCGAGATTGCCGCAGGAGAGTACGGCGCGGTGCGGTCCCTTCGAAATCGCCTCCTCGACGCGGGCAAGATAGGCTTCGCGGGTGGGGCGGGAACGCTCGCGGATTCGGTCGGTGATTGCCTGAAGCTCAGCTCTGACGGTCATGGTTCTCAACCTTTCGGGGCCCAGTAAACGCGGACGGGCACCGCTGTCCTTTCGATGACGGCCCGGATGGGGAGCGGCGGTTCTTCGGCCAGCGCCCGCTCGAGGACGGCTTTCTTGTCGTCGCCCTCGATATGCAGGAACACTGAGCGCGCACCGCTGATGACGGGCATGGAAAGAGTCAGCCGCGGCTCCTGCGCCGTCCCCGAGATGACGGGAAGGACGGCAGGGCCGTCCTCCGCCGCGAGTATATCGCCAATGTTGGCCGCATCGGGGAAGAAGGATGCCGTGTGCCCGTCGGTGCCCATACCGAGGACAACGACATCGAGCGGCAGGGGCAGGGCGGAAATGCGGCTGGCAGCCAACCGGGCAGCTTCGCCGACATCCCCCGCATCGGAGTAGAGAGGGACAAAGATGGCTGCGGCCGCCCGGTTTTTGAGCAGATGTTCCCGCGCCAGCTTCGCGTTGGACCGGTCGGAGGAGGGCGGCACGAAGCGCTCGTCGGCGAGCGTGACGGTAACCTTCTCCCAGTCCAGCGGGGCTTCGGACAGGCGCTCCATGAAGAGGCGCGGCGTGGTGCCGCCGGAGACGGCGAGAAGGGCCCCAGCCCGCGCGTCAACGGCAGCGGAAAGCTCGCCCGCCACGGCGGCGGCGAGCGCGTCGGCCAGCGCGGACGGTGTCTCGAACGTGTGCCATTCGATGTTCATCGTCAGATGCTCTCGTGCCAGGTGCGGCCTTCCCGCTCGATCAGGGCGATGGAGGCCGAGGGGCCCCAGGTGCCTGCCGTGTAGAGCTGGACCGGCTGCTTGTTGTCCTCCCAGGCGGCGATGATCGGGTCGATCCAGTGCCAGGCCGCCTCCACCTCGTCGCGGCGCATGAACAGGGTCTGGTTGCCGCGGATCACGTCCATGATGAGACGCTCATAGGCGTCCGGGTTCCGGTCCTTGAAGGATTCGGCGAAGCTCATGTCGAGCGGCACGTGGCGCAGGCGCATGCCACCGGGGCCAGGGTCCTTGATCATAATCCATTGCTTCACGCCCTCGTCCGGCTGGAGACGGATTACCAGCTGGTTGGCGAATACGGGCCCCGCACCCTCGCCGAAGATGGAATGCGGGATGGGCTTGAACTCGATGACGATTTCGGAAACCCGCGCGGCGAGGCGCTTGCCTGTGCGCAGGTAGAAGGGCACACCCGCCCAGCGCCAGTTGCCGATCTCGGCCTTGAGGGCGACGAAGGTCTCGGTGTTGCTGGGAACGCCGCCGAGATCGTCGATGTAGGACTTGACCGGCCCCTCGGCGGACGCGCCGGCGCGGTACTGGCCGCGCACGGTGCAACGTTCGGCGTTGGAGCCGTTGATCGGCTTCAGCGCACGCAGAACCTTCAGCTTCTCATCGCGGACAGCATCCGCGTCGAGGGATGAGGGCGGCTCCATGGCGACGAGGCAAAGGAGCTGCAGCATGTGGTTCTGCACCATGTCGCGCAGGGCGCCGGCCTTGTCGTAGTAGTCGGCGCGCCCCTCGATGCCGACCGATTCGGCTACGGTGATCTGCACGTGGTCGATGTGGGCATTGTTCCAGAGCGGCTCGTACATGGCGTTGGCAAAGCGCAGCGCCATCAGGTTCTGCACCGTCTCCTTGCCCAGGTAATGATCGATGCGGAAGATGTGGCGCTCGTCGAAAACGCTGCCGACGATCTCGTTCACGTGGCGGGCGGTCACGAGGCTGCGGCCGATGGGCTTCTCCACGATGATACGGGCCGTGGGCGTGTTGAGCCTATGCTCTTCGATCTGCCGGACGAAGTCGCCGAAGATGGCGGGCGCCACGGCGAGATAGAAGGCGCGGATGGTCTCGTCATTGCCAAGCTGTTCCTTGAGGGCGGGGAAACCGCCCCCCGTGCGGGCATCCACCGGGACGTAGGTGAGCCGCTTCAGGAACCGGTCCAGCTCCGCAGCGTCGATTTCCGACGGGGGCACGTGTTCGACGATGGCCTTCTTCGCCAGCTCCCGGAACTGGTCGTCATTCATCTCCGTGCGCGCCGCGCCAATGATGCGGGTCGGCTCGCTGAACTGACCTGCGCGCTGGCGCTGGTAGAGCGCCGGCAGCAGCTTGCGCTGGGAAAGGTCTCCGGTCGCTCCGAAGACAACAAGATCAAAGGGTTCAACCGGAATTATCTGGCTCGTCATGCGCGCACTGCCCTTGAGGTTACGGCCGGTTTGTATGCTAATCGATTTAAAAACGCCAGATGTTATTGAAGCATTCAAACATGGCAGGGGGAAGGAGGACCGGGTCGGGAGAAGGGGGTAATGAACTGCTGGGGGCTCGGAAGGAAGTTGGAGATTCTGTCAGTTCCCGCTCTGGCTCTTGCCAAGGACTTGGGGACGAGCCCCAAGTCCTGATCTTCCGTCGCTCGCTTCTTCCGAAGGAAGCTTCCGCGTTCAGATCCGGTCGCGCAGGGCGAACCAGTTGAGGGCAACGAGCTGGAGCACCGACTGGAAGCGATGCCCGCCGGGGAAGGGCGGGATCTTCAGGTCTTCGAAGAGCTTCAGCCGCTCGCGATTGCCGGCGATGGTTTCCGCATAGAGCCTGCCCATGAAGTTCGACAGCATGACGCCGTGGCCGGAGTAGCCGCCGATGGAAATTACATGCGGCATGACCTCGCGCACGAAGGGCAGGCGCGGCATGGTGATGCCGACGTAGCCGCCCCAGGCGTGGGTGATCTCGGTGTTGCGCAGCGTCGGGTAGATTTCCGCGATCTGGCGTCGAATCTGGTGGCTAATGTCGCCGGGATTGGCCTTGGAATAGACCTCGCGGCCGCCGAACAGAAGGCGGTTGTCGCGGGACTTGCGGAAATAGCGGACCACGAAGCGGGAATCGTCGACGCTCTCGCCGCCCGGTAGAACGCTCGTGTCCGGCGGGAGAGGCGGTGTCGCGCCGATGAAGGAGCCGATCGGCATCACATGGCGCGCCGTCTGCTTCTCGAGGCCGCCGATATGGGCATTGGCGGCAAGCAGGCAGTGGTCGGCAGTGATGGTTCCGCGCTGCGTTGTCACCGTGACCTTCCCACCCTCGGAACGAATGCCCGTGGCCGGTGTATGCTCGAAGATCTTCGCGCCGGCGGCAGCCGCCACGCGGGCAGTGCCCACCACCAGCTTCAGCGGATTGATGTGGCCGGTGCCCGTGTCGCGGATGCCTCCGAAGTAGTGGGTGGACCCGAGGCGGGAGACCGTCTCCTCGCGGTCCATGAAGGCGATGTGCTGGTAGCCGACCCGCTCGCGCATGTAGTCCGCGTGCCTGCGGTAGGCAGGCAGGAGACGCTGCTTGTGGGTCACGGAGAGCTGGCCGGGCATGTACTCGATGTCGATCTTGTGCCCGGCCGCGAAGGACAGGAGATGGGCCTTGGCCTCCTCCGCGAGATCGAAGAGCGCCTTGGCGCGCGTGAAGCCGATTTCCGCCTCCAGGTCTTCCACCCAGGAGCGCTGGCCGGTTCCGAGCTGGCCGCCGTTGCGACCCGACGCGCCATCGCCGAGGCGGTGGGCCTCGATCAGGACGACGTCGGAGCCAGCCTGGGCGAGCGCGACCGCCGCCGACAGGCCGGTGAAGCCGCCGCCGATGATCACCACATCGGCGCTACGGCTGCCATCGAGTGCGGGAAATTCGGGTCTTTCCTCAAGGGTCGCCTCGTACCACGAAATGCCGGGCGAAATCGGAGACTGGTAGCCCATAACAGGCTGATTCCTATACGTTTAAACGTTCAGGAGGAGATACTCTCGCTCCCATGGGCTGATTACACGCATGAACGTCTCGAACTCCATGCGCTTGATTGCCGCAAAGGTCGTGACAAAGCTTTCGCCCAGAATTTCATGCAGCTGCTTGTCCTGCTCGAAAAGCGCGACGGCTTCAAGCAGGCCGCGCGGCAGCTCGATCAAATCTTCGTTGACCGTTTTCGTAGCCGGGGCATCCGGCTCGATCCGGTTCAGGATGCCGAGCAGGCCGCAGGCCAGCGACGCGGCCAGCGCGAGATAGGGGTTGGCGTCAGACGAGGGGATGCGGTTCTCGACGCGGCGCGCGGACGGATCCGAGATCGGCACGCGGAAGGCCGCGGTGCGGTTGTCATAGCCCCAGCGGGTGTTGACCGGCGCAGCCGCGCTCTGCGTCAGGCGGCGGTACGAATTCACGTAAGGAGCCAGCATGACCAGGGCATTCGGGATGTGCTTCTGCAGACCGCCGATGAAGTGACGGAAGGTCTCGCTCTCGCTGCCGTCCGGGTTGGAGAAGACGTTCTGGCCTGTCTTCGCGTCCACGATGGACTGATGAATGTGCATGGCCGAGCCGGGCTGGTCCTGAATCGGCTTGGCCATGAAGGTGGCGTAGATGTCATGTTTCAGCGCCGCCTCGCGGATCGTGCGCTTGAACATGAAGACCTGGTCGGCAAGCTCGATCGGGTCGCCGTGACGCAGATTGATTTCGAGCTGCCCGGCGCCTTCCTCGTGGATCAGCGTGTCGATCTCCAGGCCCTGGGCCTCGGAGAAATGGTAGATGTCGTCGATCAGCTCGTCGAACTCGTTGACACCGGCGATCGAGTAGCCCTGGCCGCCGCCGATCGGACGGCCCGAACGGCCGACCGGAGGCGTCAGCGGATAGTCCGGGTCCGGGTTCTTGTGCACCAGATAGAATTCGATCTCCGGCGCCACGATCGGCTTCATGCCGAGCTCGGCATATTTCCTCATCACCCGGCGGAGCACGTTGCGGGGGCTGTATTCGACGGCACGGCCATCCTGGCGGGCCAGGTCACAAATCACCTGCGCCGTGGGGTCGCTCTCCCACGGCACGACCGCCAGCGTGTTGAGGTCCGGCACCAGTTTCAGGTCGCCGTCATCCTCGGGATACACGAAGCCGTGGCCATCCTCCGGATACTCACCGGAGATGGTGGTGAGAAACACCGCCGACGGCAGGGCGAGCGATGTGTTGGAGATGAACTTCTTCGCGGGCATCATCTTGCCACGCGCAATGCCTGCCTGGTCGGGCGTGATGCACTCGATGTCCTCGATCCCGCGCCAGGCCAGCCACTCCGTGGCCTGTTTCCAATCCTTCACGCCGCGAGGACTGAGCAGATAGGGGGCAGGGCCCTTCTGTTGGCTCTTCCCGTTGGAGTTCTTTTTCTTTTTCAACATCAATCACCCAAATGGTTCAATGCTAATTAATATATGAGCGGATCAAGTTGCAATGAAGGCACGTTCTCGCCGAGCAATTCGTTCAATTTAGGTCACGGAACCCGCCCGTCACCCGTCTTGCCGACTTCAGTGCGTCGAAAAGTCTTGCAGCAGGTCAGTTACCGTACACTGGATCTTTTCCGGCGTAAGCGGAAGCGTAATGATGGCATCCGCAGCCATGGCCAACTTGACGGTGCCGTCAAAGGGCTTCTGCCGGGCGATGATAATGATGCGGGGCAGCCCGTCGCCGCGGCTGTCGCGTAGCCTGATCAGGGCATCGACAAGCTGGTCGCTGGCGCTTTCCCCGCCCGTCTCGTCCAGAACCGCGACGGACACGTCGGCGCCATCTAGGTCGCCAGCCGGTCCGGAAGGATCCATGAACTGAGGGCGGCACTTCACCAGCTTCAGGCTGTTGCTCAGGATGATCCTGTTCGCCGGCGATGATGAAACAATCAGCGCAGCGCCAGTCGTGCGCTGTCTGGCAGCCTCTGTCCTCCTCGTCGAGGACCTCGCCATTCCCCCCGCCATCGCGTCCCCACGCGCAATCAGTGGTTGTAAGCCTACAGCCGCCCCAATACAGACAAGACAGGGGCGAGTCAATCACCAACGGGCATGACGATCAAATTCTCGAAAGCCTGGGGGAAATCTTCTGCAACTACCTAGATTCCTGCTTGTTAATAACAGTGTTCGACAATAGTTTCGTGCGGTTTTCTGGCGCTGCAGGGTGCGCCTTGTGGAGGGAGTGGGTCCGTCATGCGTAAGCTTGTGCTTCTTTCAGTTCTTTCCGTTTCTACAGCTCTCTCCGTCAACGGGACGTCGGCTCAGGAACGCGTCGTCAACGTCTACAACTGGTCGGACTATATCGACGAAAGCATCCTGGAAGATTTCACCAAGGAGACGGGCATCAAGGTCGTCTACGACGTCTATGACTCGAACGAGGTTCTTGAAACCAAGCTCCTCGCTGGCGGGTCTGGCTATGACGTCGTCAGTCCCACCGGCGAGTTCCTGGCGCGCCAGATCCAGGCGGGCGTTTTCCAGAAGCTCGACAAGTCGAAGCTTCCCAACCTCAAGAACATGTGGGACGTGATCGAGAAGAACACGGCGATGTACGATCCGGACAACGCCTACTCGATCAACTACATGTGGGGCACGACCGGGCTTGGCTACAACGTGGCCAAGGTGAAGGAGGCGCTCGGCATCGACAGGATTGAGTCCTGGGATGTTCTCTTCGATCCGGAAAAGGCCGCCAAACTCGCCGACTGCGGCATCTACGTGCTCGACACGCCGACCGACGTGCTGCGCGCGGCGCTCAACTACCTGGGGCTTGATCCGAACACGACCGATCAGGACGAGCTGCAGAAGGCCGGCGACGTGCTGCTGGCGGTTCGCCCGTACATCCGCAAGTTCCATTCGTCGGAATACATCAACGCGCTGGCCAACGGCGACATCTGCCTGGCGATCGGCTACTCGGGCGACGTCTTCCAGGCCCGCGACCGCGCGGCCGAGGCGAACAACGGCGTCGAAGTCGCCTACGCCATTCCCCAGGAAGGCGCTCAGATGTGGTTCGACCAGATGGCAATCCCGGCAGACGCCAAGAATGTCGAGGAGGCGCACGAGTTCCTCAACTTCATCATGCGCCCGGACGTGATCGCCAAGGCCTCGAACTTCACGGTCTACGCGAACGGCAACCTCGCCTCGCAGGAGTTCATCGACGAGGAAATCATCAACGATCCCGCCGTCTATCCGGACCAGGCGATCATGTCCAAGCTGTTCACGGTGCTGCCGTTTGATCCGAAGACCCAGCGGTTCGTGACCCGTCTCTGGACCAAGATCGTAACCGGACAGTAATACGCACAGCGTGTCCCGGCCGGCTGCATCGCAGCAGCCGGCCGATTCCTATCGTTGGGACGGGAGGCAGAATTCATGGCGTCTCTTGGCAGCATCCGGCGTGACTTTGCGCCCTGGACCAACCCCGAGGCGAAGCCGCTGATCCGTTTTGAAAACGTGACCAAGCACTTTGGCTCACATACGGCGGTCGATAACCTTTCCCTTTCCATCTACGAGCGGGAGTTCTTCGTCCTGCTAGGACCTTCGGGTTGCGGCAAGACCACGCTGTTGCGGATGCTGGGGGGATTCGAGCAGCCGACGTCGGGGCGCGTGCTGCTGGACGGGCAGGATCTTTCCGGCGTGCCGCCCTACCGGCGGCCGGTGAACATGATGTTCCAGTCCTACGCGCTCTTCCCGCACATGACGGTGGAGAAGAACATTGCCTTCGGCCTCAAGCAGGAAGGCATGCCTAAGGACAAGATCGCCGAGCGCGTCGCGAGCATGCTGAAGCTCGTGAAGCTGGAGAAGTATGCCGCACGCAAGCCGCACCAGCTTTCGGGCGGCCAGCGGCAGCGCGTAGCGCTGGCCCGCGCACTTGCCAAGCGGCCGCGGGTGCTGCTGCTGGACGAGCCGCTGGGAGCGCTCGACAAGAAGCTGCGCGAGGAAACGCAGTTCGAGCTGATGGACCTGCAGCAGGAGCTGGGGCTCACCTTCGTCATCGTCACGCATGACCAGGACGAGGCCATGACCATGGCCGACCGCATCGCGGTGATGGACGCGGGCAAGGTGCTGCAGGTGGCGACGCCGGCGGAGATCTATGAGGCACCCAATTCGCGCTTCGTGGCAGAGTTCATCGGCAGCATCAATATCTTCGACGGGGAAATCGTCGAGAAGAAGGGCGGAACGGCGCGGTTCCGGGACAAGAGCGGTTCGGAGTTCCTCGTCAGCCTGGGGGCCAATCCGCAGGTCAACGGTTCCGGATCGCTCGCGGTCCGGCCCGAGAAGATGACGATCACCCGCCAGCGGCCCGCCGATGCCGTCAATGCCATCGAGGGCGAGGTGTGGGACATCGCCTATCTCGGTGACCTTACGCTCTACAATCTGAAACTGGATGACGGGCGCATCATCAAGATCAGCATGATGAACAGCCGCCGGACGGTTGAGGACGTCCTGACCTGGTACGACCGCGCGTGGGTATCCTTCGCCCCCGACGCGGGCGTCATTCTGACCCGTTAGGAGGACAGGGAGATGCCCCGGCGGTTTTCCTTCTCGCTTCGCTGGCTGGTCATCGGAGCCCCGTATCTGTGGCTGCTGGTGCTGTTCCTGGCGCCATTCCTGATCGTCTTCAAGATTTCGTTGTCGCAGACGGCGAATGCGATGCCGCCCTATTTCCCGACGGTCGACCTGGCGGAGGGATGGAGCGGCCTCGTCGAGGCGTTCCGGGAGTTTTCTTTCGACAATTACTTCTGGGTCTTCGACGACCCCCTCTACATCAAGTCGTACCTGTCGAGCCTGAAGTTCGCCGCCATCTCGACCTTGCTGACGCTGCTTATCGGCTACCCGATCGCATACGGCATGGCGCGGGCGCCGGAGAACATGCGCTCTTACCTGGTGATGCTGGTCATCCTGCCGTTCTGGACGAGTTTCCTCATCCGCATCTATGCGTGGATCGCGATCCTGAAGCCGGAGGGCCTCCTGAACCAGTTCCTGATGTGGCTTGGGGTGATCAACCAGCCGCTTATCATCCTCAACACGGACTGGGCGATCTACATCGGCATCGTCTATTCGTATCTGCCATTCATGGTGCTGCCGCTCTATGCGGCGCTGGAGAAGATGGATCATTCGCTGATCGAGGCGGCGCAGGACCTCGGCTGCACACCGACCAAGGCCTTCTGGACCGTGACCTTCCCGCTCTCACTTCCGGGTGTGGTGGCCGGGTCGATGCTGGTATTCATCCCGGCGGTCGGCGAGTTCGTGGTCCCGGACCTGCTCGGCGGTTCCGACACGCTGATGATCGGCAAGACCCTGTGGACCGAGTTTTTCGCCAACCGCGACTGGCCCGTGGCCTCCGCCGTGGCCATTCTGCTGTTGCTGATCCTTGTCCTGCCGATCGTCTACTTCCAGCGGGTGCAGGCGCGCACACGCGAAAGCGAGGTGTGAGATGTCGAGAAGCATGAGCCGATTCAACCTCGTCTCGCTGACGCTGGGCTTCGCCTTCCTCTACCTGCCCATCCTCCTGCTCGTGATCTACTCGTTCAACGAGTCCAAACTGGTGACAGTCTGGGGCGGCTTTTCGACCAAGTGGTACGGGGAGATGCTGAAGAACAGCGGACTGATGGACGCCGCATGGGTGACGGCACGGGTGGCGGTGTTCTCCGCGACGATTGCGACCGTTCTCGGCACGATGGCGGCGGTGGCGCTTACGCGCTACGGCCAGTTCCGCGGGCGGCTGCTGTTCTCCGGCATGGCGGTGGCGCCGCTGGTCATGCCCGAGGTGATCACGGGCCTGTCGCTATTGCTGCTGTTCGTTGCCATCGGGCTCGACCGCGGGTTCCTCACGGTGACACTGGCGCACACGACCTTCTCGATGTGCTACGTGGCGGTGGTGGTGCAGTCGCGGCTCGCCACTTTCGACCGCTCGCTTGAGGAGGCGGCAATGGACCTGGGAGCAACGCCCGTGCGGGCCTTCTTCCAGGTGACGCTGCCGGTTATCGCTCCGGCGGTGATCGCTGGCTGGATGCTGGCTTTCACGCTGTCGCTCGACGACCTGGTGATCGCAAGCTTCACGTCCGGCCCGGGCGCCACGACGCTGCCGATGAAGATCTACAGCCAGGTGCGGCTCGGCGTGACGCCGGAGATCAACGCCATCAGCACAGTGCTGATCGGCATCGTGACCCTCGGGGTGCTGGCAGCCTCCATCTTCAACAAGCACCGCAACTGGAAAATGGCGCAGACCGTCGCGTGATGGCGCGAGCCCGGGGACTTTTCCGGGCCGGGCGCTGCCGCGCTGGAGCAATGCAGCCATTCACGGAAACTCTAATTGCTCCAAGTAACTCTAATTGCTCCAAGTAATTGCCTTGTCGCCGTTCCGGACGGAAAGCCGGTTCCCAGTTTTCCTGGAGCTGCTCTATTGCAGGTGGAGGGGGCGCGTGATGAACGGCGCTTCCCAGGAGCCGCCGATGAAGAAATTGGCCCTTTCCCGCCCGTCTGTCGCCGTCGCGGAGAGGGCGAGCGCACGCCCCGCCAGCGGAACCAGACCCTGCATGGTCACCCGGTAATCGCCAGCGCTTATCTCCGCCGCCGTTATCTCGGCCACGCCGTTCTTTACGGTGGCTTTCAGGCTGGCGCCGTCGAGCGAGACGCTGCCTTCGGTGTCCGCGGTGAGGGCACTGAAGCCGGACGGCCCGGAGTCCGACAGAAGGTCTTTCAGGTTGACCCCCTGAAGAGCGCCAGCGCCGAAGGTGGCCGATGCCTCCCCCTGGGCGGTTGCGGCGAGATTTCGGAGGCTCGTGCCGGTTCCCTTGAGGTAGACGGAGAAATCGGCCTTGCCCTGAGGGACCAGATGCCGACGCCCGAAGATCTCGGCAAGTTCGCCAAGCGCGACGCCGCTTCCGTTCAGACGGAGGACGAGGACCGGCCGTTCCCCGCTCGTGTCCGCGCGAAGGCCGATCTGAAATGTTCCGCCGAAGCCGGAGGCATCGGTGATGTCGAAGGTGGAGAGCTGCTCGGAAGCCTTGGCGGACAGGGCCACCTTGGACAGGGAAATGGGCCCGTAGGTCGCGGAGGCGGCGGAAAAGCGCAGGTCGAAATCGACATTGCGCAACGGCAATGGTCCGGTGCTGTCGGATCTGACCCGGTTCAACGGATTGAGCGTCTGCACCAGCGATTGCAGGTTCAGCGTGTCAAAGGCCAGAGTCCCGATAAGAGTCGGCCGGTTTTGTTCGAGCCCCAGTTCGAGGGTTCCCCGGCCGGAACTCGCATATACGCCCAGGGTGGAAGCCCCAAGCTTGATGCGGCGGCCGTTGCCGGCAATGCGGCCGGACAGCGTGAAAGGGCCAATCCTCCCGCCTGAGAAGCGTAGCCCGAGAAGCCATTCGACCATGCGGTTGACGGATGGGGCCGAGACGCTGATTTCGCCATCGATCAACCCATCGCCGGCAAGACTGGCGGTGCCGCGGAACGATGCGTTGGCGGGGGCCGCATCCACCGAAAGCGCAAGCGGGGCTGTCCCGCCGGCGACGAGAAGAAGCGGTTGCGCCGAGTTCGCGCGGACCGAAACGGATTCGCCCTGCCAGATGCCCTGGGCCGTCAGATTGGCCGGCCGGTTCAGCGCAGGCCAGTCGAGTTCGCCGGAGAGGCTGGTGACGAAATCCACCCAGGAATCACCCGTCTGGTACAGGATCCGCCCGTCGACCAGCTCGATCTCCCCGAGCGTGTCGGAGGGCAGGGCGCTCAGATCCGGATCCTTGGGAGATTCAGCGAGTGCGGCACGGGCCGCCTGTACGGAGCGGGCAAGCCTGCCCCAACGCTGGGGAGATGACGACGGAGGTAGGGGGGCATTATGAATGCGCAGGACCGGGCGGACCAGGCGCAGGCGGGTGAAGACGACATTGCCCTGAAGCGCCGCCAGCGCAGAAAGGTCGATCTCTATGTCTTCCGCTTCAAGGATCGGCTCGCGCTCGCCGTTCCAGTCCTGGAAACGCACATCCCGCAGAACGGCGCGAAAGGTAGGCCAGACATGGATGTCGGGCGCCTCGTCGATGGTGACGCGGTAGCCGCTCCAGGCCGTCAGCTGCTGGGCGATGCGGTCCCGGACCAGTTGTGTCGAGGCAAGGAATGGAAGCCCGACAAAAACGGCCAATACGATCAAGACCGCGGCAAGGGCGGCAGCCCAGATGGTTTTCCTTGCAAGCTCCTGCGACATTCAACTCCGATCTGAGACGGACGATGACGTTCATGCCATTGATCTCTCCGGCAATCCCGGGATCCGTTGCCACGATGCACGCAGATCACAAAGATTACACGGCGTTATTTCGGTGTTTATACATGGGAGAGGCGAAATAGAGAAGGTGTTTGTGCGGGACGGTTGTTTGAATAACGATAAAAACTAATACTTATATGGTCGTCAATGATACTTGTAGCGTCTTGATTTTGCCAATCAAGTAGGGTCGTTATCATAAGCAATGGAGGTAGACGCAAGCAATTCGCAGGACATTGCGGCGTGGGGAAATCGTCAAAATGTGTAGCCGTGCAAGTATATCCGGCAACGGCGAAGGGGCGCCGCCCACCCCGCTCACGTCAGGCGGAGGTAATGGCCGCATTCTCTCCCGCCGATCCCTGCCGCTACATTCCCTGTCTTGCCGTTCCAGCCGGAAAAGGTGTGGCGCCCACTTCTCTCGGAACCGCATATGGCGGAGAACCGGTTCCCACTTTTTCTGGAACCGGCGATTTCTCCGCGGTTCCGGACGGAAAACCGGTTCCCACTTTTCCCGGAACCGCTAGACGTAGACCACGAGAAGGTCCTTCGCGTCGATCTGTTCGCCTGCCTTGACCAGCACCTCCGCGATCTCGCCGTCGCGCTCGGCGTGCAGCACGGTTTCCATCTTCATGGCCTCGATGGAGAGCAGCACGTCACCAGCCTTCACGGTTTGCCCGGCGGCCACCGCCACGGTCGAGACGACGCCCGGCATCGGGGCGCCAACGTGCGCGGGGTTGCCGGGCTCGGCCTTGCGGCGGACGCGAGCCGCTCCACCGCCGTTGAGACGGCTCGGTACCTTCACGTGGCGGGGCTGGCCATTCAGCTCGAAGAAGACCGTGACCATGCCCTGGTCGTCCGTCTCGCCAATCGTCAGGCAACGGATGACCAGCGTCTTTCCCTGCTCGAGATCGACATAGATCTCCTCCTCCGGCGCCATGCCGTAGAAGTAGGCGGGGGTGGGCAGCACGCTCACCGGGCCATATTCCGCCTGGGCCGCGGCGAAGTCACTGAAGACCTTCGGATACATCAGATAGGAGGCGAACTCGGCGTCGCTGAGCTTGCGCTCGAGCTTCGCCTCAACGGCCTTGCGCTCGGCCTCCAGGTCAGCCGCCGGCAGGAGCGAGCCGGGGCGCACGGTGATGGGTTCAGCGCCCTTCAGCGCCTTTTTCTGTAGTGCTTCCGGCCAGCCGCCGGGGGGCTGGCCCAGGTCGCCGCGCAGCATGGAGACGACCGAGTCGGGGAAGGCGATATCGCGGTCCGGGTTGAGCACGTCCTCGACGGTCAGGTCCTGCGATACCATCATCAAGGCCATATCGCCCACCACCTTGGAGGAGGGGGTGACCTTGATGATGTCGCCAAACATCAGGTTGGCGTCGTGATAGGCGCGGGCGACTTCGTGCCAGCGGGTCTCGAGCCCGAGCGCGCGGGCCTGTTCCTTGAGGTTGGTGAACTGGCCGCCGGGCATTTCGTGCAGGTAGACCTCCGAGGCCGGACCCTTGAGGTCGCTCTCGAAGGCGGCGTACTGGTTGCGCACCGCCTCCCAGTAGAAGGAGATGCGGCGGATCCACTCGGTATCGAGTCCGGTGTCGCGCTCGTCGCCCTTGAGCGCTTCCACGATGGAGCCAAGGCAGGGCTGCGAGGTGCCCCCCGAAAGCGCATCCATGGCCGCGTCGATGGCGTCAACGCCCGCCTCGACGGCGGCAAGCACGGTGGCCGCCGAAATGCCCGACGTGTCATGCGTGTGGAAGTGGATCGGCAGATCCGTCGCCTCGCGCAGCGCCTTGAAGAGCACCTTCGCGGCGGCGGGCTTCAGCAGGCCCGCCATGTCCTTGACGGCGATGATGTGGGCGCCGGCGGCGTCCAGCTCTTTCGCCAGATCGACGTAGTACTTGAGGTCGTACTTGGCGCGGTTGGGGTCGAGGATGTCGCCGGTATAGCAGATTGCGGCCTCGCAGAGCTTGCCTTCCTCGATCACCGCATCCATGGCGACGCGCATGTTCTCGACCCAGTTCAGGCAGTCGAAGACGCGGAAGAGGTCGATACCGCCGGCGGCCGCCTGACGAATGAAGTAGCGGACGACGTTGTCCGGATAGTTGGTGTAGCCGACGCCATTTGCGCCGCGCAGCAGCATCTGGAGCAGGATGTTCGGCGCGGCCTCCCGAATGAGTGACAGGCGCTCCCACGGGTCTTCCGTCAGGAAGCGCATGGCGACGTCAAAGGTCGCGCCGCCCCAGCATTCGAGCGAGAAAAGCTGCGGCAGGGCCTTTGCATAGACGCCGGCGACCGCCGCAATGTCATAGGTGCGCATGCGCGTGGCGAGCAGCGACTGGTGGCCGTCGCGCATGGTGGTGTCGGTGACGAGCAAGCGCTTCTCGTTTCGCATCCATTCGGCAAACTTCTGCGGGCCAAGGCGATCCAGAAGCTGCTTTGTGCCTTCCCGCACGGGAGCGTCGATATAGGGCACGCGCGGGCGAGCGGCGTCGTTCTTGGGCTTCGGGCGGCCACGCGTCTCCGGATGGCCGTTGACCGTTACATCGGCGAGGTAGGTCAGCAGCTTGGTTGCACGGTCCTGGCGCTTCACCTGGGCGAAAAGTTCCGGCGTCTCGTCAATGAAACGGGTGGTGTAGGAGGCGTTGCGGAACTTCGGGTGACTGATGATCGCCTCGAGAAACGTGAGGTTGGTTGCCACGCCGCGAATGCGGAACTCGCGCAGCGCCCGGTCCATGCGGGCAATGGCCTCGTCGGTTGTGCGTCCCGAGGTGGTGACCTTGACCAGCAGCGGATCGTAGTAGCGCGTAATGATGGCGCCCGTATAAGCCGTGCCGCCGTCCAGCCGGACGCCGAAGCCAGCCGCCGAGCGGTAGCCGGTAATGCGGCCGTAGTCGGGAATGAAGTTCTGCTCCGGGTCTTCCGTGGTGATACGGCACTGGAGGGCATGGCCTTGCAGGCGGATCTCCTCCTGCGGCGGCACACCGGATTCCGGCGCACCGATGGCCGCACCTTCGGCAATGCGGATCTGCGCCTTGACGATGTCGATGCCGGTCACTTCCTCCGTGACCGTGTGCTCGACCTGGATGCGCGGGTTGACCTCGATGAAGTAGAACTGCCCCGTGTCTGCATCCATCAGGAATTCGACCGTGCCGGCGCCGGAATAGCTGGTGGCGCGGGCGATCTTGAGGGCGTGGCCGCAGAGCTCCTGCCGCTGCCCGTCGTTCAGATAGGGGGCCGGGGCGCGCTCGATGACCTTCTGGTTGCGGCGCTGGATGGAGCAGTCGCGCTCGAAGAGGTGTACGACATTGCCATGGGTGTCGCCCAAGACCTGGACCTCGACGTGACGGGCACGCTCGACAAGCTTTTCGAGATAGACCTCATCCTTGCCGAAGGCGGCCTTGGCCTCCCGCCGCGCTTCCATCACCTCGCGGGCGAGGTCGGCTTCCGAGCGGATGACGCGCATGCCGCGCCCGCCGCCGCCCCACGAGGCCTTCAGCATCAGCGGGTAGCCGATTTCGCCGGCAAGGCGGGCGACCTCGGTCATGTCATCCGGCAGCGGGTCGGTCGCCGGGACTACCGGCACGCCCACCTCGACGGCAAGATTGCGGGCGGCGACCTTGTTGCCGAGCCGGCGCATGGTTTCAGGGCTGGGGCCAATGAAAATTATGCCGTTGGCGGCGCAGGCTTCGGCAAACTCGGGGCTTTCGGAGAGAAGCCCGTAACCGGGGTGGATGGCATCGGCACCGGAGAGTTTCGCCACGCGAATGATCTCGTCGATCGAGAGATAGCTCTCGATCGGTCCGAGATCGCGCTCCAGATGCGGGCCGCGGCCGATCAGGTAGCTCTCGTCGGCCTTGAAGCGGTGAAGCGCATATTTGTCTTCCTCAGCCCAGACCGCGACGGTCCGGATCCCCAACTCGTTGGCCGCGCGAAACACGCGGATGGCAATCTCGGATCGATTGGCGACAAGCAGCTTGCGGATGGTCAACTTGCGTGTGGACATGGACGGAGATCCGGCTCTGGCGTGATCGGTGCGCAAGATGTCAGGGCTGGAAGTATGACTGAAATGATCGAAAGGGCCAGTCCCTTGCGGTCGCATCCCCGGAGAATTCCACGCCCGGGCAGTGCTCATGCAATGGGGATAACGAATGTAAGGAGAATTGATCACTCTTTCATAGAGAAAATATTAAACATATGAAGTGCATGATGCTTCGTCTGGCGAGAGAGGTTTCCCCGCCAGACCCCTGCAAGCTTCTGCATTAACAGTACCTCCCCACCTTTGAACGCCTTCCCCCCACCCAAGGCGTTCTTTTTTTGTCCGCTCGACTGCGACCCGCTGCGGCGCGGGCGCCGCCGGCCTCAGTCAGCCAGAACCCGGGTCGGCGGGAAGGTGATCTCGACCAGCGTGCCTTCGCCCGGGGTGGAGTTGATCGAGAAAAAGGCGCGGTTGGCTTCGACGAGCGCGCGCGTCAAAGGCAGGCCAAGGCCGGTGCCGTCGCCACGGCGGCGTTCAAGGGCATTGATCTGCCGGAACGGCTTCAGCGCCTCTTCGAGTTCCGCAGGCGTCATGCCGATGCCCGTGTCGCGGATGCGCAGGACCACCGAGCCGTCGGGCTGGTAGGCGGTGGAGACGATGATCTGGCCGCCCGCTGGCGTGTAGCGCACCGCGTTCGACAGCAGGTTCAGCGCAATCTGGCGGATGCTGCGGAGGTCCGCGATGACGTTGGGGATGCGCGTGCCGAAGCTCGAGCGGATGATGACGCGCTCGCTGTTGGCCTGCGGCTGCATCATGGCGACGGCCTGCTCCAGGGCCTCGTTGAGCGAGATCGGCTCGAACTGCATGTCCTGCTGGCCAGCCTCGATCTTGGAAATGTCGAGCAGGTCGTTCACCAGCTCGAGCACATGGCTGGCGGAGCGGCGGATGTCGCGGAGATAGTCGCGGTACCGGTCGTTCTCGACCGGACCGAACTTCTCGTCGATCATCAGCTCGGCGAAGCCAATGATGGCGTTGAGCGGCGTGCGGATCTCGTGGCTCACGCGGGCAAGGAAATCGCTCTTCTGGGAGGAAGCCCGCTCGGCCTGCGAACGGGCCTGGGTGAGTTCCTCCTCGATACGCTTCCAGTAGGAAATGTCGCGCAGGACCGCGCAGTAGCCCTTGTCGTCCGGCAGGCGGGCAAGGGTGATGAAGAGCGGGATAAAACGGCCGTGGGTCTCGCGGCCGATCACGTGGCGGCCGTCGTTGAGCATGCTGCTCGCGCCCCCCTCATTCATCGCCGCGATGTAGTCGCGAACGGTGCGCTTGCTCTCGATGGCAAAGAGCACGTCGAAGGATTTGCCGATGACGTTCTCGGCATCATAGCCGAAGAGCGCCTCGGCAGGTGCGTTCATGGAACGGATCTCGCCATCACTGCCGATGAGGATGACGCCATCGGCCGCCGTGTCGACGATGGCCTGCATCTCCCGGATGGTGAGACCGAAGGGCGACTGCTCCCAGCCGTAGCTCTCGGCGAGCAGACTGCGGGCCATGGGGCGGAGCGACAGCATGAGAGCCTTGCCGCCGTTCCACGGGATGGACTGCAGCCGTGTCTGGACCGGCACCATCCTGCCGGTGGCCGTCCGCAGGGACAGGGTGGAATCGTGCTGGCCCTTCAGATCGGTGCCCGCGTCGAACAGGGCGCCAATGCCACCTGCCGCCTCGAGCTGTTGAAGGTCAGCATAGCCCGTCAGGTGGAAGAACTCGCGATTGGCATAGTGTAGCACGTCGCCGGAATGGATGAGTACGGGCGCGGGCAGGTGCGCGAGAAGGTTGCGGACATCGTCGGCGGGCGAGGGTGCAGCCTGTGATTCCACGCGGTCGGCAGCGGACGGAGCATTTTCGCCACGGGCCGCTGCGTCTGGCGCGGTGTCGCCGCGTGCCGCGTCGGCAGGCTTTTCCGAGGGAACAAGGCTCAGCAGGGAACGTGCCTGACGGGGCCGCTCCGAGGGCGCTCTTTCCTGAGAAGGCTGTTCTGCGCCAGGGGAGGCCGGAAGCTCGGTAGCGGGCGGGATCGCTTCAGCCTGCTTCGCGGCGGGAGCTTCATCCTGGCTGGAGATGGGTTCGGATACGGATGAGGTAAGCGCCTCGCTGGTGGGCTGCTCTTCGGTCTGCGCGCGTAAGATCTCCGCATCCTGTTCGGGATGTTCCTGCGGTACAGAACCCGCATCCGTCCCGACGGATGCCGGAGCGCCGGCGTCAGCGGTAGGCGCCGGCTCCCGGGTGGGGCCGGTCGCCGGAACGGGTTCGGCCTCTTCCTCGACCGAGGGTTGGGGGGCCTCTTCTTCCTCCCGGCTTGCGAGTTCGGCATTCGCGCGGCGCAGGCGTTCACCGATTTCCCGGAAAGCAAGCCGTTCGGCGGGGGTCAGCCCGTAGGACTTGCCACCTTCGGAGGGCGCGGCGGACTTGTCCGCAGCGCGGCGCGAATGCTCCTTCGGGATGGCGATAGCGGGCCGCTCGCCTTCGAACGGGTCGGACAGAAGCTCGTCAAGAATGGGCAGCTTCCTGTAGTGTTCGGTCTGCTCGCCGTCCTCGCCGGGCGCCTGCTCCAGGGAGGTGGTTTCTACAGGGGTGGGCGCGGTCTTCAAGACGAGGCCGATACCTTCCGGATCATCGGCCGCGTCGCTGAGGCGGACGACGCCAAAGCCGCGGAAGCCCTCGAAGACCCTGCCGCGTCCGTAAACGGGCAAGCCCGCCAGATCAACGGGAACCTTGAGCGGCTGGCCCGCCAGCGGCCACATGACCGAGCAGCCGGACCAGGTGTCGCGCCGCTCCATGTGGCGCTGAATGGTTCCGTCCACATCAAGGCCGAAGGCGTTGGACACCTCGCGGAAGGTGCGTCCGATGATGTCGGCCGCAGGTTCCCCGACCGCTTCGACAAACTCCGGGGAAATGCTGGTGAAGCGTCCGTCGGCGTCGGTGCGCCAGGAGAAGCGGACGATGCGTTCCTTCGAGTCCGCCAGGCTGGCGGGTACGGGGACAGACGGATTGGCGGCCGGAATGCGGCTGCGGGCCGGATGCAGTTCAGGTACGGCTGCCGCCTGAGCTGCGGTCGGAGCCGCCATCCGGACAGGTTCGGGCGTCACCGCCTGCTCCTCACCGTCATCGACAACCAGGAGCAGAAATAGAGGGTCTTCGTCCCGCAGGCGGGCCATCCCAATGGGAAGTGAGCGAATGGCCGAGACGCGGCGCTTCAAGAGTCGCGCGGGACTTGCACGAAGGTCGTCGAGCAGCGGGCCGATGACGGCATTGTCCAGCTTCAGCGTGTTGAAGCCGGGCGTGGCCGCCCGGACGGAACCGCTTTCGTCCACGAGAGCGGCGAACTGGCCGGGACCAACAATGCCCGCGACGGCGCGCCGGGCGCGCTCGGCGTCGGAAGCCTCTTCAGCCGCAGGCTGGGCCAGGAGAATAGCGTGCTCGCCACCCGGCAGGGTGATGGCGCTCGCCTGAAAGAAGAACAGTCCACTATGCAGGCGTACGGCCACCGGTCTGTTCTCACCGATGGCAGGGAACCCTGGCAGGGCGGAGATCTGCCGGCGCGCGACGGCGGTAAGGCCGGGGTCCTGGTCCAACGCGTCCTCTATGCCGGAGAAGCCGAGCAGCTGTGCGCCGGAGCCATTTGCCCATATGATCCGGACAAGGTCTTCCGACAGAACGACAAGCGCATCCCCCGCGGCAAAACGCTCCCGCACGCCGTCCAGCACGGTAATGTCGAGGAATGGATAAACTCGCGCCATATCGGTTCACCAATCGGTCAGGACCAAATTTGCCTGCCTTAACGAGTTGTTAATAGAGCGCCAAAGCCCAAACGTCCAGAAAACTCATGGGTTTGCGTCTCATGATCAATCGCATTGGTTAACGCCGGCCTTGTGATTGTGCGATGCGGAAATCATATTGCAGCGCACAATGGCCGGCACTATATTGAGGCCACTGCGGGCGAAGGGGCATACCGAGAGAAAGGTTCATGCCATGAACAAGACCGGACGCAAGCCAGGCAATTCCGATAAGGAGAATGCGACAGGTGCGGACGGCGCATTCGGCGCCGGCGAGATGCGCCAAGCATTCGACAAGACAGTGGAAAACGCCCAGGTGCTCGGGGCCGACGTTGCCATGACCTCGTTCAACGTCCTGCGCGAGAGCGCGGAGGCCGGGCTGGACCAGTTCAAGGCGCTGGTGGCAGCAAGGTCGATGGATGAAGTGGTCGAGCTGCAGGGCTCGTTCCTGCGCAATCAGATGGATGTCGCGGTGCGCCGGGCAAGGGACTTCCAGGCCCTGTCCGAGCGGGCGATCAACGAGCTCGTGCGGCCGCTCCAGGACATGTTCACCGCTGGCCTGAAGCACGGCTGAACACGTTCCCATTTCCCTGAAGTTGCTCCAGACAGGCTCTCCAATCACGGCAGGTGACTCCGTCCGATGCGGGCGAATCCCTGCCGTCTTCTTGTCCGCGAATGATTCCCGTCTGGAATGGTGGGCTATGCTCGAGCGGGCGGTTCGCCCGCAAATTTTCCAGAGCGGCGGAAACCGCGCAGTTCCGGATATTTTCCCATAATTTATCGCGACAATTGCGCGTTCGTGATTTCAGGGTCTTGCAAATCGAAACGATTGCTCGTAAGGACGCGGGCAAGAAGCCGGGCGGTTGTAGCTCAGTTGGTTAGAGCGCAGGATTGTGGCTCCTGAGGTCGGTGGTTCGAATCCACCCAACCGTACCATCAATTTCCCGCAGAGCTTTTCTCTCCTTACAATCACCGGTGGGTATCTGGCCGCAATCTGCTCACCGGTTCGCAGATGGCGGACATGTGTACAGGCGCGATCACGCGATCGTATAGAAGAGAGCGAACCGACGCCGATCGATGGCGGCAGATGCAGGCACCAAGAATTCAGGATGTCTGGGAGTTCGGATAAGACGTTGCGCCCCGCTGCCTTATCCCGGCGATTGCCAGGCACGCGCACCATCCGGTGACAGTTCGGATCAGCACGGCGACTTTCCAATCATAGAGTATGAAGCGTTGCATGAAATGCAACAGCACATCGAGGTTCGCTGGCCTCTGTACCAGGGCTGAATTGTCTTGGCCCCCTCAAAACAACCTCCCCTGTCCTCCGTCATCCTTCGACGGGGAAGGTTTGCGCCCAGGGGTGGGTTTGGGTGCGGCGGGGCGGGTGCCGGCGATGGCGGTTGCCGGGCCGTCGGCAAACTGGATGTTGAGGACCTGGCCGGAGGAAATGTCGGCCGCGCGCTTTATTGGCGCTTCGGAGGCATCGCGGACCAGCGCAAAGCCGCGATCGAGGATCGCCTGGTAGGAGACCGACTTCATCAGCCGCTCGTGCTGGTCGAGCACGGTGTGGAAAGAACGCAGCCGCTGTTCGGCGGCGCGGTCCATCCGGCGGGAGAGGTTTCCAAGACGCTCGTCCGCCGAGCGGATGCGGTCGAGCAGTCCGCGCGCGGTGACGCGGGCCGCATCGCGGTCGAGGCGGATGCGGCGCTGGTGCAGCTGGTTCTGAAATACGACCGGCAGGCGGGTGCCGCACTGGGAAAGGCTGCGCCGCGCCTCGGTAAGGCGCAGGGCAAGGGTGGCTGGCGACAGGCGCACGCCATTCAAACGCAGGCGCTTCTTCTGCACCAGCATGTCCAGGGCTCGGACATGGCGGGCCGCGCATTCGTCGAAATGGCGACGGGGCAGGGCGAAGAGCTGGTCGGGCGAGGGCATGGCGCGCGCGGTGGAGCGCAGCGTCTGCCGCCGGCGGTCGAGGTCACGCGAGATGGCGCTCTTGAACCGCGCCGAAAGGCGGGCAAGGATCGCTTCCAGATCCGCCTTCACCGGGGTCGCCATTTCGGCGGCGCCGGTGGGGGTCGGCGCGCGGCGGTCGGCGGCGAGGTCGATCAGGGTCCAGTCCGTCTCGTGGCCGACGGCCGAGATGACGGGGATTTCGGAGGCAGCGACGGCCCGCACCACGGCTTCATCGTTGAAGCCCCAGAGGTCCTCCAGGCTGCCGCCGCCACGGGCGACGATGATGACATCGGGGCGCGGCAGGGACGGGTCATCGCCCAACGCGTTGAAGCCTGCCACGGCGTTCGCCACTTCCTGGGCCGTTGTCTCGCCCTGTACCCGCACGGGCCAGACCAGGACATGCAGGGGAAAGCGGTCGGTAATGCGGTGGATGATGTCACGGATCACCGCGCCGGTGGGCGAGGTGACGACGCCGATGACGCGCGGCAGGAAGGGCAGGGGTTTCTTGCGGCTTTCGGCGAAGAGACCTTCGGCGGCCAGTCTGCGCTTGCGCTCCTCCAATAGCGCCATCAGGGCGCCGGCGCCGGCGGGTTCGAGCTGCTCGATGACGATCTGGTATTTGGACGAACCGGGGAAGGTGGTCAAGCGGCCGGTGGCCACGACCTCGAGGCCCTCCTGAGGCTGGAACTTGAGCCTTGCGAACGTTCCCTTCCAGATTACCGCCTCCAGACGGGCGCGCTCGTCCTTGAGCGCAAAGTAGCAGTGGCCCGAAGAGTGAGGGCCGCGGTAGCCGGAGATCTCGCCGCGGACGCGTACGTAGCCGAAAGCATCCTCCACCGTGCGCTTCAGGGCCAGCGAAAGCTCGCTGACCGAGAACTCCACGGCATTGGAACGCGAATCGGTGGGCTGCAACTCGTCCATGGTTCGATTGACCCTAATGACACCCCGGCGGTCAAGCAATGCCGCGATTGTGCTGCAGGGCGGGGCGCCGGGTGCCGGCGGATCGGGCGGCAGCCGATTGCGTGCTGCTTCCTCACCGCGGAGGCTGTCAGCACGTCAGCTCGTGACGAGGTTTTCCGGAACCGCGCGGCGGGCGCGGCGGATGCGCAGCGCTCCGCTCAGGTCGTCGGCGTGCTCGATCAGTGTGGCCGAGATGTTGTCGAGGCTCTCGGCGATATGGCGGGTGATCGCATTGATGATCTCCGTATCAGCCGAGGGACGGCGGACAATGCCGATGCGGCACTCAGGCAGCGGGGGAAAGCCGTCCGCCTCGCCCAGCACGCGCATGCCGGGACGCAGCGAGCATTCCGGCATGATGGTGATAGCTCCTCCGGAAAGGACTGCGGCGGCGAGGGCCGTCGCCGAGTGGCTTGTGAACATGATGCGGTATGCCCGCCCGACCTTCTCAAGTGCGGTGCAGGCATGGCGTCGCCAGGTGCAGGAGGGGCGGCCAAAGGCCATCGGCAGGACCGCGCGGCGGTGCGCCTCGTGGTTGGCCGAGCCCACCCAAAGCAGGGGTTCGCGCCGGACCACCTGGGCCGGCGGGTGGTCGGTGACCAGCGCCACATCAAGCGTGCCCTGCTGAACCTGGCTGATGAGGCTCGAAGTCGGCTCGCAGACGATTGTCATCTCGACCCGCGGGTTGGACTGAGAGAAGCGCGTCATGATCTCCGGCAGGAAGCGATCGGCGTAGTCGTCCGGCATGCCGAAGCGGATGTGACCCTCGAGGCTTTCCTCGTCGAAGGCAGCCAGAGTCTCCTGGTTGAGCCGCAGCAGCTCCCGGGCGTAGACGAGCAGCTTCTCGCCGTCAGGCGTCAGGCGGTTCAGGCGACCGTCCTTTTCGAACAGGGGGCGGCCCAGACGTTCCTCAAGACGGCGCATCTGCATGGATACCGCCGACTGGGTGCGAAAGACTTCCTCGGCGGCGCGGGTGAAGCTGCCGGTCTCGGTGATTGCCACGAAAGTGCGGAGCTGGTCCAGATCGAGGGGCGCGGACATGGTAGCCGCCTTCATCCATTTTGATGGATAATATTAAAAACATTCGTTCGTATTATCAATCCGTATGTGCGAGAAGTTCCCCTGCCGCGACCGGAGCGCCCGCTTCGGCTCGTCGAGGCCCGCGACAGGAGGCGAAACCATGCACACGCAGGAATTGGACCAGCTGGTTTCCGGCTGGAGACTTCAGGATCTGGGCGCCAGGCTGGCGGCCGTGGCCCGGCGCGTGAAGAAGCTGGTAACGGGCCGCCTGGCACTGGCCCGCCTGGACGAGATGGAAGACTGGCAGCTTCACGACCTCGGCATTTCGCGCCGGGACCTGGATCGCGCGCACGAAATTTCCATCCTGGAAGATCCGACGACCCTTCTGTCCGAACAGGCGCGCAAGAGGCGCATGGAGATCCCCCGGCGGCGGGCGTGATCGGTGGGGGGTATGCGGCTCCAGACGAAAGGCCGGTGGCCACTATCCCTGAAACAGCGCTCTGCCCGGTTGTTGCGGAGGCCAGAAGAAGACCGGCAACCGCTGTCCGGTCAATGACGCTATTCCTCGTCCGCCTCGTCAACGGGGCGGCCGGGGATCACATATGAGCCGGACAGCCAGCGGTTGAGGTCGATGTCCTTGCAGCGCCCGGAGCAGAACGGGAAGAACTGCCGGTCCGAGGGCTTGCCGCACTCCGGACAGGAGCGGCGGGGGCGCAGCGGAACGACCTTCTCGGTGTTGTTGTCAGTCATTTCAGATGCGTTCCGGCGAGAGCCAGTTCTGGTAGATCCTGAAGCCATCAGCGCTCAGGAGCCCCAGCGTTTCATAAAGGGGAAGGCCCACCACATTCGTGTAGGAGCCGACCAGGCGGACGACGAAACAGCCGGCGATGCCCTGAATGGCATAGCCGCCCGCCTTGCCGCGCCATTCGCCGGTTTCAAGGTAGAGGTTCAACTCTTCCTCGGACAGGCGCTTGAAACGTACGCGTGTCTCGACAATCTTCTGCCGCACCTTTCCGGATGGCGTGATCAGGCAGGCGCCCGTGTAAACGCGATGGGCGCGGCCTGACAGAAGGCGCAGGCAGTTTGCTGCGTCGTCGCGGGTTTCCGCCTTTGGGAGGATGCGCCTTCCCACGGAAACCACGGTGTCCGCCCCCAGAATGAAGCAACCTTCCGCCTCGCCGGTCTTCTGCAGGCGCTCGAGAGCCTTCCTGGCCTTTTCGGCGGAAAGCCGCTTGGCCAGCGAACGGGGATGCTCCGCCCGCATAGGCGTTTCGTCGATGTCAGTGGGAACAAGTCGGTCCGGCGTGATGCCGGCCTGCTGCAGAAGCTCTACTCGCCGCGGCGAACCCGAGGCCAGAACAAGACGGTACGTTGCACTCATGCCGATCCGGGGGCCGCGCTGGTGTTACTTGAAGCGGTAAGTAATGCGGCCCTTGGTCAGGTCGTACGGCGTCATCTCGACCAGAACCTTGTCGCCGGTCAGCACGCGGATGCGATTCTTGCGCATGCGGCCAGCGGTGTGAGCGATGATCTCGTGATCGTTCTCGAGCTTGACCCGGAACGTGGCATTGGGCAGCAGTTCGGTGACCACACCCGGAAATTCAAGGACTTCTTCCTTTGGCATCCTGTACCTTCAGTTGTGTTGAACCATGATAAACCCGGCGACCGCCCACGGGCGCGCACCCGGTGCAAAAGTTGGCGCGGAACCTACTCCATCCGCATCCGTTTGTGAACCGGATTGTTTCTGCGCCCGGCCGGCGGTCAGACGTGCGCCGCTACGGGCACGATACTCGTAATAATACTCGCAACAGTATATTTAGTCACAAGAAAAGCGGTTGGCGATATTTGCTTTCAAATATTCGCGAAGGTCACGATAAGCATCGAGTTTCTGTTCCCGGCTTCCCTCAACGACGGAGGGGTCGAACGTCGGCCAGTATTCCACTTCCACCGCCTGGGTTCTCGTCAGCTCCAGCGCGCGATGGTGCGCTTCCGGGGAAAGGGTGATGATCACCTCGAAATAGGTGTCCTCTAGTTCCTCAAAATCCTGGGGCAGGCGGTCGCCGAGGCTGAGGTTCTCCTCGTTGAGCACGGCCTCCACGAACGGGTCAGGCTCGCCCGGCTTGACGCCGGCGGAGGTGATGAAGGTGGTCGGCGGAAGCGCCCGACGCGCCAGAGCCTCCGCCATCGGCGAGCGGATGGAATTGCGGCCGCAGAGGAACAGCAGCGAACGGGGCGGCTTGCGTTTCTCGGTGGTGTCCGCCGACACGACCGGTGGAATGGCAGGAATGTCCGATCCGGCCATCAGGTGCCCCGCCAGTGCAGGACGCAGACCAGCGTGAACAGCCGGCGCGCCGTGTCGAAGTCCACCTCGATCTTGCCCTTCAGGCGGTCCATCAGCAGCTGCGAGCCCTCGTTGTGGAGGCCGCGGCGGCCCATGTCGATCGCCTCGATCTGGCTGGGCGAGGCGGAGCGGATCGCCTGATAATAGCTCTCGCAGATCATGAAGTAATCGCGCACGATCCGCTTGAACGGCGTCAGCGACAGGATGTGCGTGATGACTTCCTCGTCGTTCTCGCGGGTAATGCGCAGCACCAGACGCTTGTCGACAAGCGAGATGCGCAGCTTATACGGCCCGCCGTCAGGGTCATTGACCGGGCTGAAGCTGTTTTCTTCCACCAGGTCGAAGATGGCGACGGCCCGCTCGTGCTCGATGTCCGGCGGGGCCCGGCCGATCGTTTCGTCCAGCTCGACGTCTATCAGGCGCGCCTTGCCGGGGTCCCGCTGTCCCATGACCTGCCTTACACGTTCAACCTTATGGAGACGGATCGGGCATGCGCATCCAGTCCCTCGGAACGGCCGAGGGCGATGGCGGCAGGGCCGATGATGCGAAGCTGGTCCACGCCAGCCCGGAGCAGCGACATGCGCTTCATGAAATCAAGCACGCCGAGTCCGGACGAGAAGCGCGCCGAGCGCGCCGTGGGCAGGACGTGATTGGTGCCGGCGACATAGTCGCCCAGGGCCTCCGGCGTGTAGCGGCCGAGGAAGACGGCGCCCGCGTTGCGGATGCGCGCGAGGATGTTCTCCGCTGCGTCAGTCGCAAGCTCGAGATGCTCAGGAGCGATGCGGTCGATGAGCGCCGGGACCTCCTCCATGTCGCTGATGAGGATGATCGCGCCGTAGTCGCGCCAGCTCGCGGACGCGATATCCGCCTTGGGAAGGGTGGTGAGCTGGGTGCGCACGGCCTCCTCCACCTGGGCGGCGAAGGACGCGTCGGTGGTGATGAGAATGGCCTGGGCGGCGGTGTCGTGCTCGGCCTGGGCCAGCAGGTCGGCAGCCACCCAGGCGGGATCGTTGTCCGGATCCGCCACAACCAGCACCTCCGAGGGACCGGCGATCATGTCGATGCCAACCTTGCCGAAGACCTGGCGCTTGGCGGCGGCCACATAGGCGTTACCGGGGCCGACGATCTTGTCCACGGCGGGAATGGTCTCGGTGCCGTAGGCAAGCGCGGCGATGGCCTGCGCGCCGCCGACGCGGAAGATGTCGGTCACGCCAGCAAGATCAGCGGCCACGAGAACCAGCGGATTGAGCTCGCCGTCCGGCGTCGGAACCGCCATGACGATGCGTTCCACGCCGGCCACGCGCGCGGGCACTGCATTCATCAGGACCGAGCTTGGATAGCTCGCGAGACCGCCCGGCACGTAGATGCCGACGGTGTGAACCGCCGTCCAGCGCCAGCCGAGCTCGACGCCGATGTCATCGCGGTAACGCAGGTCTTCCGGCAGCTGGCGGGTATGGTGCGCCTCGATGCGGTCGCGGGCGATCTTGAGGGCCTCGACCGTGGGCTTGTCCACCGCCTCGTAGGCCGCCTCGATCTCCTCGCGGGTGATGCGCAGCCCGGTTGCAGCAGGATCGAAGCGGTCGAACTTGCGGGTATAGTCGATGACGGCGGCATCGCCCTCGTCGCGAACGCGCGCGATCACCTCGGCGACAACGGCGCCCACCTCCTCCGAAACCTCGCGCTTGGTGGTCAGGAAGCGGGCGAAGAGCTCTTCAAAGTTGCTGTCGGCCGTCGAGAGCCTGGTCGTCATCTAAAGTCCTTCCTCAATCGTCGTGGCGGGGCAGGGAGGCGGTTTCCCACGCCGCACCTGTGTCGGCAAGCCGGGCCTCGATGCATTCCACATCGAGCAGCAGAGCGGCATCGCCGGAAAAAACAAGTTCTATCGTGCCAGAAGGCGGCTCCTTCTTGACGAAATGAAGGGTCAGAAGGGACAGGACCTCCGACGGCTTGGTTCTGTCAATGCCGCGGGAGCGGACCGAAAGAATGCGGCCAAAATCCAGCACGCTCTGGTGGCGCCGGTAGCGGGGGCGGCGAAAGATCTTCCGCTCCACCTTCTCCCACGCGAAACGGTTCATGGGGATGGCGAATCGCTTCTGCCGGGCAAGATATTCCAGGTCCCCAACCTTTATCAGCGCATCCTGAACGTGGGCTGCGAGTATCTTCAGATCGTCCTGGTCAAAGGCAACCAGCTTCAGGAAATCCATCGCCGACGCTCACTCTCAACCGGTACACCGCTTAACAGATACGGGTTCCACGGACCGACGCGAAGGTCAAGCGGAGATGCGCTCGATTTCGGCTCCGCAGTTCGAGAGTTTTTCCTCAAGCCGCTCGAAACCGCGGTCGAGGTGATAGACGCGGTTGACGGTGGTCTCACCTTCCGCGGCAAGGCCCGCGATGACGAGAGAGACGGATGCGCGAAGGTCGGTGGCCATGACGGGAGCGCCCTTCAGCCGCTCCACGCCCTCCACGATCGCGGTCTGGCCGTTGAGGGTGATGTTGGCACCAAGGCGGGCGAGCTCCTGCACGTGCATGAAGCGGTTCTCGAAAATCGTCTCGGTGATGCGCGACTGGCCCTTCGCCCTGGTCATCAGCGCCATGAACTGGGCCTGCAGGTCGGTCGGGAAGCCGGGGAAGGGCTCGGTCGTCACGTCCACGGGCGCGATGCCGGAGCCGTTGCGCATCACGCGGATGCCCGAATTGGTGGGCGTGATTTCAGCACCCGTCTGCTTCAGGACTTCCAGGGCGCTTTCCAGGAGATCAGCGCGGGCTCCTTCCAGCAGAACGTCGCCGCCGGTCATGGCAACCGCCATGGCATAGGTGCCGGTTTCGATGCGGTCCGGAATGATGCGGTGGCGCGCGCCGGAGAGGGAGGTCACGCCGTCAATGACGATGGTGGAGGTTCCGGCGCCGTGAATCTTCGCACCCATGGCGTTCAGGCAGTCGGCCAGGTTGACGATCTCCGGCTCGCGGGCGGCGTTCTCCAGGATCGTCTGGCCCTGGGCCAGCGAAGCCGCCATCAGCATCACATGCGTGGCGCCCACGGATACTTTCGGGAAGCGATAGCGGGTGCCGACCAGCCCCTTGCGGGTGCGGGCGACCACATAGCCGCTGTCGATGTCGATGTCCGCGCCCAGGGCGCTCAGGCCCTCGATGAAAAGGTCCACCGGACGGGTGCCGATGGCGCAACCGCCGGGAAGCGAAACGCGCGCCTCGCCCGTGCGGGCGAGCAGCGGACCGATGACCCAGAAGCTGGCGCGCATCTTCGACACCAGCTCGTAGGGGGCTGTCGTGTCGACGATGCTGCGGGCAGTGAAGTGAATGGTGCGGGAATAGCCCTTGCCCTGATTCTCCCGCCGGCCATTCACCGAATAATCAACGCCGTGGTTGCCGAGGATGCGGATCAGCTGTTCGACATCGGCGAGATGCGGAACGTTTTCCAGGGTCAGCGTATCGTCAGTCAGCAGCGAGGCGATCATGAGCGGGAGAGCCGCATTCTTGGCTCCCGAGATCGGTATGGTTCCGTTGAGAACGTTACCGCCGCGGATGCGAATTCGATCCATCTGATTCTCTTTCCTCTGGCGCGGGTTGTGCGCAGTCGAACGTTCCTAGATCAACGCCGTATTGGGTTCAACCCATAGCTTTGACAGTATGCAAATGCTTTACGTGCAAAGAAACCAGCCGCGGCGACGACATGGACGGATCGGCGCCTACGTCAAGACGCGCGATCAGTCCTTTTCCGATTCCTGTCCGGCAGCGGGAATTCCATCCTCGCGATCGTCGGGCTGACCCTCACGGCGTGCGCGAGCCTGCGCCTTGCGGCGGGCAAGGTTGGCGCGCAATGCCTCGGCAAGTCGCTGTTGACGCTCGGAATCCTGCTTGTTCAAGGGTTTGGAGCTCATGGTCGCAGCCTTCAAATTCGGAAAAAGGAAAATTCTCCTGAAATTTGTTACAAGAGAGGTTGCACTTGGCGCACCGATATGGCAGAAGCCGCGCCGAAATCAACGTTCTCCTGCTTTGGGGGCGCTGACAGTCCGGCCCGACCGGCCTGCTGCCGTAGCTCAGTGGTAGAGCACACCCTTGGTAAGGGTGAGGTCGTGAGTTCAATCCTCACCGGCAGCACCAGGTTTCCCATCAAGCTGAGCCGTAGACGGCCTATTCCAAAGTTTGGGCTGGCGAGCACGTTTCTGCATTCTCCAAAAACAGATGCGACACACACACGTCAAGAAAATGCGACATAGATGTCGCGTAATAAAACAGATATTTTGATTCAAACAACCGTTCGTTTTATTTTGTTCAAGTGACCAAACAACGAGCCACAGCGATGCTTGATGAACCATTGTCTCGCATTGAAGAAAAATGGGGTGATGCAGCCAAGGGGGGGGGTCCAGGCTGTGCCCGACATCTTGCTTAAGCAGCAGGGTGCAATGGGGCTTTCTGCTACTGATTTGGTGGTTCTTCTAAACATACTGATGTATTGGTGGTACGTAGAGCAGAAGCCGTATCCGCGGCCTACAACTATAGCAAAACGAATGGATGTAAATGTTCGGACGGTCCAACGCTCATTGCAGCGTATGGAGGAGCTCGGATTGATTGTGCGTTCAAAGACTCCCGAGGGGTCACCCATCATTGATCCTATGAACCGCGCCGGGTTTGCCGGAGGCTCCAACTCCTGAGTAGGATGGAGCATCATGAGCAAGACGACGAACAAGTTTTCCCCTGAAGTGCGCGAGCGCGCGGTGC
>NZ_BAABGS010000071.1:0-98222 GCF_039541695.1 Chelativorans composti | reverse complement strand
CTCACGCCCGGATGCTACTTTGAAAAGGACGTTGCTGCTCTGCTTGCATTGGCTGCTGCCGGCGCAAGATCAAGGCGTCGGCTTCATAACCGGAAGGGTGAGGAGAAGCACGAATCCATTCGTCTAGGCAAACCGCAGGTGAATGCCGGCAGGCGAACGGGAACGCAACGCCGCGGCAGGTCGGCTAGGGCTGCAGCTGTCATTGTCGCCAGCGGGCAGGTAGGGCGAATCCAGACCAATGACGGTGTTCTTCGCGGGCGCGGCGGGTCTTCTTGGCAGGGCTGACAAGGCTGCATGGGTCGGGGCCCGAGGCTCAGCGCGACCGCGCGTTCAGTTTGTCCACGGGCAGGCGGGTGCGGCCAGGATGAGCAAGCATTATAAACAGGGAGCTCATGGGTAGTCGCATGCTAGCAAAGTTCTTGAAGAGTACCGCACTCGCTGTGACTTTCCTTGCCGCGGGCGCATCCGCAGCGTTTTCAGCGTCGTTACAGTGCGACACGGCAATTGCCGAAACGCCGACCGCAGCCGTAGGCACCCAGACGGTGACAGCGCTGAAAAAGGCAACGATGGACTCAAGTTGGATTGGGACGGGTGGTGGATGCGAGATCTTCGACGTGGGCGATTCGACCGGTACGCTTGGGGATCGCCAGACAGCGGCCATTACGGTCTCAAGACCGCAGAACAATCGTACGAGATGGGTGTGCGAGGCAAAGTCTGATCCAGGTCGGGTCGAGCCCTACAAGCTTCGGGCGATCGCCATCTTCTGCCGCGTGAACGATTAGCAACGCGCAGGATAAGCGTTGTCCGGCTCCGGTTTTCCGCTGAACCCGCGGCCGCCGAAATCGGTCAGGTGGTTCAGAGCCCGGTAGGTTCTGGCCACCATCGAGAAGGATGGTAGCAACCCGGTATCCCGCTTCCGCGGATTTGGGGAGCGGCCTCCCCCGAGTGTTCGGCTTGCGAGAGGTTAACTTGCTCCGGCGCCGGAAACGGTGGCCCCGGTAATTGGCTTCTTCACCATGTCCATGTGCATGCCTGCAGAAGGATTCTGCAGGGACCGAACGCCTCAAGGGACGGTCTGGTGGGCATTGGCGGGAGCTCGCACTGGAAGCGGCGGCTTGTGATGTTCCGATGCCCGCGTTTGCCTACAGCTGCGATTCGATCGGCAGCAGCGTGATTGCGAAGGCAAGAAATCGGCGCGTCCAGCTCGCTTCCGGTTCGCGATCACGGATGGCGATGGCTGGTCCGGTGGGATCGTCGATCCATGAGATGCGATTACCGTCGAGGACGAGGCGGAAACTTTCGTCCGGACTCGTCTGGCGGGCAAAGACCACTTCCATCTCGTGGGCAAGGGGCGGGCTCTTGAACAGCACACCCATTTCGGTGTTGAGCGAGATGGACCGCGGATCGAAATTGAAGGAGCCGATGAAGCCATAGGTTTCGTCGACGATGAAGGCTTTGGTGTGCAGGCTCGCCGCCCTGCTGGAGCCGAACAGCGAGGGCCTTTCCCTGCGGTGGATCTGGGGGCGGAGCTCGTAGAGTCCCACGCCTCCCGCGAGCAGTCGCGCCCGGTAGCGAGCATAGGCTCCATGGACCGCCACCACGTCGGTCGCCGCGAGGGAATTGGTGGAAACCTGGACATCCACGCCGGCTTCCCTGAGACGCAGCAACTGCTCCACGCCTTCATTCCCCGGAATGAAATAGGGTGAGATGATGTGCAGGCTGCGCGTGGCGCAGAACATCACGGGAAAGATGGTCTGCTTGAGCCATGCGGCGGTGTGCCCGCCGGCAACCTTGCCGGGCGGATCGGAAACCACCATCACGTCATCACTCCAGTGAAACGTGAGCCTGCCGGGTAGAAGTTCGGCGCTGGCGCCGATCTTCCTGATCGCCTCGAGATAGGTGAGATGGTCGTGATGGGCGAGGTATTTCGCAATCTTCCGCCGCTCGCGCGCCAGCCGATGGCGGCGCGGCAGCAGGCTGTGGATCGGCAGGGCCGCATCGCTGTTCCAGAAGCTGTCGAAGATGGCCTCGGTCTGCCGGACGGCCGGTCCCACCAGCAGCAGGTCCATGTCCCGGAAGTTGGCCTCCGGCGAGGCGTCGAAATAGGCATCGCCGATGTTGCGCCCGCCAACGATGGCAAGCCGCCCATCGGCAATCCATGCCTTGTTGTGCATGCGGCGGTTCGCCGAGACGGCGCGCAGCATGAGTTCGAGGGCGCGGCTCACGGCATTCGTGCGCGAGCGTGCCGGATTGAAGAGCCGGAGGGCGATGTTGGGATGTTGGCTCAGCGCGCGATAGATCGGTTCCCGGCCCAGCGTGTTCATGTCATCGAGCAGGATGCGGACCCGCACGCCCCGGTCGGCCGCCGCCAGCACTTCCTGAAAAAGCAGTTTGCCGGTGAGATCGTCCTTCCAGTAATAATACATGAGGTCAAGGCTGCGCCCTGCGTTTCGGGCAGAAAGGGCGCGGCAGGCGAAGGCGTCGACATTGTCCGAGATGAGCGCCATGCCCGTCAGGCCGGGCTGCCGGGATGTGATGGCCGCGATGGAGCGGTCGAGAGCCGTTTCGCCGTCCTTGACCGGGATTGCCATTGAGACCGGGCCGCGGGCATTTTCGACGAAACGCCGATAGGAGCGCAGGACGAGGGCAACAGCGATCATCAGGGGAAGTAGGGGAGCCAGGATGATGACCGCGATATGCATGACTGGATCTGCCATCCGCCTGAGATCGTTGAAACCGATTGCAGCAAAACCGCCACGTGTGTGCTAATATTGGTATGGAACGCCAAATTGGCTACATGTATTAAGGCGTGACCGGCGAGAATTCTTGCGGGACATGCTTCGAGAGAAGGTCGCTCCATTGCAACTGAACGTGAAGCCACGCAAGAAACTGGTTCCCCTCGTCCGCTCCACGTTGCGGCAGGAGCGCAAGGCGTTTGTCGACGAGAACCATCATAACGAGCCCGGCGATCTGGTGGTCGCTTCCTACAACGTGCACAAGTGCGTGGGCGTTGACCGGCGATTTGACCCCGCCCGAACGGCCGAAGTCATCGCCGAGCTGCAGGCGGACGTCATTGCTCTCCAGGAGGTCGACCAGCGCTTCGGCCAGCGTTCGGGTCTCCTGGATCTGAATTGGATCGAGAAGAACACGGGGCTCGCGCCGGTTGGCGTGGTCGGCATCCGCGACAGCCACGGCTGGCACGGAAACATCGTTCTGGCCCGCAATGCGAAGGTGGAACTCCTGGCCCAGTTCGACCTGCCGGGTGCGGAGCCGCGGGGCGCCCTGTTGGTCGACCTGTCGCTTCCCGTCGGCGCCATCCGCATCATCGCGGCCCATCTAGGTTTGCTCCGGCGTTCCAGGCAGAAGCAGGTGCGCACGCTTTTGTCCGCGGCCGAAGCGAAGGATGGCCGGCCGTCGCTGCTGGTTGGGGATCTCAACGAGTGGCGTCTCGGCGGCCGCTCGTCCCTGCGGGCTCTTGCGCCCAAGTTCGGTCCCCTGGAAGCGGACCTGGCCAGTTTTCCGGCCCGTTTCCCGATCTGGCCGCTCGACCGCATTCTGGCGAGCCCCTCGAACATCGTCTCCCGGATTGAGGTACACGACAGTCCGCTGGCGCGTATCGCATCCGACCATCTGCCTATCAAAGCGCATGTGCGCGTGAGGCGTCGGAACAGCGAGCCCGAGGAGGCCTCGCCCGACCAGGTCGAGTCCGGTGAGTAAGCGGTTGTATCGCAGCCTACCCTGAACCAGACCACTGCAGTCTGCCTGCGGCGGGGTTTATACCCCTGCCCTTTCGGGCGCGGCAAACAATGGCGGGTGTCGTGTCTGCACCCGGAGATCTGTCACGAAGGGATAACGTCGAGTTTAGCTGTCAGGCAGGAACCGTTTATCTGCTCCGAACTTCCTTCCCCGGTGGGCTAAACCGCTTCACTCAAGGGAGAATTCGGATGCGTACGTTAATTGCAGCAACGCTCCTCGTTGTCGCAGCTCCTGTCGCTTTCGCGCAGACGATGCACGGCGGAGTCGTCATGGTTTCGGCGACCGAGAAGGGCAAGATCCTGACCGACAGCCATGGCATGACGCTTTACACCTATGATCACGACAGCAGGGCATGTCCGACTGCTACAATGAGTGTGCTGTCAGCTGGCCACCCCTGAAGGCGGAAACGAGCGCCATGCCGAAGGGCAAATTTAGCGTCATCAAGCGCAAGGACGGTACATCGCAGTGGGCCTACAACGGAAAGCCGCTTTACCTCTGGGCCGGCGACAAGAAGCCGGGTGAAACCAGCGGCGATGGTGTCGGCGGCGTGTGGCACATCGCGGTTGAGTGAAAATCGGGCCATCAGCCCGGTTGGCCCCGGAACACGGAGTACCCTCCCTCCAGCGGGTCGTTGCCCGCAACACGTGTTCCGGGGTTCCCGATGCAAAGCAGCCTAGTCAGCATTAGCGCCCGGAATGGGGGCCCGGAAGTGGGCTCCGGGATACGTCTGGAGCGGGCACAGTGGATGGTTCCGGCAGAAAAGTGGATTGGGACGGAGCGATTTGACGATTGCGGCGTTGGAAGTTCCGGCGGGGCGAATGTCCTTGTGGAAGGAGGAGGTGCAGCATGCGTATTGCAATCGCCGCTATTGTCATGGCCATGACCGTTCCATTTGCCCAGGCGCAGGACCACGCCGGTGGGGCGATCAAGGTTTCCGCGACGGACAAGGGCAATGTGCTCACCGACGCCAATGGCATGACTCTCTACACTTTCGACCGGGATGAGCCAGGAAAGTCGAACTGCTATGACACCTGCGCGACCAACTGGCCGCCTCTCAAGGCCGATGCCGGCGCACAGCCGGACGGCGACTTCACCGTGGTCGAGCGTACTGACGGTTCCGCCCAGTGGGCCTACAAGGGCATGCCGCTCTATCTCTGGGTAAAGGATGCAAACCCCGGCGACATGACCGGCGACGGCGTCAATGACGTCTGGCATGTCGCGGTGGAGTGACGCCTGAACGTCCGGTGGTCCTGGACGGCGCACAGGTTATACCCGGCACGCTGCCTGAAGCATCACGGTTCGGTGCCGGGTAGGTCTGCCTGCGGTTTCGCCCGCGTTGCCTTAAGTCCTGTCGGGCAGGCGTGCCGCGTGTGCGGGTGGCAGAACTGCGCAAAAGATGGGGAAAATTTCTTTCCTGCCGCACGGATAACACTTTTGTAACGGTCAGTGCCTCCGTGGCACTAGCCACGAACCGAATTTTGCCGCTAGTACCTCGGGATTTTTCCAACCCGAGGGGCTTCACATGGGATACTTCCCGAACTGGCGTCTGACCGACAACGAGATGGTCCTGCCGGATGAACGACTGCCCATGAAGGCAGCCGTTCCCATGGGCATCCAGCACCTGTTGGCCATGTCCGGCTCAACGATCGTCGCGCCGCTGATCATGGGCTTCGACCCGAACGTGGCGGTCTTCTTTTCCGGCATTGCAACGCTGCTCTTCTTCGTCATCACGGCCGGCCGCGTTCCGAGCTATCTGGGTTCGTCCTTCGCCTTCATCGCTGCGGTCATCGCAGTGACCGGCTATGCAGGCACTGGACCAAATCCCAACATCGCGCTCGCGCTGGGCGGAATTGTCGCCGCTGGTGCGGTTTATGCCCTGATCGGCATCGTCGTCATGATGATTGGCACCGGCTGGGTGGAACGTCTCATGCCGCCGGCGGTGACCGGCGCGATCGGCGTTTCCATCGGCCTCAACCTCGCCCCCGTGGCGGTCAATGGCCTCAAGGGAACGGCCTCGCACGTCACCATCGCGCTGCTGACGGTGCTGTTCATGGCGGTGATCTCGGCCTATGGTCCGCGCGCGACGCGCCGCGTGGCGGTGCTGCTGGCCATCCTCATTGGCTATGCGCTGGTCCTGGTGCTGGGTAACGGCATGGGTCTTGTTCCGGCCATCGACTTCTCCTCTGTGGCGGCGGCTCCGTGGTTCGGCCTGCCCAATTTCGTCGCGCCCGAGTTCAGCTGGCCGGCCATCACCATGATCGCGCCGATCGCCATCGTGCTCGTGGCGGAGAACCTGGGACACATCAAGGCCCTCGGCGCCATTACCGGCCAGAGCTTCGACCGCTATATCGGTCGCGGCTTCCTGGGCGACGGACTTGCCACCATGCTGGCGGGCGCTGGCGGCGGCACGGGTGTGACCACCTATGCCGAGAACATCGGCGTCATGGCCATGACCAAGGTCTACTCGACGCTGGTCTTCGTCATCGCCGCGGTGATCGCCGTCCTGCTCGGCCTCTCGCCCAAGTTCGGTGCGCTGCTGCAGACCATTCCGCCGTCGGTACTGGCCGGCCTGTCGCTCGCAGTGTTCGGCCTCATCGCCTCGGCCATGGCGCGCATCTGGGTCGTCAACAATGTTGACTTCTCCGACCCGCGCAACCTTTTCACGGTGGGCGTGGCGCTGATCTTCGGCGCTGGCGACTTCACGATCAACATCGGCAACTTCGCCCTTGGCGGCATCGCCACCTCGACCTTCGCCGCGCTGATCCTCTACCAGCTGCTCGGCATCGGCCGCGGTAAGGAGAAGGCTGCCTGAGTCTGCAGGCCCCCTCCCCTCATAGTGAAACTGTCGAGCCATGAGGGTTGATCAGAATGAGCGAAACGGCCCGGTGCCCGAGGGGGAGCCGGGCCGTTTGCGTGTTCGGTAGGCCGCTGGCGCCCCCCGTGTCTCCAATTCTTCTTGGCAACCGGAGGGAATGCGGGCGCTCTGGCAAGCAAATCTGCGCTTTGCGCTTCGCTTACCCTGGTCAGACCGGTTCCTGGCTCACATTCACCCGCAAGCCGCAATAGGCTGCCATGGACTGCAACGCCCCGCTCAACACTTCTCAGGGAACAGGTCATTGTATCCCGGATTCTGCTGGATCGCGCGGGCCCTCTTCTCGATCTCGTCGTAATGATTTCGGATGTAGCGGATGTACGGCCCGAGCTTGCCTTCCAGGACCGCTTCATCCCAGGCGTAGAGCGTGATCAGGAGCATGATGTCGTAAAGGCACATGTTGTGCACATTGTGCTGAAGCCAGCGGGCGGCGTACTGCGGATCCGTCAGAGGGTTGCGAAGCGTGGTTGAAATGTTCCATTCCTCGACGATGGAAACGGGCCGACGCTTGACCTCAAGGTCACGCGCGACGAGGACAGCCTGAAAAAGTTCCTGCTGAAGCACGGTGCGGGCAAGGATCCGCTCGGTCTCTGACTTCGCATCGGGGAAACCATTGATGGCCGAAAAGATTCGGGGGGGCTTGCCCGGCACCCCCAGTGTTACGACAAACCCTGGCAAGTGAGCCGGGATATAGCGGAGGTGATCCGCTGGAAGCGCCATGTCGTGCCTGGCCGTGATGAACATCAGGTCATCCAGTGTCGCGCGGGCCGAACCACCCTCTCCGTTGTGGTGAAAAATATAGAAGAACGTGGTCTCCGGGCATTCGGACACCTTCGCCCGGAACGACAGGTTCGGTTGCATCCATGTCTCGTTCCGGACCAGCTCGAAAAAGCGCGCAACGCGGCGTTCTGTTAGGGGATCGCTGGCGCCATAGGCGCACACGTCATATCTTCTGGCGAAGCGGGCAACGGGAAAACTGTCGTCAGTGGACCCCCGTGCCAGGGCATCGCGGAAAAGCGCCTGGAATTCAAGTGCAGGATCCCGTTGGCTTATCGTGAGAAGAAGTGCGACCGCGAGAGCGGCCGCGCCCAGCATGACGATCATGCCGATTGCAAGGCAAGCTTGCCTGCCGCGGGTGAGCGGGATGCTCATTGGAGCGCCCTCGGCTCTAGACCAGAAATTGCGAGCCGGTGTCGTCAAGAAAATTTGACCTGCCCGCATACGGGTCGTGGCAGGAGCCGCAGTTGAAACCAACGCCGGTCAGGCTGACTTCCGTCACATGGGATCCGATGTGCTTGGCAGCGTTTGTGATGCGGTCGAAGAGATCCATGTTGGCGGGATCCTTCGTTCCGTCGCGATTGACCTTCTCTGCCGTGTTTACACCGTACGAATTGCTCAGGTCAAAACTACTGCTGGTTTCATCCATGATCATTTGTCCCTAAAAGAAAATCTCGCAATTGAACGACAGTTTTCAACATGCGGCGGAGACAATATTACTGTTGATAAATCTTTCTAAATGGTAGAATAGAAATAATAGCCGGTTGGTGTTGAATATTCCGGAAACAGGTATGTTTTATTAATTTGACGGATTGACGTTTCGCCAATTCATTCAACGCGAGCCTCTTGCACGGTAGGCCTACAGTCGTCTTTGGCAAATGGGGCGATACAGGCCTGGCGCCCCTCCCCTACGGCAGCCCGAGCTCGGCCACTTCCTGAGCACTCAGTTCCGCTTTCGTGTTCGTGTGGTAGCGAATGAAGTTGGGCCTGTCCTTGGTGTTTTCCCTGATGTTCTCGAACAGCAAGTGGAGGGCATTTGGTCTTGTCATAAGTTCCTGAATTTCCTCAACGGAAAAGCTGATGAATTCAGCGTCGTCAAAAATGTTTACGTTTCGGTGACACTGTACTTCAATGTATTGTGAGTTATCTTCGCCGTAGAAGGAGATAGCGCGTTCGGCAGAAATCTTCTGCTCGGGGGTGAGCTTGATGTCCGTGGCGCGCTCGACGATGGGATCGAGGCGGCAGAACGGGTCTGGTTTCGGCGTGACGTCGGGCAGGACATCCTGGTCGAGCAGCTGCACGATGAGCCGGTCGAGGAACGGGAACATCGACACGTCATAATAGCAGGCAGCGAACGGTTCGTCGGCCACGAAAAGGCCCGTCGCTTCAGCGATTGACCGGAAGAAGGGATGCGCCTCCGTTTCTCGCAATGCCTCCATTCGCGTGTGCTGCACGATAAATGTATCGAATGGCGTAACGGTGCAGAAGGGTTTCAGATCATTTTTCAGCACCACATAACTGCTGCCAAAATCCTGGCGTGCTCCTCCATTGGGGTGCTGCATCCAGTCCAGGGCAAAGTACGTGGGGTTTGTCCATCGAGCGGGGTGGATCCCCGCCAGATCCGGAAACAGGTCGGGAGAGTGGAAATGATCGGTTTCGACGATCACGCGCGTGCGGAGGTAAATCTGACAATCCAACTCTTCCTCGGGGCTGCCGGCATCATCGATCTCCGCATCATATCTGTCATGGGCGGTAAGAATTCGTCCGCGTGACTGGACGAATTGATAGACGTCCAGCCGGTCGAGGGAGAAGTTCCAGGTCACGCGACTTTCCCGCAAGAAGGCAATTATTGCCTCGCGCGCCCGATTTGCATCGTCGCGGCTCAGGCCATATCGGCGGGTCAGCTTGTTGAGGGCAAGCCGGCGGTCGCCGGGGAGCTCCTCGATGAGGTGACGCCGTATCGCTTTTAAAGGGGTATCAACTTCTTGGTGGGGCAATGCCGCGATCGCGTCGAGTTCTTCCTGGGTGGCGTACTCCAGGGTCGGTTCCGGGCAATCTGCCTGTTCCGGTTGAACGCCGAGGCGCTCTGCCATCTCGTTCATGCCCAGCCGGCGAAGCAACCGGTATTCCTCCAGCAGGTAGTATTGTGTTGCCTCATAGGGAAACGTTCCGCCGCAAACGGCGGTTGAGGTGGACGCATCGTTGGTGAACGAGGTGAGGACATCCGTTTCGCGCGAGTTCCACGTCAGCAAATCCGACTCCGACACGTCGAAGGTGGAAGTGGATGCGGGTGTAGGCGGAGGCGGTGGCGGTGGGATAACCTCAGAACTGTCACTCGCTTCGCCTGGCGAGGAGGCTTCAGCGCTGTTGGGGGAAGTCTGATCCGAGAGAACTTGGCTAGGGTCGTAGAAAATGGAACGTATCGGTGATAGGCACATCGCAGCTTTGGCTCGGCGTGGAACAGGATCGCGTCGGTATCTGCCTCCAATCTACTGACTGAGGATGTTCAATTGCAGTGCGGGCGAAAACAATGATGGATAGCGTTGAACAACGGGGGAGAGCCTGCCTGCGCAACAGTCGCCGTTAGCCGGGCACAGCCAGATGGTTTGTCGGCACCGCCGCCTTTGGGCCGTGCGGCAATGGCACAAATACTCCCGCTCGCGCTTTCGTGAACGGCAAACCGAAACAGATTTGCGCGATAATAATTAGCCGGCGACGTCGATTCGCCGAAAGGCCGGCGTCGTGCAATGGATGTTTAACGTTCCGGAGTTTTTTGATGAAGTTGTTCTATTCTCCTGGTGCCTGCTCTCTCGGCATTCACCTGCTGCTCGAGGAGATTGGCAAGCCCTATTCGCTGTCTCTCGTTGATCTGAAGTCGGGCGCGCAATATGCGCCGGACTATGTCAAGCTGAACCCGAAGTCCAAGGTCCCTGCCCTGCTGCGGGATGATGACACCCTGCTGACGGAATATCCGGCCATCGCCATGTGGCTGGCCAAGTCCAATCCCGACAAGAAGCTGCTGCCGGCGGACCTCGAGGGCGAGGTGCGCACGCTTGAGCTGGTCGATTATGTGGTCGCCACGCTCCACATGCAGGGCTTTTCGCGGCTGTTCCGGCCGGACAAGTTTTCGTCCATCGAGTCGGAGCAGGAAGCCGTTCGCGCCGCGGGGCGCGAGATCATCGCCAAGGGCCTGGAGCATGTCTCCAAGCAGATCGGCGACCGGTCCTACGCCATTGGTGATCACTTCACCATCGCTGACAGCGCCCTCTTCTACCTCCTGTTCTGGGTGATTGACCTGTTCAAGATCGAGGTGCCCGCAAATATCAAGACCTATTTCGAGGGCCTGAAAGCGCGTCCGGCCGCGCGCAAGGTTCTGGCGGACGAAGGCTTCGGCGGCTGAGGCCAGACAATCGCAAGTTTACTGGAAGGGCGCCGAAGGCGCCCTTTCGTTTGTGCTGTGTTGTTGCTGCGCAGTCCGGCGCATGTCGAATGCGAGTTGACGGATTTTGCTCCCGCAGCTTCTTCCCCTGCCCTGCCCTGCCCTGCCGTACTCTGAGGCTGCCCACAATCACCCCAATGGGGTGGATAAGGCGCAGCGGAAAAACGGCTCCGTTGGTTGGCTAGCGTGGCGTGTTGCGCGGGCTTGAGCGGCCGGTGCTTCGTTGATCAGGGATCGCAAAAACCTGGGTTGGTCGTCATTCTCATCGCACAGGCCGGGTTGGCGTTGACAGCTGTCAACGGGCCTGGACTTGCACGACATGGCCGAAATGAGAGCCTCGTTTTTGTGGGCCAGTGGCGCGACGGGTTTGCAGCGGCGCAGAATTGCGCGGGAACTCAAGGCGTTGAGTTGCATAAAGGTAAATTTGCGTTAACCCTAAATTCCTTGACAGGAATCAGCGTTACTCACAGTCTATCTACGGTTTTTGTGAGTAAGCAGCACCGATTGCCGTAACTCGCGGTCGGGGCTGTAAGTTCAGGGAAGTTCGCGTAAACTTGAATCAATGGCACTGAGTCGCGTCGGGTGTCCGAAGGCGGCTCTACGCGTGCAAGGGAAACATGGCATTGGCGATCGACAGCACAACAAGAGAACCTGCGGATCGGCAGATTGCCGCTGACGCGGAACTTTTGTCTGCGCAGCTTGCGGCGTTGCGGGATCGGCTTTTCCCGCCGACCGCGCAGAAGACGCTGCGCCCTTTCACGAGTGGCGAAGCGGCGCGGTTGATCGGCGTCAGCGACGGCTATCTGCGCCAGCTGTCGATCTCCGGCGACGGCCCGATGCCAGAGATTGGCGCGGGCGGGCGTAGGCTTTATACCCTCGCCGACATCAATGCGCTTCGGCGCTACCTGGCTTCGCAGGGTGGGGCGAAGGCCCGGCAGTATCTCAAGTGGCGTCAGCCCGGCGAGCATCTGCAGGTGGTCGCCATCACCAACTTCAAGGGTGGTTCGGGCAAGACCACCACCTCCACCCACCTCGCGCAGTATCTTGCGCTTCAGGGCTACCGCACGCTCGCGATTGACCTCGATCCGCAGGCCTCGATGTCCGCGCTGTTCGGCTATCAGCCGGAGCTCGATCTGACCGGTAACGATACGCTTTATGGCGCCATCCGCTATGACGAGGAGCGGGTGCCGTTGGCGCAGATCATCCGCAAGACCTATTTCGACGGCCTGGACCTGGTTCCGGGCAATCTGGAACTGCAGGAGTTCGAACACACGACGCCGCAGCATCTCGCCCGCCGTCCGGACGGTTCCACCGACGATCTGTTCTTCACCCGGGTGCAGCAGGCGATTGCTTCGGTGGAAGAGAACTATGACGTGGTGGTCATCGACTGCCCGCCGCAGCTCGGCTACCTGACGCTGAGCGCTCTATGCGCGGCAACAGCGGTCATCGTCACCGTCCATCCGCAGATGCTGGACGTGGCGTCCATGAGCCAGTTCCTGTTCATGACCTCCGATCTCCTGGCGGTCGTGCGTGAGGCCGGCGGGACGCTCAATTTCGATTTCTTGCGCTATCTCATCACGCGCTATGAGCCCAACGATGGTCCGCAGGCGCAGATTGCCGGGTTCCTTCGCACGCAGTTCGGCGATCGAGTGCTGATTTCTCCGATGCTGAAGTCGACGGCGATTTCCGATGCGGGTCTTTCCAAGCAGACCCTCTATGAGGTTGGGCGGGAGAACTTCAACCGCGCGACCTACGATCGCGCCTTTGAGTCTCTGAACGCGGTGAACGGCGAAATCGAGGCGCTGTTGCTGCAATCATGGGGGAGGACGCCATGAACGCAACTGCGTTGACAGCTGTCAACCGAAGGACTGGCACCCCGCCGGTCAGCCACGCCAATGGTTCGGCTGTGGTGTCGTGCAGAATTATTTATCCCCGGGTCTCGGGTTCGGGACATGATGCGCGCGGGGGGACAGAGTGATGAACACGCGCAGAGACAGACTTCGCTCGATCTTTGCAGGCGCCGAGCCCGCGCCGAAGGGGGAGGGGACACCGGCAGATGCGCCGGTCACGCCCACGACGCCCGCGTCTTCAGCGGCTCCGCAGATTCCGCCGCGCCGTACCACCTCCGGGGCGGTGAAGGCCATGGGGCTGTCGCTCGGCTCCCTGTCGGAGCAGGTGCAGGAGGCAAAGAAGCTTCGCGAGACGCTTGCATCCGGCGAGAAGGTGGTCGAGATCGACACGGCTCATCTGGAGCGGTCGCCCTATCATGACCGATTGACTGACGGCGCCCGGGACGACGAGGACTTCGCTGCCCTCGTCCACAGCATGAAGGAGCACGGACAGCAGGTGCCGGTGCTGGTTCGTCCGCATCCGGATCCGGACAAGGCAGCCAGGGGGATCTATCAGATCGCCTATGGCCATCGCCGCGTTCTGGCCGCGCGGGAGCTCGGCATTCCGGTGCGCGCAATCGTCCGCCAGTTGAGCGATGCCGATCTCGTCGTTGCCCAGGGCAAGGAAAATGCCGAGCGTCGGGCGCTGAGCTTCATCGAGCGCGCCGTTTTCGCCAAGGCGCTGATTGACCACGGCTTCGACCGCGCCACGGCGCAGGCCGCACTTTCCGTCCACAAATCCGAGATGACCCGCCTGCTGCAGGTTGCGGAGATGGTGCCGCTCGAGGTGGTGCGTGCCGTGGGACCCGCGCCGAAGGCCGGCCGGCCGCGCTGGATGGCGCTCGGGGAACTCCTGCAGAAGGACAGCCTGGGGCTGGCCGGAAAAACCATCCGCTCTCCGGATTTCCTCTCGGCTGACAGCGATACCCGCTTCCAGAGGCTGTTCAATACGCTGGAAGCCGCCGCGCGGAGCAGGTCGAGGGCAGGGCAGGATGGGCAGACCATTTCCTCGGTTGATGGCAAGGCAACCATCGCCGAGCTGACAAGATCCGGAAAGGCCGTGAGGTTCACCATTCCGGAGAGTGCGGGCAGGGGCTTCGCCGATTATCTGGCGCGCCGTCTGCCGGAAATTCATGCGGAGTTTGCACGCGAAGAGGAGGGAAAGGCAGAGCAGTAACGAATCAAACCGTGACTGAACTGGCAGAGTGAAACGAGGAACAGGAACGGAAACGAGGAAAAGGCAAAGAAAAAGGCCCCCAGAACGATCATCCCGGAAGCCCCTTTCGATGTAGCGATCTGAGAGAATCACTTCCGAGTCTTGAAGTCAAGACGTGGATGCGTTCCGGGCAAGAATTTCTATGCCTCCAAGTGAGGTGAGAAACCATGACGGAACGTTTTGCAACGACGCCTTTCGGCGGCGGCAGGATAAGTGCGTCCAGTTTTCTGCGACGTGAAGAAATCGACCGGGCGCGTGAACAGCTCCGGAAGGAAGGCAAGGGCGGCAACGACACCGGCACCGCGGAGAAGTGGCAGCTTCTGCGCGCCCTGACCGAAGCGCGTACCGCGTTCGGCCTGTCCGACCGCACGTTGTGCGTGCTCGAAGCCCTGCTGAGCTTCCATCCCGAGCGGGAACTGGACGGATCGCAGCCCATAATCGTCTTTCCATCGAATGCGGAGCTGTCGCTGCGTTCGCGCGGCATGGCGGACGCCACGCTGAGGCGGCACCTGGCTGCCCTGGTGGAGGCCGGTCTGATCCTGCGGCGCGATAGCCCCAACGGCAAGCGCTACGTGCGCCGTGACGCCCGCGGGGAGGTGGAGACGGCCTTCGGCTTTGATCTGTCGCCTTTGGCTCTTGCCGCAAGCCGCATTCATGCAGCGGCCGAGGAAGCGCGCGAACATGCCCGGCGCTGTCAGGCGCTTCGCGTGGAAATTTCCATCCATCTGCGGGACACGGGCAAGATCATCGAAGCGGCTCTCCACGAGAAGCGCCCAGGTGACTGGGAAGCGTTCTCCCTGCGGCTGATGCCGCTTGCCCGCCGCGTCTCGCGCCAAGCGTCGCTCGAGCAGCTTCAACAGCGTTGTGACGACCTCGTCCGTCTGCGTGCCGAGGTGGAGAATGCCTATCTGGATGCTCTTTCAGAACAGGAAATGAGCGGCAATGACGCCGATTTTGAGCGCCAGTTTCAGAATTCAAACACAGACTCTCATTCTGAATATAGCTCCGAAAAGGAGCTGGAGCGCCAGGCCGAGCCGCAACTGGATGAGAGAGGGGTGCAAGCGTCTGACGATTTGAGCGAAAAGGAGGGTACTGACCACAGGGGATCTCGGCAAACCGCGGGATTGCCGCCCCTGGATCGCATTAGGCGTGCGGAGCCGGTTCCGCTCGGTTATCTCATGTCGGTCTGTCCTACGCTGAGCACCTACGCGCGCGACGGTATTTCCGGTTGGCCGGACGTGTTCAGGACGGCTGATCTGGTGCGCAGCATGCTTGGAATTTCGCCCGATGCCTGGCGCAAGGCGCGCGAAGCCATGGGCGATTTCACCGCGTCGGCGGTCATAGCGGCCATTCTGGAGCGCGCCGAACTCATCCGGTCACCGGGCGGCTATCTGCGGGCGCTCACGCAGCGGGCCGAGCAGGGACGGTTCTCGGTCTTGCCTATGCTTGCCGCGCTCGAAAGCTGCCGCGGAAAAGACGCTGCCGGCGGACCGGGGTGAGGGAGCTTTGCGAGCGATCCAGGAAAGGCCGAAATGGGTTTCCCGCTCGGAAGCGCGAAAGGACAATGGGGGTTCGGATTGGCCGTGAAAAGTTGAAACGGCTCTAGCGGTAGCGGCGCTTGCGCTTGATCGAGGCCAGTTGACGGAAGGCTTTCTCGGCATCCAAGCGGCTCGCATGCAGGTCGATCCGTAAGCGGCCGCGGCATCCGATACGCCCCCAGCGTCGCACGAGGGCATGATCGCCAAACAAAGTTGGCTCGATGCTGAGCGTGTAGAACCGGGCGATGTTTTTCTCGGGCTCGACGCGTGTCAGGGTCAGGATCTGGTCCGAAGAGGATGGGGTGGGCTCGTGTGCGTTAACCATGGACGGGAGAGTTCCATGACGGCGCAGTGCGATCAAACGCATTTGTTGAATCAATCGAAGGGGATCGATTCAAGGCGTTGATCGAATGCCGTGGGATCGAGGCGCGCGATGTCGTGCCATGGAGTGATTTCGCGCCGACGCAAGCCGGGACCGATCGTGGAGTTTTCACGATTGAGGCTTGGAAACCAAGCTCGTTCGGATCTGATCCTGTCAGATGCTGATGGCGAACGGCTGATGAGGGGTGAAGGCTCAATATCGTTCTCCGCGACCGTACAGGTTGTGCTGACATTCGCTGTCGTCGGCGGCGTATCATTGCAGGATGGAAGTGCCGAAGGACGCGACCTGTCCCTTTCCTTTGGGCACGGCAAGAAAAGCGGGAGCGGAAGAAGAGGGGCGGCGAGGATATCTTGCACCATCACAGCCGTCACTGTCGATAAGGGGAACTTATCGATAATGAAAGGCGAAATCTCAGAGAACGGATGTGACTCAAGTGATAGGACACTAAACTGTTGTAAAGCAGAAAAAGCGGCGCGAAATCCGCGAAATAGGCTGCCATTCCGCAGGCTGCGCGGTGTTTCAATGGGTGTTGGATCAAGTCTGCTGCCTGCCAAGCGGCAGCAAGGCGTGACGTTTCGATTGGCTGGGGGCCGAATCCGCCTGCGCTTTCACGCAAACTTTGTACGGCTCGAATGGATGGATGATTTTAGGCCTCGGCCGAAGAAACGGTGTACCAACTTTCCGGAGCTTTTCGAGTGGATCACGGTAACGATGATCCATGTCCGCATGCCTGCCGCACCCGAGCACGATGCGGTCTGACTGATGCACGGCCGCGGAAAAGACTGCGCTAGCCGCAGTCTCCCATTCGCAGAAGGCCCGGTTGCGGGCCAGGCCGGTCGTGCGCTGGACATTGCCTTAGGTAGAGCGCGCCAGCCTGCACCCGCCTTGTCGAATCGGGTGATCTCCGCCCGTGGGCGGGGTCAGGTGGCGCGCTGGGTCCGGTCCGCGCCCGGACCGGATGTCCCTTTTTCCGGGATCAGGCGCTGTTGCGGGCCGGAGCGGTCGCCATCCGGTCGAACGTATCCGGGGTGACGCCTTCCGAACGCAGGATGTGCTTCTGCACCTTGCCGGAGGCCGTCTTCGGCAGTTCGTTGAGGACGCGGATGTAGCGCGGCACCATGAAGTGCGGCAACCTCTTTTCCAGGTCGGCCGTCACCGCAACGGGGTCGATGGTGGCGCCATCCACCGGAGCGACCACGATCAGCACTTCGTCTTCGCTGAATTCCGATGGCACCGCGACGGCCGCGCATTCGCGGATTTCCGGAATGTGCAGGACCTCGCTCTCGAGGGCGAATGACGAGATGTTCTCGCCGCGCCGGCGGATCACGTCCTTGATGCGATCGACGAAGTAGTAGGTGCCATCCTTGTCGCGGCGGAAGCCGTCACCCGTGTGGAACCAGCCGTTGCGCATGGCTTCCACCGTTGCCTTGGGATTGTTGTAGTAACCGCGCATCAGCGCCCAGGGCCGGTGCGTGCGCACGATCAGCTCGCCCACCTGACCGTCGGGAACCTCGATGTCGTTTTCATCGACGATGCGCAGTTCGTACCATGGGCGCGGCTTGCCGGTGATGCCCTTGGCCGTGATGCCGGGACCCGCGACCATCGGTGACGAAATTTCCGTCATGTTGTAGATGGTCCAGGCCTCGACGCCGAAACGCTCGGCAAACAGGGGGCCGTCCTCGCCGAACGGCGTGATGAAGACGCGGCGCAGCGGGTGATTCTTGTCGTCCGGGGACGGCGGCTGCTTGAGCAGGAAGCTCGCCATGACGCCGAGGAGCAGACAGTAGGTGGAACCGGTGTCGCGCACCGCCTGCCAGAAGCTGCCGGTCTTGAACTCGCGCATCATGCCGATCGAGAGGCCGCGCGCGAGCATCGCATATACATAAAGCGTCGAGCCGCAGTGGAAGATCGGCCCGCAGATCATGCAGCGGTCGTCGTCCTCGACGCAGTCGAACGCATCCGGGCCCATCGTGTGGAGCTGAGTGTAGGTGCTCATCACGCCCTTGGCGTTTCCGGTCGTGCCGGAGGTGTACATGATGGCGTAGAGGTCCCACGGCTCGATCGGGCTCGAGAGCTCAAGCAGCGAAGCGTCTTCGGTCTCGGGATCCTCCAGCTCGCGCACGTCAAGGCCGGAAACCGGCTCTGCCTCGCCTTCCACGACGAGCACAGTCTTGACCTTGCCGGGAGACACTTCCTTCAGGCGGTCAACCAGCGGTGCGGCGGCGACGAGAAGCGGTGCGTCGGCATCCTCCAGAATGTGCTCGAGAATGCGTCCGCGCGCGGCTGTGTTGATCGGCACATAGACGGCGCCGAGATAGTTGATGGCAAACCAGGTGCAGAGGAGATCCGGGCCGTTCCCCATCATGCAAAGGACGTGATCGCCACGCTTCACGCCGGCGCGGGCCAACGTCGTGGCGCGGATGCGCACGCGCCGCAGCGTCTCGCCGTAGCTCCATTCATCGCCCGGCCAGAAGTGAACGAACGGCGCCTCGGGCCGTTCGGCCGCATAGGACTCCAGGATGTAACGGAGCACCGCGCGGTTACGGTCAAGTGCCGGATCCGATGCGCAGACTGTCCCGGTCGTCATGTCCTCTCCTCTCCTTCCGAAGGCCTCAGGCATCACCAAAGCTCTGGGCTCCTCCCCATTCGCTATGGGCCCGACGAAATATCCCTTGCAATCCTGAAGCCAGATATGCAACATACTCGGTAGTATGTCAAAGCTGTTTGTGGGGATTTGGTCAGGGGAGGGCAATGACGGCAGTCGCGACGTCCATTGACGGCAAGGTTGCAACCGTCCGCTTCGATCGTGGCGGCAAGGCCAACGCTCTGAATGCCGAACTCATCCGTGAATTGGAAGCGGCAGCGATTCAGGTTGGCCGGCGCGCGGACGTGGCGTCTGTCGTGCTCACTGGCGCGGCAACCATCTTCGCCGCGGGCGTCGATCTCAAGGATGAGCAGTTGTGGAAGACGGGCGCCGGCGATGTCGAGCGCGCGCAGGCCATGAACGCCGGCGCACGCATGACCGCTGCCTGGCGGCAGGTGCCGCAGCCGGTGATCGCGGCCATCGAGGGGCCGGCGATCGGCGGCGGCGCGATTCTCGCGCTGACGGCGGATTTCCGCGTCATGGCCGCTTCTTCCTATTTTCGCTTCCCCGAAGTGCGCCTGGGCATGACGCTCGGCTGGGGCGGCTTGCCGCTCCTGGTTGAGCGTGTCGGGTCGGCGCGGGCCAAGCGTATTCTCTTCTGTGACGAGAAGATCGGTGCCGAGGAGGCTTTGTCGCTGGGGCTTTGCGACCGCATCGTCGATGACGGCACCGCCGTCGCCGCTGCCTGCGCGTGGGCCGGGGAGCTTGCAGAAATTCCAGCGCTCGCCCTGCGGATGACCAAGTCCGCCATCGACGGGCATGCCCGCCAGAACTGGGCGGGTTGGAGCGAGGCCGATCAGTTTTATCTGTCGCGGCGGATTCTCGAAGAAGCCAGCCGCTAATCAACACCGGGTGGGGCGGGAGCGCGGCATCCGGACATCAGGCACAGCTGTGCCTTCAGGAGCAGCATCAGGAGGAGTACAGGAATGAAGAATCTGAAGACCATCATTCTGTCGACGGTATTCACGCTGTCGGCAGCGTCCGCCTTCGCGGAACCGTACCGCATTGGCGTGCTGACGGACATGTCGGGCATGAACTTCGACCTGTCCGGCCAGGGCTCGGTCGTGGCGGCGCAGATGGCCGTCGAGGACTTCGGCGGCAAGCTTCTGGGCGAGGACATCGAGGTCATCGTCGGTGACCACCAGAACAAGCCGGACGTCGGCTCGACGCTGGCCCGCACCTGGATCGACGAGCAGAACGTCGTCGCCGTGGTTGACGTTCCGACCTCCTCGGTCGCCATGGCCGTGCAGGAGATCACCCGCCAGAAGGACACGGCTTTCCTCATCTCGACCGCCGGTTCCTCGGCCCTGACGGGCGAGGCCTGCTCGCCGTCCTCCGCCCAGTGGACCTGGGACACCTACGCGCTCGCCAACGGCACCGGCCGCGCGATGACGCTCGAGGGCGCGAAAAAGTGGTTCTTCATCACCGTCGACTACACGTTCGGCCATGCGCTCGAGGCTGACACCACCCAGGCTGTCCAGGCTGCCGGCGGCGAGGTCATTGGCTCCGTGCGCCATCCCCGCGAGACCACCGACTTCTCGTCCTACATCCTGCAGGCTCAGGCTTCCGGCGCTGACGTGATCGCGCTCGCCAACTCCTCGGGCGATACGATGACGGCGCTCAAGCAGATGCACGAGTTCGGCGTCACCGAGGGCGGCCAGAAGGTCGCGGGCATGCTGCTGTTCCTCACCGACGTTCTGGGTGTGGGCCTCGACATCGCGCAGGACCTGACGCTGACGACCGCCTTCTACTGGGACATGGACGATGCGACCCGCGAATGGTCCGCCCGCTACAGCGAGCGCATGGGCGGCAAGAAGCCGACCATGGTTCACGCGGGTGTCTATTCGGCCGTCATGAACTTCCTGAAGGCTGCGGAAGCTTCCGGCCAGGCGAAGAGCGGCTCGAAGGTGATGGAGACCATGCGCGGCATGGACATCAACGACTTCTTCAACCGCAACGCCTACCTGCGTGAGGACGGTCGCGTCATCCACGACATGTACCTCGTCCGCGTGAAGAAGCCGGCCGAGTCCAAATACGACGGCGACCTTTACGAGGTTCTGGCCACGATCCCGGGCAATGAAGCGTTTGCGCCGCTGGAAACCAGCACCTGCCCGCTCGTGAAGAAGTGATCGCCGCGACCATGATCACGCATCCCACCGCGGCTCCTGCCGATGCTGGTGCAACCCGTGCCGTTCTCTCGGCACGGGGGCTGGCCAAGCGTTTTGGATCCTTCCTTGCCGTCAACAATGTTGACATCGATGTGCACCACGGCCGGATCCATGCGCTGATCGGCCCCAATGGTGCCGGCAAGAGCACCGTGTTCAACCTGTTGACCAAGTTCCTCAAGCCCACTGCGGGCCGCATCGTGCTCGACGGAACCGACATCACGGCGATGGATCCGGCCTGCGTGGCGCGGATGGGCATGGTCAGGTCGTTCCAGATCTCCGCCACCTTTGGCGACATGACGCTGCTGGACAACGTTCGCGTTGCCCTGCAGCGGCCCAACAGCCTTTACCATCAGTTCTGGCGGTCGTTGACCTCGCTCGACCGGCTCAACCGGCAGGCGATGGAACTGCTGGACCGTGTCGGCCTGGCCGACATGGCGCACCTTCGTGCCAACAACCTTTCCTACGGGCGCAAGCGCGCGCTCGAAATCGCGACGACGCTGGCCCTCGAGCCACGCGTCCTGCTGCTCGACGAACCGCTGGCCGGCATGGGCCAGGAGGATGTCGAGCACATGGCAAGTCTCATCAAGTCCGTCTCGCGGGACTGCGCGCTGCTGATGGTCGAACACAACCTCAAGGTCGTGGGCGACATCAGCGACGAAATCACCGTGCTGCAGCGGGGCGAGATCCTGGCGCGCGGCGACTACGCGACCGTCAGCGCCGATCCGCGCGTGCGCGAAGCTTACATGGGTTCGGAAGATGACGGCCACTGATACGCTGACTGCATCTGCAAAGACTGCGCGGGGTGGCGGCGCGGCGCCTCAGCTCAAGGTGCGCAACCTCGAGGCCTGGTATGGCGAGAGCCATGCGCTGCATGGCGTCGATCTCGATATCTACCCCGGTGAGACGGTCACGCTGCTTGGCCGCAACGGTGTCGGCAAGACCACCACCCTGCGCGCCATCATGGGCATCATACGCAAGCGCAAGGGCGAGGTGGAATTCGAGCAGAAGTCGATCATGCGCCTGCCGCTGCACCGCATCGCCCGGGCCGGCATCGGCTTCGTTCCCGAGGAGCGCGGCATCTTCGCCAGCCTCACCGTCGAGGAAAATCTCACCCTGCCGCCGGTCGTGGCGGGCGACGGTATGAGCCTCGAGCAGATCTACGAGCTCTTCCCGAACCTGCTCGAGCGCCGTTCGAGCCCGGGCACGAAGCTTTCGGGTGGCGAACAGCAGATGCTGGCGATCGCTCGCATCCTGCGCACCGGCGTGCGCCTCATCCTGCTGGACGAGCCGACCGAAGGCCTTGCCCCGGTCATCGTGCAGCGCATCGGCGAGGTCCTCAAGGTGCTCAAGACGCATGGCGTCAGCGTGCTGCTGGTCGAGCAGAACTTCCGCTTTGCCTCGCGCATCGCCGACCATTTCTACGTGATGGACCATGGCCAGGTGATCGACAGTTTCCCGGTTTCGGAGCTGCCGTCCCGCACCGAAGCCCTCAATACGGCCCTGGGAGTGTGAGACCATGACCACAATATTCGGAGTGGCGCTGCCCGTCCTGATGGGCCAGCTCCTGATCGGCCTCATCAACGGTTCGTTCTATGCGCTGCTGTCGCTCGGCCTCGCCGTGATCTTCGGCCTGCTGCGCATCGTCAACTTCGCCCATGGCGCGTTCTACATGGTGGGCGCGTTCGTGGCCTGGATGCTTCTCAGCTACGCCGGTGTCGGCTACTGGGGCGCGCTGTTCCTCGCGCCGCTGGCAGTCGGGGTCCTTGGCATGGTGATCGAGCGCACGATGCTGCGCGCGCTCTATGGCCTCGACCATCTTTACGGACTTCTGTTCACCTTCGGCCTCGCGTTGCTGCTGGAGGGTGGCTTCCGCCATTTCTACGGCACGTCGGGCCTGCCCTATGCGGCGCCGGAAGCGCTGCGCGGCGCCACCAATCTCGGCTTCATGGTGTTGCCGAACTACCGCGGCTGGGTCGTTGTCGCCTCGCTAGTCCTGTGCTTCGGCACCTGGGCGATCATCGAGAAGACCAAGGTGGGCGCATATCTGCGTGCGGCGACGGAAAACTCGACGCTCGTGCAGGCGTTCGGTGTCAACGTACCATTGCTGCTGACGCTGACCTACGGTTTCGGCTGCGCGCTGGCCGGCATCGCCGGCGTGCTTGCGGCTCCCCTTTTCCAGGTCAGCCCGCTGATGGGGTCTAACATCATCATCGTCGTTTTCGCGGTGGTGGTGATCGGCGGCATGGGCTCGATCCTCGGCGCCATCGTCACGGGCTACATGCTCGGCATCGTCGAGGGCCTGTGCAAGGTCTTCTATCCTGAGGCCGCCAACATCGTCGTTTTCGTCATCATGGCCATCGTGCTACTTCTGCGCCCGGCCGGTCTTTTCGGAAAGGACAGCTGAGATGTCCGCGACACACGCCGACACCATCATCATGCCCACCCGCAAGAGCCCGGTTCCCGTGATCGCCTTCGCGGGCCTGGTTCTGGCCCTCGTGATCCTGCCGACCTTCGTGTATCCGGTCTTTCTGATGAAGCTGCTGTGCTTCGTGCTCTTCGCGGCGGCGTTCAACCTGCTGCTCGGCTACACGGGCCTCCTTTCCTTCGGCCACGCGGCCTTCTTCGGCGGCGCTGCCTACGTGACCGCCCACGCCCTGAAGGTCTGGCAGATCACACCCGAACTCGCGATCCTCGCCGGCGTCGTCACAGCCATTGTGCTCGGCGTGATCATCGGCGTTCTCGCCATTCGCAGGCAGGGCATCTACTTCGCGATGATCACCCTCGCGATGGCGCAGATGTTCTACTTCTTCTGCCTGCAGGCCCCGTTCACCAACGGCGAGGACGGCATCCAGGGCTTCTCGCGGGGCAATCTGTTCGGGATCATCGATCTCAACGAGACGATGAACCTTTACTACTTCATCGCCGCCCTCGTGGTGCTGTCGCTCATCCTGATCTGGCGCATCGTCTACTCGCCGTTCGGGCAGATCCTGCGGGCGATCCGCGAGAACGAGCCGCGCACCATTTCGCTCGGCTATTCGGTTCAGCGCTTCAAGCTCGCGGCCTTCGTCATGTCGGCGGGACTCTCCGGCCTTGCCGGCGCGCTCAAGGCGCTCCTGTTCCAGTTCGCAACGCTTGCTGACGTGGCTTGGCAGATGTCGGGCGAGGTCATCCTGATGACGCTGATCGGCGGCATCGGCACCATGGCGGGTCCGATCGTCGGCGCGGGCGTCCTCGTCGGTATGCAGAACTTCCTTGCGACGTCCGGCCTTCCGGTAACGATGGTGCTGGGCGGCACGTTCATGATCTGCGTGCTTCTCTTCCGCCGCGGCATCGTGGGCGAGATCCTGCACCTGCTGGAGCGGCGCAAGGGATGACCGACCGGCGAACGATAGCGGTCTTCTCCCGCGACGATGTGGTCCGCCCGGAATGGGTGGACTACAACGGCCACATGGGCGACTTCGCCTATGCGATTGTCTTTTCGCAGACGGTCACCGACTTCATGGAGGAGATTGGCCTCGACGGAGCCTACCGCGATGCCACCTCCGCAACGCTTTACACGCTCGACCTGCGCATCGGCTACCAGCGCGAATGCCATGAGGGCGCAAGGCTGGTGCTGACGCTGCATGTGCTCGAAGCGGATGCCAAACGCATGCACCTCTATCTGGAGATGCACGACGAAGACGGAAACCTTCTTGCGTGGAACGAGCAGGTGCTGCTGCATGTGTCGCGGGCATCGGGGCAGCCGAAGGCCGCGCGGTTCCCCGACCGCATTGCCGAACGCATCATGACGGCTGCCAAGAGGGGCGCGACCATCCTGCCGCTCCCGCACGTAGAGCGGCGCCTGGGCCTTCGGAAATAGGTCCGGAAGCAAGGATCAGGACTTGAAACTGAAAGGGCCGGCGGAGCGATCCGCCGGCCCTCTTCCTTTCCGTAAAGGGCTTCCTTCGCGCGTTGTGTCAGAGAACCTCGAACAGCCCTGCTGCGCCCATGCCGCCGCCCACGCACATGGTCACAACCACGTAGCGGGCGCCGCGGCGCTTGCCCTCGATGAGTGCGTGGCCGACCATGCGCGCGCCCGACATGCCGTAGGGATGCCCGATGGAAATGGCGCCGCCGTTGACGTTGAGCCGGTCGTTCGGGATGCCGAGCTGGTCGCGGCAGGGAATGACCTGGGCGGCGAAGGCCTCGTTCAGCTCCCACAGGTCGATGTCGTCGATCTTCAGGTTATGCTGGGCCAGCAACTTGCGCACGGCCGGAACCGGGCCGATGCCCATCTCGTCCGGGCCGACGCCGGCGACCGCAATGCCGCGATAGAGGCCGAGCGGAGTGAGGCCACGCTTCTCCGCCTCCCGGCGTTCCATCAGCACGGAGGCCGACGCGCCGTCGGACAGCTGCGAGGCATTGCCCGCGGTGATGAACCGGCCCTCGGCGACGCGCTGGCCGTTGCGGAAAACCGGCTTGAGGCTCGCCAAGCCCTCGAGCGTCGTCTCCGGACGATTGCCTTCGTCCTTGGCGAGGGTGATTTCCTTCTCCGAGACTTCGCCGGTCGCCTTGTCCGTGACCTTCATGACCGTCGTCAGCGGCACGATCTCGTCGTCGAAGCGTCCCGCGGCCTGGGCTGCCGCCGTGCGCTGCTGCGACTGCAGGGCGTATTCGTCCTGCGCCTCGCGGCTGACGCCGTAGCGTTCGGCGACAATCTCGGCCGTCTCGATCATCGTCATGTAGGTCTGCGGCAGATGAGCGTCGATCCAAGGGTCTCGCCAGTGGTTGACGTTCATCTGCTCGTTCTGGACAAGCGAAATCTGCTCCACGCCGCCGCCGATGGTGATCTGCATGCCGTCGGAAATGATCTCCTTGGCGGCGATCGCGATTGCCATCAGGCCCGAGGCGCACTGCCGGTCGACGCTCTGACCGGGCACCGTCACCGGCAGGCCGGCGCGCAGAAGGCCGGTACGGGCGATGTTCATGTGTGTCGTGCCCTGCTGCAGGGCTGCGCCCACGACGACGTCCTCTACCTCCGCCGGATCGATGCCAGCGCGCTGAACGGCGTGTTCGATCGCGTGTCCGATCAGGCGCGGGGCCGTCGTGGCGTTGAACGCACCGCGGTAGGCCTTGCCGATCGGCGTGCGGGCGGTGGAGACGATAACTGCTTCTCTCATCTGCTTCTCCCAGGATCAGTTGTGGTCAGGCGCCGCCAGCGCCTTGGCGCAGGCAAGAAGCTTGTCGGTCAGTTCGATCGGCCGGCGGGTCTGCCGGTCGACGTAGACATGCACGTAGGTACCGCGTGCCGAGCAAAGCTCCGCGTCACCCGAAAACAGGCCGAAGCCCCAGGTGAGACTGGTCCGTCCCACCTTCTCGACCCGCGCCCCGATCCAGAGCCGGTTCGGGAAGTTGACCTCGCTGAAGAACTCGGCACCGTTCTTGACGACAAGCCCGATCGGGTCTGTCGCATCCGGCGACAGGTCGAGCGCGCCGTGGTCGATCAGCGCCATGTTCAGCGCGGTGTCGAAGTACTTCAGGTAGGCCACGTTGTTGAGATGACCATAGATGTCGCAGTCTGCCCACTGCAACACCATCTCCTGATGCCAGGGATAGGCGCTGCGGGGGAGGGGATGGAGACGTTCGCTCATGACTCAGACCTGGCCGAGGGCTTTCCGTGCATTCTCGATGATGCGGTCGACGTGGCGCAGCCCCTCGGGGGTCTCTATCGGCGAGGAGATGTCGGCGATGCGGTCGAAGTTCGCGGCAATGTCGTCCGGCGTGAGCGACTTGCCGGCAAAGCAGACGCCTTCGCTCTCCACGATGGCGAGACGCGCGACGGTTCCGGCGCCCGCAAGCAGGGCGGTGCGCGACGGCGCTTCGCGGCTCACGAGCCACACGGCAGCCGGGGAAACCAGGTCGGGAGAAAGCATCTGCAGCATCTCCTCGCTCATCATGTCGCCGGTCATGCGCGTGGCCGCCGTCGGCAGGATGGCGTTCACGTGGATGCCGTACTTCGCGCCTTCGAGGTGCAGGGTGTTCATCAGGCCGAGCACTGCCATCTTGGCCGCGCCATAGTTGGACTGGCCAAAGTTTCCGTAGGTGCCGGACGTCGAAGATGTCACCAGAATGCGCCCGTACTTCTGCTCGCGCATCACGCCCCAGACCGCCTTGGTGGCGATCACCGTGCCCATCAGGTGCACGTCCACGACGGCCCGGAAATCCTCCATCGTCACCTTGGCGAAGGTCTTGTCGCGCAGGATGCCGGCATTGTTGATGAGAATGTCGACGCGGCCGAATTCCTTCAGCGCACGCTCCACCATCGCCTGCATGTCGGCCTCGGACGTGACGCTGCCGCCATCGGCGATCGCGCGGCCGCCGGCCTTCCTGATCTCGTCCGCAACCGCCTCGGCCGCAGCGCTGGAACCTCCGGTGCCGTCACGCGCACCACCAAAGTCGTTGACGACGACAGCCGCCCCGTACTTGGCGAGCATCAGCGCATGCGAGCGTCCAAGCCCTCCGCCTGCTCCGGTAACGATTGCGACCTGATCCTTGAAGCTGACAGCCATCAATTTCCTCCTTCCAAAACCAGCACCAGCCATTCTGCAGCGACGGCCGGCTTCTGAACTCCCTCGATCTCGACTTCAACGGCAAAGCGCCGCAGCTTGCCGCCGCCCTTAGGCTCTTCCGAGACCAGCGTAAACTTGCCGCGCAGGCGCGATCCAACCGGAACCGGCGTCAGAAAGCGGATCTTGTCAAACCCGTAGTTGACTTCGACGACGCCGGGCGGCGGCAGGGGCATCGCGCTTCGCGTGAAATGCGTCAACAGCGACAGCGACAGGAACCCGTGCGCGATCGTACCACCATAGGGCCCTTCCGCTTTCGCCCGCTCGGGGTCCACATGAATGAACTGGTGATCGAGAATCGCATCGGCGAAGCGATTCACGAAGGGCTGGTCAATCGTGATCCACTCCGAGATCAACGGCTCGTTCCCTGTTGGCAGTTCATTCATGTCGTGTTCCTCTCCCTCTCAGCTTTACCGAACAATTGGCAATTGCAACATACTCAGTAGTATGTTTAATCTCAGTCGTCCAGCGTTTCGCATGGAAAGTGTTCGGCGCTGGTCCAATTGCGTCAGTTGTCCAAATCCGTTGAAATGCGAGACGGGAGAGAGAGTTTGGAGGGATTGATGGCCAACGCGCGGTCCGAAGTCGGAGAGGGGCGCGAACTGAGCGAGACTGAAGCTCTGGTGGAAGCCGGCCGTCCGCGGCGCCCGACCCGTGCGCGACGCAAGAAAGGCGACGGTGAACCCGTCGACAACACTGTCGACATTCTTGACGTTGCGGCCCAGTGCTTCATGGAAATGGGCTTTCAGGGCACCAGCATTGACGACGTCGCCCGGCGACTCGGCGCCACCAAAGGCCGGATCTACCACTACTACCGCTCCAAGACGGATTTGTTTTTCGACGTTCACCGCGAGGGTATGCGCCGCCTGAACGAGGCGGTTCAGGCGGCGATGAATACCGGAAGCTGCGGCCGCGAAACGCTGCATGCCATGCTCGAGGCGCATGCTCTGACCATGCTGCAGAACATCGCCTATCTGGCGGTCGTGGTGCAGGGCGTGCACATGCACCGGCTCGGCGCCACGACGCTCGCGCAACGCCGGGTTCTCGACGAGATCATGGCGATCCGCCGCGAGTTCGAGCGCCTGTTCGTCGATGTGTTCCGCCGCGGCCAGCAGGATGGCAGCATCCGCGCTGAAAACGCGTCCATCGCGGTAAAGGGCATGCTGGGTGCCATCAACTGGACCGCCATCTGGTACCGCCCGCGTCCGGGCGAAACGCTCGAACACAAGCAAAAGATCGCCCGCGAACTGGCGACCCGCCAGATCGAGGGTATCGTCTGACCCGCCATTAGACCCCTTCAGGAATTCAGTCCGGCCCGGGCCGGCAAAATCCAGGAAGTGCAGCCATGACTTTCAATCCGTTTTCCTTCACCACGGTGGGGCATATCCACGTCGAATGGGGTGCCGCCGCACGGCTCGGCGAACTCCTCGGCGGCTGGTTCGCCGCCCGCAACCTGCTGGTCGTGACCGATGCCGGCCTGCACAAGGCAGGCGTTCTCGAGCCCGCCAAGGCTTCGCTCGCCAAGGCGGGCTTCAACGTGACGGTGTTTGATGCGGTCGTCGCCGATCCGCCCGAGCAGGTGCTGTTCGACTGTGTCGCCCAGGGGCGAGCCGCAAGTGCGGACATTGTCATCGGCATCGGCGGCGGCTCGTCCATGGACGTCGCCAAGCTTGCCGCGGTGATGCTGGTCAGCGAACAGCCGCTTTCCGAGCTTTACGGCATCGGGAAGGTCCAGGGTTCGCGCCTGCCGCTGGTGCAGGTGCCGACGACGGCCGGAACGGGTTCGGAAGTCACCAACATCACGATTCTGACCCGGCCGGACCATTCCAAGATGGGCGTGGTCGCCGATCAGCTCTATGCCGATCGCGTGCTGCTCGATGCGGAGCTGACCGTTGGCCTGCCTGCGCTGCACACGGCCGCGACCGGCATCGACGCCATGGTGCATGCGATCGAGGCTTACACCAGCAAGCACAAGAAGAATCCGCTGTCGGACGCGGCGGCGCGGGAGGCCCTGCGGCTTCTGTCCGGCAACCTCGTCACGGCGTGCCGGAATGGTTCGGACCGCGCCGCGCGGGAAGCCATGCTGCTTGGCGCACTGCTGGCCGGCCAGGCCTTCGCCAACGCGCCCGTGGCGGCGGTTCATGCGCTCGCCTATCCGCTGGGCGGCCGCTACCACATTCCGCACGGCCTTTCCAACGCGCTGATGCTGCAGCCGGTGATCGAGTTCAACATGAAGGCGGCGGCTCCGCTCTATGCCGAGCTTGCCGGCCCGGTCGGGGCGGACGTCCCGCAGGATGCCAGCGTCGAGGCAAAGGCCCAGGCCTTCCTGAAGCGGCTGATCGAACTGATGGATGCCTCCGGCGCGCCGCGCCGCCTGCGCGATGCGGGTGTCGCCGAAGAGATGCTGCCGCAGCTTGCCGCGGATGCGATGCTGCAGACGCGTCTTCTTGGCAACAACCCGGTGGAAGTGACCGAGCCCGACGCCCTGGCCCTCTATCGGGCAGCATTCTGACAGCAGGAAAGGTCTCGGCCCTGCAGCCGCGACCACCACAGTCCGGCGACCGTGATCCGGTAGGGGGGCCGGTCAGTCGTCGCAGAGCGCCGGCGGGCTTGTCCGCCGGCGTTTTTCACTGCCTTGCCGGGATTTGGCCCGTCCTCAGTCCTTGGCGGCGGTTTCGCTTCCCGGACGCGGCAGGCTGTCCGGCTTGCCGGAATGCGAGCCTACCGAAATGCTCTTGCGGATGTGCCGGATCACCTGCCAGACGGTCACCAGCACGATCGGGATGGCGAACAACAGCAATTCCTTGGCGAGATGCGTGTCGAGGCCCAGTCCCGTCAGGGCCTCAATGCAGGTCTTGGCGAGACTGATCGCGTAATAGGTGATGGCGATGACCGAAAAGCCTTCCACGGCCTGCTGGATGTGCACCTGCGCGCGCGTGCGCTCCTCCATCGAGGCGAGCAGGATGGCGTTCTGCTCTTCAAGCTGCACCTGAACCGAGGTTCGCAACAGGTCGCCGGCCAGGCTCACCCGCTCGCCGAGTTCGTCGAGGCGGCGCTCCACCGCCTCCACCGTCCGGATGGCGGGCCGGAACCGGCGCTCGATGAAGGTTCCAAGCCGCTGACGTTGGGGAACGCTCTGCTCCCTGAGTTCCGCCATTCGGCTCGAGACCAGCTCCGCATAGGCCTTGGCGGCGCCGAAGCGATGGCGCGCCGGCGAGGATAGCCGCAGCACTTCCGACGACAGCCGCGTCATTTCGCCTAGCAGCGTCTTGTCGACCCTGGAATGCGTCTGCATGTGGTCGACGATGCGGTTGAGGCGGGTATCGAAACCGGCGAGTCTTTCCTGCACGTCGCGCGCCACCGGCAGGGCCAGCAGCGCCATCATGCGGTAGGTCTCGATCTCAAGCAGCCGCCGGACCATTCGCCCGGTGCGGAACGCATTGAGGCTGCCGGGGAACAGCAGCAGTTCGACGAAGCCCGCATCGTCCAGCTTGAAGTTTGAATAGACTTCGGCGTCGGTTCCGCCGACCCTGGAGGCTACATAGTCGCCGTCCAGCTTCTCAAGCTCGTCTTCCGGACGCTTCTCGCGGACGAGCACGCGGATGGCCGCGATCGTCTCGCCGGAAATCTGGCGGCGCAGGTCCATGAATGTCTGCGGCGGGCGCCGATCCTGCGAAGCGGCACAGACATAGGTGATGGTGAGAAACTCGGTGTGGAGTTCCCACTTGAGGCGGCAGTCGCCGAGTTCGGCGATCCCGTGTTTGCCGTCCAGGGACCGCGACGAGGTCGGCAGCGCCAGGATGCTGTCGGGAAGGCGCGTGTCGAGGATGGCCATGTGCCACACATCGGAATCGCCCTCGAAATAGACGGATGGCCTGGCATGGAGCTCGTCGTGCAGCTCCCTGCGCATGGGATGGTCAAGCTCCGTCACATCCACCCCCGGTTCCGCCATCGTGATTTCCGCTCCCCACTGGTGACGCATCGCGGCCGCAAGCCTCGTCAGGCTGAAAACGCCGCGGCGCCCGTCTTGCCGCCTCTATGGATTCTTCATTTATGAGATACTTGATAACTTCTTCAATCCGCGCGCCGTGACTTGGCCGTGGCTTAGTAGCGCACCGCCGGACCGACGGACCGAAGTTGCGGGCAAGAGGCATGTTGCTTTCGCGGCGCCCGGGCACGGCAGAACGTTGGTTACAGGGCGTCCGGTGCCGCCGCCCCTCCCGCAAACGACAGCGCCCGCGGGGATACCGCGGGCGCTGCGTTGTGGAAAAGTCCGTGGCTGTTCGCGGGCCTTACCAGGCGGGGATCACGGCGCCCTGGAATTCGTCGTTGATGAAGGCCTTGATGCTGTCGTCGTGGTAGGCCTCGACCAGAGTCTTGACCCAGTCGGCGTCCTTGTCCTCGCTGCGCACGACGATCAGGTTGGCATAGGGCGACTCGGCGCCCTCGATGGCGATCGCGTCCACGGTGGGACGAAGACCGGCCTCGAGCGCGTAATTGGTGTTGATCACCGCAGCATCGACGTCATCCAGAGAGCGGGGAAGCTGCGCCGCGTCCAGCTCGACGAACTGCAGGTTCTTCGGGTTCTCGGTGACGTCGGCAGGACCGGCCTTCAGGCCGGCCTCGGGGTTCACCTTGATCACGCCTTCCTTCTGCAGCACGAGCAGCGCGCGGCCGCCGTTGGTCGGGTCGTTCGGAATGGCGACCGTGGCGCCATCGGCGAGTTCGTCCGGGCTCTTCACCCTGTTGGAGTAGACGCCCATCGGCGTGGTGATCGTCTTGCCGACGCTCACCAGGTCATAGCCGCGATCGGCGATCTGGTTGTCCAGATAGGGCTGATGCTGGAAAGAATTGGCGTCGAGGTCGCCGTCGGCCAGCGCCTGGTTCGGCACGACATAGTCGGAGAACTCGATGACCTCGAGGTTCAGGCCCTTCGCGGCGGCGACGTCCTTGACCTTCTCCATGATCTGCGCGTGCTCGCCGGGCGTGACGCCGATCTTGATGTCCTTTGCAAGTGCTGCACCGCTGATGAGCGCGGCCACCGCCGCCGTAACCAGGAACTTCATCATGTTCTTCTTGTCTCCTTGTGCTGAACCGGGCCTCACGTGCCAAAGCCAGGTTCGACGAATGCTTGCTGGGGACGCTTTTCGCGCAGCGCCGTTCAAAACGACAGGAATAATGTTTCTGTAATTAAACTATTCAGGAAAAATTCAATCCCCGCTTCCTAGCGCCGGATCCGGTGCCGCCGCTGCCGGTGCAAAAAAGATGATCCGCACGGCGTTTCCACCGTGCGGATCAGACCTGTCGAGATGCCGGTTCGTGTGCCGGGAATCAGGCGTCGATAGGCTCCGGCACGATGAGGTCCGCGACCTCGCCGTCGATGTGGAGCGGCGCGCCGGTAATGGCCTGGAGTTCCTCGAGCGTGATGCTGGGCAGCTTTTCGCGAAGCACGAACCGCTTGTCGACGATGTCGATCACTGCGTGGCTGGTGTAGACGCGCGTCACGCATTCGACGCCGGTCAGCGGGAAGGTGCAGGTGTCGACCAGTTTGGGCTCCCCGGTCTTGGTCACGTGCTCCGTGATCACGAACACCTGCTTGGCGCCGTGGACGAGGTCCATTGCACCGCCGACGGCGGGCACGCCCTTGCTGCCGATCCGCCAGTTGGCGAGGTCACCCCGCTGCGACACCTGGAAGGCGCCTAGCACGGCGATGTCGAGGTGGCCGCCGCGCACCATGGCGAAGCTGTCCGCATGGTGGAAGAAGGAGGCGCCCGGCTTGAGCGTCACGGCCTTCTTGCCGGCGTTGATGAGATCCCAGTCCTCCTCGCCCGGAGCGGGGGAGGGGCCGAAGTTCAGGATGCCGTTTTCGGTGTGGTAGATGACCTCACGGCCGGCAGGCTGATACTTCGCGACCATCTCCGGAAAGCCGATGCCAAGGTTCACGTAGGCTCCGTCCGGAATATCCTGCGCAACGCGCCAGGCGATCTGGGCGTTCGTGAGCTTCTGCTGTTCGGTATTGGCGGTCATAGGTGGGACACCCCTGCGCGGATGAGTTCTTCTTCCTGTTGCGGATTGCTGATCTCGACGATCTTGTCGACGAAGATGCCCGGGGTCACTACGTGCTCGGGATCGATCTCGCCCGGCTCGACGATCTTCGACGCCTGAACGATGGTGGTCTTGGCAGCCATGCACATCAGGGGGTTAAAGTTGCGGGCCGCCTTGTTGTAGGTCAGGTTGCCGAAACGGTCGGCGATGTGCGCCTTGATGAGCGCGAAATCCGCCTTGAGCCATCGTTCCTGCACATAGGTGCGGCCTTCGAATTCGGCGGTGGGCTTGCCTTCAGCCAGCTCCGTGCCGACGCTGGTCGGGGTGTAGAACGCGGGAATGCCAGCGCCGCCGGCGCGGATGCGCTCGGCCAGCGTGCCCTGCGGCACCAGTTCCAGCTCGATCTCGCCGGCGAGATACTTCTCCGTGAACGCCCGCGGATCGGACGAACGCGGGAAGGAGCAGATCATCTTCTTCACCATGCCGGCGTCGATCATGGCAGCAATGCCGACGCGGCCGTTGCCGGCGTTGTTGTTGATGACGGTGAGATTCTTGGGCCCATGGTCGATAAGAGCGTGAATGAGCTCGATCGGCGCACCGGCACCGCCGAAGCCGCCAATCATCACCGTGGCGCCATCGTGAATGCAGGAGACGGCGGCTGCCGCACTCTCAACTGTTTTGTCCATTAGAGAAACCCCGTGAACGCTAGCCTCCGTTCGTTGGAGATAGATCGCGAATGCGATTGCGGCAACCCAAATTGTGCGTTATTTGATTTTTGTTCATATATCGCACAATAAGGGAGTTTGGCGTTGGCGCATGCGGAACACAAGGGAGGCGATTTCGTCAGCGGGTTCGCAAAGGGCCTGAGCGTCATCGGGGCCTTTGGCGAAGATGCGCCGCGCCTGTCGATCACCGATGTGGCGCGCCGGACGGGCCTTGACAGGGCTTCGGCCCGCCGGCTGCTTCTCACGCTGGTCCAGCTTGGTTATGCGACGCACGACGGGAAATATTTCGAACTCACCCATCGCATCCTGCGGCTGGGGCAGTCGTACCTATCCACCACGCCGCTCTCGGCCATCCTTCAGCCCTATCTCGAACGGCTTTGTGAGACAGGCGGCCAGAGCTGCTCGGCGGCGGTGCTGGATGAGGCTGAAATCGTCTACATCGCCCGCGCCTCCCGGCGGCGGGTCATGTCGATCAATCTCGGCCCGGGCAGCCGCCTGCCCGCCTATTGCTCCTCGATGGGAAGGGTGCTGCTGGCGTCCCTGCCGGAAGAGGAGGTCCGCGAGCTTCTGAAAGGCAGGCCGCTCCGCGCCAATACGGAGCGCACCATTACGGATCTGGAAAGGCTGATGGAGGAGCTACTGCGCGTTCGCAGCCAGGGATATGCCCTCGTCGATCAGGAACTGGAAATGGGGCTCTGCTCGATTGCCGTTCCCCTCCGCAACCGGACGGACCGGATCGTCGCGGCCCTCAATATCGGCGCGCCGGCCGCTTCCGTCACCCCGGCGCAACTGGTCGAACAGTATCTGCCAATGCTGAAGGACGTTGCCGAGCGGGCGCGGCTCGACCTGCGTTAATGCGCGGTGGCTCAACAGTCGGTTTCGCGCCGGATTGGTGCGTGCCGCGAGGCGAAAGATCCCTTTTGCGCTTCCCGATAAGCAAAGGCCATTCCGGCGTGCTGCGAACGCCGGAATGGCCCCTATCCGGACTTATGGTCCGGACTTGCCCGCGATGGGCAGTTCTTACCAGGCCGGGATGACGGCGCCGTCGAAGGTGTTCAGCACGAACTCCTTCACCTCAGGGGTGTAGTAGGCGTTGATGAGCTTCTTGACCCAGTCGGCATCCTTGTCCGCGGTGCGCACCGCGATCAGGTTGATGTACGGAGCCTTTTCGCCCTCGAGCAGAATGGCGTCGCGGCTCGGGTTCAGGCTGGCCTCCAGCGCATAGTTGCTGTTGATGGCCGAGGCGTCGGTGTCGTCGAGCGAGCGCGGCAGCTGCGCGGCATCGAGCTCGATGAAGTTGAAGTTCTTGGGATTCTCCGTGATGTCGGCGACCGTAACCCTCAGCCCTTTGTCGGGATCGACCTTGATCGCGCCCTGGTCGGCCAGGATCAGCAGGGCGCGGCCGCCGTTGGTCGGATCGTTCGGGATGCCGATGGTCGCACCATCCGGCAGCTCGTCGAAGCTTTTGTATTTCTTCGAGTAGATGCCCATCGGGAAATTCACCGTATAGGCCACGTCGATGATGTCGAAGCCGCGGTCGGCGATCTGGTTGTCGAGGTATGGCTTGTGCTGGAAGGAGTTGGCATCCAGCTCGCCGTCATTGAGCGCCTGGTTCGGAACGACGTAGTCCGAGAACTCGAGGATCTCGATCTCCAGCTCGTCCTTGGCGGCGATCTCCTTTACCTTCTCCATGATCTGCGCGTGCGGTCCGGGGGTGACGCCGACCTTGATCGACTCGGCCGCGGCGGAGCCGCCGAGCAACGCGAGTGCCAGGCCCGCGGCAATCGAAAGCTTCTTCAACATTCCATTCTCCCTGTGAACAAGATGACTTGATTGGTCGGATCAGCGCGGGTGCGTGCGCTTGTCGAAGCGTCTTGCCAGCCAGTCGCCCGTGGACTGCACGGCCTGGACCAGCACGATCAGAACCACCACGACGGCCAGCATTACGTCGGGCATGAAGCGCTGGTAGCCATAGCGGATGCCGAGGTCGCCGAGTCCGCCGCCGCCAACCGCGCCCACCATCGCCGAATAGCCGATGAGGCTCACCACGGTGAGCGTGAGCGCCAGCGTGATGCCGGGGCGCGCCTCGGCAAGCAGCACCTTTCGCACGATCTGCAACGGTGTGGCGCCCATCGCGCGCGCCGTTTCAATCAGGCCGGGGTCAACCTCGCGAATGGCCGCTTCCACGAGCCGCGCCACGAACGGAATCGTGGCGATGGTGAGCGGCACGATCGCCGCCCGCGTGCCGATCGAGGTGCCCGCCACCAGCCGCGTGAAGGGGATGATCGCGACGACCAGGATAATGAAGGGTGTCGAGCGCGTGGCGTTCACGATCGCGCCCAGGATCCGGTTTGCGATTGGCGCGGCGAAGAGCTCGCCCTTGCCGCTGGTGGCAAGGAATACGCCGAGCGGAACGCCCAGCAGCGAACCGACCACGGCAGACACCGCCACCATGTAGAGGGTCTGGCCGGTGGCCGTGAGGAGCAGCGAGATGAGCTGTTCAGGCGACATAGCCGAGAATCTCCGTGATAAGGCCCCGGTCGGCGAGAAACTGGCGGATGGTCGTGAGCCTTTGCTCGTCGGCGGGGAAGGATACGATGAGCGTGCCAAAGGGGCGGCCCGCGATTTCGTCCACCGCGCCGCCCATGATGTTCGGCCGGACGCCGAACTCGGTGGCGAGACTGGCGAGGATCGGCTCGGTCGCATGCGGGCCGGCAAAGAGGATCCGCATGACCGTCTTGCTCGTGGCGGCGGGCTTGTCGGTGAGGTGCGCCTGGACGTAGCCCGGCAGCTGCATGCCGGGAATGCCGGACAACAGCTTCCGGGTGGTGGGATGCTTCGGCGCGCTGAAGACCTCGAAGGTTCCGCCCTGCTCCACGATCCTGCCCGCGTCGATCACCGCCACATAATCGGCGATGCGCTTTACCACCTCCATCTCGTGAGTGATGAGCAGTATTGTCAGCCCCAGCTCGCGGTTGATGCGCGACAGAAGTTCGAGAACCGACTGCGTCGTTTCGGGGTCGAGGGCTGACGTTGCCTCGTCGGAGAGCAGCAGCATGGGCTGCGTGGCGAGCGCCCGCGCGATGCCCACGCGCTGCTTCTGCCCGCCCGACAGCTCGGCCGGATAGCGGTCATGCTTGTCGGCGAGGCCGACCAGTTCAAGCAGCGGCAGAATGCGCTGCGCAATCTCCTGCTTCTTCAGGCCCGCGATCTCCAGCGGAAGGGCGACATTGTCGAAGACCGTGCGGGAGGACAGCAGGTTGAAGTGCTGGAAGATCATGCCGATCGAGCGGCGGACATTGCGCAGGTCGACCTCGGACAGCTTCATCACGTCGGTGCCGTTCACCACGACGCGGCCGGAGGTGGCCTTCTCCAGCCCGTTCACGAGCCGGATCAGCGTGGATTTACCGGCGCCTGACCGGCCGATGATGGCGGTGATGGAGCCACGACGCACCGCGAGATTGATGTTCTCCAGCGCCGTAACCGCGGGCCGTGACCGGCTCGCCGGAAACACCTTCGAGACGTTTTCGATGAGGACAAGGTTGTCTTGTTCAGGCGTTGCACCGGCAGAGACGGAAGCCTGGCTGGCGGCGGCAGAGTTTCCGCCTGACTGCCCGCTCACCGTCGCCAGGTGCACGTTTTGATCGAGGACCGACGAAGTCATTGCAAGTTCCCATGTTCGCGCGCCGACCGCGCTGAAGTCGTTGTTGCCAAGGCCGTGAACCCTTCGCGATCTATCAGGACGGATATCGGACCAGCGCCATCAATCGAAGGCAGGCGCTATCTGGCGGATGCCATTCTGGGAGACCTAGAACACATCCCGACAGGTGGCGGCAAGCCAGGAATGAGGGCGGATACACGAACACACATGGGAACCGATCTGAGAAGGTATTATTTTCCAACCTATCGAAGCGTATGGCACCGAGCGAGCAAAAATATTCTAACCGAAGCGGCGCGTGAAAAACGGGTCTTTCCCGCTTCAGGCCGGCAGTGAATAATCATGTCCCGGGGTCGACAATAGTGTCCCCGGGCCGTGATCCTGCGGAGGCAAACAGCTGCCGGGAAGAAAAACCGCGGTTGCCGATGGAAGCCTCTTGCGGGAGGCGCAGCCAGGTGCTTTCTACCCCCTCGCACTGAAACCGACGCCTGCAGCGCCTTGTACAATACGTGGCGATGTATGGCGGCTCGCCTTCCGGACCGGTCCCGACGCGCCTGGCCGCATTTGCTGCCGGACGGGACGGACCGCCGCCAACCCCGTCAGGAACACAACAGGAAATGGATCCCCAGTTCTACGCCGCCGCCATTCCCGCCGTCATCATACTCGGCCTGTCGAAGGGCGGGTTTGTCGGCCTCGGAAATCTGGCCATTCCACTGATGGCGCTGGTCATGTCTCCGGTCCAGGCCGCGGCGGTGCTGCTGCCGATCCTGCTCGTCCAGGATGCGGTTGGCGTGCTCTCGTTCCGGCGGAGCTGGGACGGCTTCAACCTCGCCGTGCTGCTTCCCAGCGCATTCGTTGGCATCTTCCTTGGCTATCTTCTTGCAGCCCATGTTTCGGACGCGGGGATCGCTTTCAGCGTCGGCGTTATTTCGATCATTTTCGGGCTTCGCCGCCTGATCGTGGAACGCCGGGCATCGGGCGCGACGGCTTTGAGGCCGGGCATTCCCTTCGGTCTCCTGTGCGGTGTGGGTGCGGGCTTCACCAGCATGATCGCTCATGCGGGCGGACCGCCGTTCCAGATCTATGTCATGCCCCAGCGCCTGCCGCGGGACGTGCTGGTCGGAACCTCGATCATCTTCTTCGCAGCCGTCAATCTGGTGAAGGTTGCGCCCTACTTCGCGCTCGGTCAGTTCACCAGAGAAAACCTGATCCTGTCGGCGACGCTGGTTCCGCTCGCCATAGTGTCCACCTGGGCCGGCGTCTGGCTCGTCCGCCGTATCTCCGGCGAGCGCTTCTACACGCTCGTTTATGTCCTGATGGTCCTGGTGGGGCTGAGACTGATCTGGCAGAGCGGCCCCGCACTCTTCGGAGCCTGATTTCGCGTCAGAGCAGTCCAGCGAGGCCGGCAGCCGTCGGGACCGCTGCCTGCCTGTCCTCTCACTTCTCGAACGGGGAGGGGTTGGGAAAGAACGTGTTCAGGAAACCACGCACCGCTGTGTCCCAGGCCCGATCATTATCGCTGTTCTTGCCGTCGTTGAGGCAAAGGGATAGCGGCAGTCTCCGTCCCCCATTCTTCCTCTCAAGAAGCTTCCTGAGCCGCCTTTGATAACGGTGGTTGGCTTGGACCAGCCATACCGGCGTGTCATCAGCAATGCCTTTACCCGACAGGACGCAGTAGTGGGAATGCAGGTATGACGTAACGGAAATGTCGTTGGGCGATCGGAACCGGTTGTGGATCGTTCTGTAGAACGCTTCATCGAACTTGGCCTCCATCTCCCGAAGGATGTCGACCCGCAGGGCGTGGAAAGTGTGCGATGTGAGCTGGGTCGTCGAACGGCCAAATTCCCTTTCCAGCAGGGCTTTGCCGTTTCGCGCGCCATTCAGGTAGGCCGGGTGATCGGGGTGCGGTTCGCCGTTGACCTGGCCGTAGGGCTCCAGCCGGACCTTCACCAGTCCGCTCGGCAGGAAAAAGTCCGATGGAAATGCTTTTCTGGCAAGGAAAACGTCGTCGTTGCTGTAGATGAAGTGGTTCGCCAGCCCTGGAATCTTGTGCAGGCAGGCTTCTATAGCGTGGGAATTGAACGTCGGGAGCGCATCCGCCGGCAGGATCTGCTCGTGCGGGATCCATGCGATCTGTTCGCTTTCCAGGTTGAGCCATTCGGGCGGGCGGCAGTTCGAGACGATGAAGATCTTGCGGATGAACGTTCCGTTCTCCGCCCAGGAGCGCAGCGCATATTTCAGTTCGTCGCGGCTGTAATATCAGGATCGCGCGGTGGCGTCGTTGGTCGGCGCAACCGTCACCGGTTCAGGCGCATATTGCGAGAACATGCGTTGCCAGTCCGGATCATCGGCATTGACCTGGGTGAAGACCAGGTCGATGGGAAACGCTGGTTCCAGCGCGTGCGGACAGGGCAGGATCGCCGCATAGTCCTTTATTCCCGCTCCTGTGAATAGGCCATGGGCCTCGGCGGTCGTTTTCCAGAGCCTTCTGGAGATGTGATTGGGGGACGCCGACTCGAAATACTCGCCCTCGTCCTTCCAGCCCTCCAGTTCAAACGAAGCTTTTTCTCCGCCGCTCAGTTCGACCTTGTAACGCCGGTGTCCCACCATCTGCGTCAGCGCCACGGGAAGGACACGCAGCACTTTCTTCGCCCTTATCGGGCGAATACGCAGGTCGAAGCCTTCATCACGCGCGAAACGGCGTATCAGGGAGAAAGCTCTCGCGAGATCTTTCCTCAGGACAGCGATCTTCGCATCGCCGGTGGGGGAGGTGATCAGGATCCCACCCAGCCCCTGCTCTTTCAGGAAAGTCAGCAGGTTCCGCATGGCCGGTGATGAGTACCGCCTGGTGTCTGTCGAGCCCATGTTAATTCCTGAATTGTGCTGGCTTGTCGGGGGTGGATCGAGCGAAAACCGGTCGGGGACGTTTGTCGCTGCCCGAAATCACGGCGTCAGCGTAAACGGGAACAGGTATCGCAAGCCGCCATTGCATGTGCTCAAGGTTTGCCCCGTGGTTCAGTGGAGGTGTGGCGGAAATTCCGGACCACCTCGAAAATTCATTTCCCATTACAATGTTATCTGTTTCCAAACAATGCCATGAACATCGCAACGGTGCAGGGAGGGCGGTCCGGCGTGCCTGCCGGCCGTAACGGAGTCAAGGATCGGTTCGTTTGTGTATTTTTGGCAGAATTGCGCTGACCAATTGCCGTGAAATGAGAAACGGACAAGTTCTGAGGAGAACAGGCCCCAGAAAATGCTGATCGTTTTCCGATATGTCGTCGGAATACGTCGCCGTCTCTTTCAAGGCAGTCGTCCGGGATAGCGCGCGGTGTGCTTTTTCAAATTGACTGAACTTCAGTTTGATTGATCGGCGTCAACGCGGGCTCTGCCGGGCGGCGTCAAGCTTTCCATGTAGCCAACAAGCATGGAGGGCTATCGGTGTCATGAGAAATCAACTGAAAGAGCGGGTGGCCATTGCGGGCGTTGGATGCTCGCGGTTTGGCGACCTGCTGCGTACACCTGAACTGAAGGGTCTCACCATCCAGGAGCTGACCGCCCACGCGGTGAGGGAGGCCCTTGATGATGCGGGTCTGACCGGTCAGGACGTTGACGCTGTCTTCGCGGGCAATGCCATGGTCCATAGTTCGCAGGTTCCCGCGACCTATTCGCAGCTGTCCAAATGGACCGGCACGCAGTTCAAGGCTGGCGTACACTTTGAAGCCCAGTGCTCGACCACCAATGTCGGAGCGATCATGGCGGCGATGGCGATTGCCGCGGGCGTGTACGACACGGTCCTCGTCTACGGTCTGGAAACGACCCGGACCAAGGTGAAAGGCTACAGCCCCTACGAGCGCGAGCCGATTTCCCACCAGCAGACCTGGCTCTGGACCGACATGGCAGTGAACCAGGCCTATGCCGTGCCGCAGGGCTACGACATCTTCTCCACCTACAATGGCCTGGTGGCGCAGGGGTATTGCCGCAAGTACGGCATCTCGATCGAGGACTTCGACCGCGGCATGTACGAGCTCTGTCGCGCGCGGCGTCTGCACGGCTCGATGAACCCCAAGGCCAACACGCAGGAGACACTGGAGGACCGCGCCAAGCGTAAGGGTTATACCGATCCCTATGAATACTGGCAGTCCGATGACAATCCGTTCGTGGCCTGGCCGTCGCGGCTGTTGAGCCTGGTGACGACCGCCGACGGCGCTTCGGCCATGGTGCTGACGCGCGCGGACCTGGCGAAGGGAGCCAAGTCGCAGCCTGTCGAGATCAAGGGCTTCGGCGTGAGCTACAGCGATCTGCCGTGGTACGGCGAGGATCCGACCTTCTGGGAGTCCGACAAGCGCGCGGTCGACGCCGCGTTCGACATGGCCGGCATCAAGGCTGCCGACATCGACTACCTGCACACGCACGACTGCTCGCACATCAGCAGCATCTGCACGGCGGAGACGATTGGCTACCTCGAGCCGGGCAGGGGACTGCATGCCGCCCGCGAGGGTCGACTGCGGTTCGACGGCGACCGGCCCATGTCCACCCATGGCGGGCGCCATGCCTTCGGCCATGCCTGGGGTGCAAGCGCCGGTTCGGACACTTACGAGGCGGTTCTGCAGATGCGCGGCCAGGCCGGCGCGCGTCAGATCCCCAAGGTTCCCGAAATCTCCGTCATCCATACCCACGGCTACGCCATGATCGGCGCCGTGCTTGTGCTGGGGAGCATGTGAGATGAACACCATCCAGGAACAGCCGAGCGCGATCCGCTCCTATTACGAAGCTCTGGCGAAGGGCAAGCTTCTGGCCGTCACCTGCAAGGCATGCGGCAAGCACACCTTCCCGCCCACCGGTTGCTGCGAACATTGCGGAAGCTGGGACGTCGAGGAGGCGGATCTGAGTGGCGAGGCCACGCTGCTTTTCGCCACGCACAACCTCACGCCGGCCTGCCATCCGCGCTTCGAGAGCATGGCGCCCTATGTCTATGGCCATCTGAAGCTCAAGGAAGGACCGATCTTCCAGGCCATCATCCTCGGTATCGAGCCGAAGCCGGCCGCTCTGCGCGAGCTCTTCGAGCGCGGACCGGTTCCCGCGAAGGCCGAAACCCTGCAGACGGATGACCTGCCGGTTCTGGCCTTCCGCATCGCAGGCTGAGCACTGCACCGCGGACCGACGGACGATACGAACGGGCGGCGGCTCGAAATGGGCTGCCGCCCCGTTCTTGTTGCAGGGCGCCGTGCGAGGGCCTTCGCGACCAGGACGGAGATGCGCCGGCGCGTGGCTGGCGGGCAGCCGTCAAACCCGGCCCATGAGAAAGGGGCATTCCGGCATGCGGAATGCCCCTTCGACTTTTCGGTAATGCCCGGTCACCGTTCCGATCGTGTGATCGCGAGCTTTCCGCAGCTCCTGTCTGTTCCTCAGGCCGTTTCCGTCTTCTTCAGCCAGGACTTGGTCGTGGAAACGATGACGGGCAGCAGCAGGGCCAGCGCGGCGATGATGATGAGCGTCAGGGACAGCGGACGGGTGAAGAACACCGTCATGTCGCCCTGGCTAATCGTCAGCGCGCGGCGGAACTGCTGTTCGGCATAGGGCCCGAGGATCATGCCGATGATCACCGGACTGGTCGGGAAGTCATAGCGGCGCATGAAGAAGCCGAGGATGCCGATGCCATAGAGCAGTCCGAGGTCGAAGACCGACTGGCTGATGCCATAGGTGCCGATGGTCGCGAACACGAGAATGCCCGCGTAGAGGTACGGCGTCGGGATCTTCAGGATCTGTACCCACAGGCCCACCAGTGGCAGGTTCAGCACCAGCAGCAGGACGTTGCCGATATAGAGGCTCGCGATGAGGCCCCACACGAGGTCCGGCTGGGTGGTAAGCAGCTGCGGTCCCGGGTTGATGCCATAGCTCTGGAATGCGGCGAGCATGATCGCGGCAGTCGCCGAGGTCGGCAGGCCGAGCGTCAGTAGCGGCACGAACACGCCGGCGGCCGACGCGTTGTTCGCGGCTTCCGGACCTGCCACGCCCTCAATCGCACCCTTGCCGAACTCCTCCGGCTTCTTGGAGAGCTTCTTCTCCACGAAGTAGGACAGGAAGGTCGGAATTTCCGCGCCGCCGGCGGGCAGGGCACCCATCGGGAAGCCGATGAAGGCGCCGCGCAGCCATGCCTTCCACGAACGCGCCCAGTCCTGGGCCGTCATCCAGAGCGAACCCTCGATGGGGATGATCTCTTCCTTCGTGCGGCGGTAGCGCGATGCAAGGTGGAGGGTCTCACCCACGGCGAAGAGACCGACGCAGACGATGACCACGTCGATGCCGTCCAGCAGCTCCATCTGGCCGAAGGAGAAGCGCGCCTGGCCGGTCTGCAGGTCCACGCCCACGAGGCCGATTAGCAGTCCGAAGGCGAGTGAGGTCAGGCCGCGGATCGTCGACGATCCGAGAACCGAGGACACGGTGACGAAGGCCAGCAGCATCAGCGCGAAATAGTCGGCGGGACCGAAGGACAACGCGACCTTCACGATGAAGGGCGCGAGAACCGTGATACCGACCGTGCCGAGGGTGCCGGCCACGAACGATCCGATCGCGGCCGTTGCAAGAGCGGGGCCGCCGCGGCCGCGCTTAGCCATCTCGTGGCCCTCGAGCGCGGTGACGATGGTCGCGCTTTCGCCGGGCGTGTTGATCAGGATCGACGTGGTCGATCCGCCGAACATGGCGCCGAAGTAGATGCCGGCGAACAGGATGAAGGCTGCCGTCGCCTCGACCTGGAACGTGATCGGAAGAAGGAGAGCGATGGTCAGAGCCGGGCCAAGGCCGGGGAGAACACCAACGGCCGTGCCAAGGGTTACGCCGATCAGTCCCCACATGAGGTTGATCGGCGTCAGCGCAACGGTGAAACCGTGCGCAAGCGACATGAAGGCGTCCATCAGATGAGATCCTCAATCAGCCCGCTGCCCATCCTGAGATCCAGGAGGCGGGCAAAACCGTAGTACGCGACAAGCGCGAGCAAGAATCCGACAAGGGCGGCCAGCCAGAGGCGCCTGGCGCCGAAGCCCTTTGCCACCATCGTGTACATTACGGTCGAGGACAGGATGAAGCCGATATAGCCGATGAGAATGAGGTTCAGGAACAGGCCGCCAAGCACCCATCCCATGGGAGCGAGGTCCGGCGGTGGAACATCGGGGTCGCTGGCTTCGCAATGCCAGTTCTTGCGGACGGCGTCACGCCACAGGAACAGGCTGAGAACGGTCAAGATCCCTCCCACGGCGTATGGAAAGACGGTCGGGCCGACCTTTGCATACGCCGGGGGAACGGCCATCTGCGTGGTCAGGTAGACCACGCAGATGCCAACTACAGCAACCACCAGCGCCACAACGCCGAGCCGTGCAGTTTTGGTGTTTGTCATTATAACGACTCTTTTAGGCCAGGCCGAGATCAACCAGGATGCCCCGGATGCGCTCGATGTCCTCTTTCAGATAGGCGGCGAACTCGTCCCCGCCGAGGTAGAGCGGAGTCCACGAACGCTTGGCCAGCTCTTCCTTCCACTCGGCAGTTTCGGTCATGTCGCTCATCAGCTTGACGAGCGTATCGGTCTGCTCTGCCGAGAGGCCCGGGGCGCCGAACACCGCGCGCCAGTTGAGCAGCTCGACATCCACGCCCTGCTCCTTGAGGGTCGGGGCGTCAATGCCTTCCACACGCTCCGGCGCCGAGATGGCCAGAACGCGCAGTGTGCCCGCAGCGACCTGCTCGGAGAACTCGCCCCAGCCGGAAACGCCGCAGGTGACCTGACCGCCCATGATCGCCGCCAGGGCCTCGCCGCCGCCTGCGAACGCGACATAGGCGACATCCACCGGATTCACGCCAACGGCCTTGGCGATCATGCCCGCGAGGATATGGTCGCTGCCGCCAGCCGAGCCGCCGGCCCAGGACACCGAACCGACGTCCTTCTTGAGCTGCTCGACCAGGTCAGCGAGGGTCTGGATCGGAGAGTTGGCCGGTACGACGACGGCGAGATACTCACCCGTCAGGCGGGCGATCGGGGTCACCGCGCTGAGGTCCACCGGCGACTTGTTGGTAATGATCGCGCCGACCATCACCATGCCGCCGACCATGAGGGCGTCACCCTTGCCCTTGTACTGGTTGACGAACTGCGGCAGGCCGATCGTGCCGCCGGCGCCGCCGACGTTCGTGAAGCGGGCATTGCCGATCTTGCCCGTCTTGGCCAGCACGTCGCCCATCACGCGGGCCGTCTGGTCCCAGCCGCCGCCGGGAGCCGCAGGCACGAAGAACTCGAGCTGCTTGAACTCCTGGGCGAAGCCCATGCCGGAGCTCGCGGCCACGAATGCCAGAGCGCCTGCAGATGCCATGAATTCACGTCTGTTCATTTTATCATCCTCCCACCATGTTGGTGACTATGGGCTTATGCCCCATTCCGCCGGTCAGACACAACGGCGAAATCTCTGTCGTCAGCGCCGTCGTAGGTCCAAAGCCACTCGCGCGGAATGGGCCCCTTGTTGCGCTTACCTGAAAGACTCTCTTCGTAGGCATGGGACAGGATCCCTACTGAACGGGATAACACGAACAGCCCGCGGCACAATGTAGGCGGAAATCCCAGTTCAGCGTAGATCACAGCGGTCGCCCCGTCGATATTCATGGGAATGGTGCGGCCCTTTGCGTTCGCCAAGCATGCCTCGACGGCTCTGGCAATGGCTGCAAACCTTCCCTCGACAATTCCTTCCGCGGCGGCCTGATCGACCAGTTCGAGAAGCCGCGGTGCGCGCGGGTCGACCGGATGAAAGCGATGTCCGAAGCCGGGAACATATTTTTCGCCCGCGCGGCGGCGTTCGTCCAGCACCGCGGCGACAGCCTGGTCCAGCGGCTGGCTCTTCGCCTGTTCGGCAATCTCGTGAAACAGTTCAACCGTCTGCTCGCCCGCCCCGCCGTGCACGTCATCAAGCGTGTTGATGGCGGAGGCCATGGCTCCGTTGATGCCGACGCCACCGGTAATGGCCATGCGCGCCACGGCGATCGAAGGGGCCTGCGGACCGTGATCGACGCCCGCAACGAGCGCGGCTTCCAGCAGCTTGGCCTGTGCGGGTTCCGGCAGCTCGCCGCGAAGCATGAGCCAGATCATTTCCACGAAACTGACGCGCCCGATCAGGTTTTGGATCGCGTACCCGCGTATCCGGATGCTGCCTGGACGCATCTTGATGATGGACGTTGTCCACCAGTCTTCGGCGAGTTTGCGGCCTTCGTTCATATGCTTTCTGTCTCCTTGGCCGGCGCGTGGCCGAGCAGTCCTGACGCTTTGCGGGCGGCTTTGATGGTGACCGGCAGAAGCTCCTCAACCGCAGGTTCGATCCGGGTGCGCAATCCCGATGTGATGAGTGCGCCAACGAACTCGCCGCGGTCGCGGAAGACCGGCGCGGCGATGCCGCTCACATCAGGATCGCGCTCGCCGTGGGAAAAGTGGTAGCCGCGAGCCCGGATCTCATCATAGAGGGGCCCCTCGGCACCTGCATAGGCAAGGATCAAATGTCCCGCCGCGCCGGCGTTGAGCGGCAATTGGTCGCCGATCTCCACATGATGGCGCGCGCGACGCTGCGAGTTCTGGCGGTAAAGGCAGATGCGCCTGTCGCCGGCGCGCACATAGAAGGCGGCCGTTTCCTGGGTGCGCGCAACCATCTCCTCCAGGATCGGCCGGATCACGTCCTCGATCGAGAAGTTGCGGCGGTAGCGCGCGCCGAGCCGCCAGAGGTTGGGACCGAGCAGATAGCGTCCCTGCGCGTCGCGCCTCAGATAGCCATAACGCTCCAGCGAAGCGGCCAGCCGCATGATCACCGGCTTGCTGAAGCCGGTACGCGCGGCGAGCTCGCGCAGCTCGAACGCCTCCTGTGTGTCGTCGAAGGCTTCGAGCAACTGCAGGGCACGCTCCACCGCTTCCACGCCGTAGTTGTTCATGCGGCCTCTTGCTTCTCGAGATCGGAGAGGCTCACGCCCTCGGGCAGCAGCGGGCCGAGGATTTCGGCATTGTGCTGGCCGAGCGTGGGCGGCGGCGTGGCCGGACCCGGGTCGCCGCTGGCGAGCCGGAAACCGGCGCGGCTGACGCGGATCGGGCGGTTAACCCCCGGCACGTTGTCGAAGGTCTTCAGGAAATCGCGATGGGCGATCTGCGGCTGTGCCAGCGCCTGCGGCACTGTCAGCACCTCGCCGGCGGGAACGCCATGGGCGCACAGCAGCTCGGCCCATTCGGCGGCGTTGCGGGCGCGAAGCGCCACCTCCAGTTCCGCCTTCAACTCCATGCGGTGAACCTTGCGGGATTCACGCTCGGCGAAGCGCGGATCGGTCTTGAGTTCAGGCCGGCCCACGAGATCGCACAGTTTCTCGAACTGGATCTGGCGGTTGGCCGCGATGTTCAGAAGACCGTCGCCCGTCTGGAAAGTGCCGGAGGGGGCCGCCGTCATGTTTTCGTTGCCCATCGGGCGGGGCTCGACGCCGCCGATGAGGTAATTCGAGACGTTCCAGCCCATGGAGACGAGTGTTGCCTCGAGCATCGAAACGTCAATGATTTCACCTTCGCCGGTGCGTGCCTGGCGGACCAGCGCGGCGGCAATGGCGAAGGCGGCAGTAATGCCGCCGATGGTGTCGGAAACGGGATAGCCCACGCGCAGCGGCGCGGATTCAGGCGTGCCGGTGACGCTCATCACGCCCGACAGGCCCTGGACGATCTGGTCGTAGGCGGGATTGTTGCGCAGCGGACCATCCTGGCCGAAGCCGGAGATGGCGCAGTAGACGAGCTTCGGGTTGCGCTCGCGCAGCACTTCGGCGGAAAGGCCCAGGCGTTCCATCACGCCCGGCCGGAAATTCTCGACCACCACATCGGCAGTTTCCACGAGCCGGAGAAACAGCTCCTTGCCGAGCGGGGACTTGAGATTGAGCGTGACCGACTTCTTTCCGGCGTTCTGGGCCAGGAAGGATATGCCCATGCCGCGCGCATTGAGGGAGGGGTCCGCACCGAGCTGGCGGGCAAGATCACCGCCCCGGGGCTCCTCAACCTTGATGACTTCAGCGCCGAGCTGGGCAAGGTGATAGCAGCAGATTGGTCCGGAAAGGACATTCGTCAGATCAAGAACCCGGACCCCGTCGAGCATTGACTGCAAGGTATCGCCTCCTTGTTACGCAAAACGGAATAGCGTAACGCTCTGCGTAACGTCAAGTTCGGGACCGCGATATGCGGCCATCTTTTCATTCCGCTCCGGCCGAAGCGGTGGCACTGCGGTCTTTCGCGTCACACGCACCAGAACCTGGTTGTCCCGGTTCCAGACGGTGAGATCCTGGTGGTCGAGGCTTGGGGGTGCAAATCGGTCGCCGCATGAATGCACGTCAGGTCCGCGCGCGGACCCGAGTTCCATTCTTGGCGACAAGGGTTCCGGACCTTGCGAGAAATCCCGCCGTTCACTGAAGCGTAGAGGTGGTGCCGCCCCGGCGGATGGTACCCACACCCTGCTGCGGCGTCACGATCGACGGGGTTTCAGTCCGAATGTGCTGGCGGAAGACTGTCTCCCGCCAACTGATCCGGAGAAACGCGCTTGCCTTACGGCCGGGACGGGCGGATCGGGTCTTCGCTCCCGTTCTTCGGTTCCTGTTCCGTCTCGCAGAAGGCGGCGTAGAGTGCGTCGATGATCTGCTGCACGTGCGGATGGCTGATTGTGTAGTAGACGGTCGTGCCGTCCCGCCTGGCTGACACAAGACCGTCTGCCCGCAGGCGCATGAGCTGCTGGGACATGGGCACTTGCTCGATGCCAAGCTGGCGGCGCAGGTCCGCCACGGATTTCTCCCCCTTCGCAAGAGCGCAGAGAACCAGCAGGCGCTGCGGATGCGAAAGGCTCCGCATCAGCTCCGCAGCGCGGTTGGCGGCAGGGATCATGTCGTTGACGTTCATGAGGCTTGCTTCCGCTGCGGTCCGCCGTTCAGGCAAACGGCGGCGGGTTGACGAGATGTGTGAGCACCGCGCCGGTCTCGTAGTAGACGGCCTTTGGCGCGACGAACCGTTCGATGTGCTTTCCGACCGGGGCGACGGGCAGCTCGTCCTCGCGTCCGCTCAGCAATGCTCGCGCTGCACGGGTGCCAAACACCGTGCCGGGCCCGATGCCGCGCCCCGAATAGCCGAAGCAGGCGAAGCCCGAGGGACCAAGCCGCAGGATCTTCGGGATATGGTCGCCCGTCATCGCAATGAAACCATGCCAGCCGAACTCGAACGGCAGTTCCGCCAGTTCCCGATAGACCTTGCGCAGCTTGCGGCGCGCCCAGTCCGCGTGGATCGGACCGCCTGCGCCGCCCTCGTTGCCGATGCCGCCGATGATCATGCGGCCTGCCCGGTCGATGCGGAAGGAGGACATGACCAGCGCGGTATCCCAGCATCCTTCGCCGCCCGGCAGGATCTTCGCACGCAGACGCTCGGGCATCGGCGCGGTGGCGAACTGGGAATAGGCGACCCGCACGAACTGAGGCCGTTCCTGCAGCTCATCGATGCCGTCCAGATAGGCGTTCGTGGCAAGGAGCAGCGCGCGCGCTCTGACCGTATGGCCGTTGGCCGTCACCTCCCAGCCGTCGCCGTCATGCCTGACGCGGGTGACCTTCGTGCGCTCGTGGAGTCTCGCACCGGCGCGAATGGCGGCGGCTGCCAGCCCGCGCGCATAGGATAGCGGCTGGATCGTGCCGGCGCGCGGGTCGAACAGCGAACCGTGGAAAGCCGTGCTTCCGGTCCGGCGCGCTGTCTCTTCGGCGTCGAGCAGCTGGAGCGGAGCGCCAAGCTCGACACCCTGGCGGTGCCGTTCCTGAAGGTCACGGAAGCCTGCCGGCGAGTGGGCCAGATGAAGCGTTCCCTTGCGGGTTGCCTGGCACTCGATGCCTTCGCGCTCGATCAGCGACCAGACAAGGGCGGGCGCCTCGGAGAGTATGCCGAGCAACCGCCGGCCGGGTTCTTCTCCCATTTGCCGGATGACGTCATGCGGCGGAAGCCACAGCCCCGCATTGACGAGCCCGACATTGCGGCCCGAACCGCCATGTCCGATGGTCTCGGCTTCAAGCAGGATTGCAGATGCTCCCTGCCGCGCGGCTTCCAGTGCGGCTGCCGTGCCCGTGAATCCGCCGCCGATGATGGCGAGATCGGCTTGCGCATCCCCCGTCAGAGCAGGCGCTTCCACGGTGACCGTGCTGCTGGAACGCCAGAGATTGCCGAGTTTGCTTACTGCCACGATGTCCCCCTTGTTATACCTGTGAGCGGTTTTGTGTTTGTTGCAGACGGGCGTAAGCAAACACATAAATCAGCGGGTGGGAATGCTGCAATTGTTTGTTGCACGTGAAATCTCGCCAGGGCCCGGATGGCGACAGGCGCTGCCTCGCCGGTCGCAGGGCCGATGGGACCGGCTCCCGTTCATGTCGGCCGGGGGGCCCAGGATTTCCGGGAAAAGGCGGCTCTGTCGCGCTGGGCGCGTCAGAGCTCGTCATTGAGCACGCAATGCAGGGCGGGCGGCTCCGACTGCACTGTCTTCAGCTCCTCATGGAATGTATCGCAGGTAATCAGGTTATCGTCGCTCGATCTGCGGGAGGAATAAACGCTGACCGCTGTGACGATTTCTCCTTCGATCCACGCGAGCCGGGAAGGATCGAACGTTTTCCCGCTCACACGGACCGTCGCGGTCTGCGGTGGCAGTTCCATGCTCTCCGACCCGAGGTAAACGAAACCGCCTTCCGCGTGCTCCCTGCCTGCTTCGTTCGGCAGGCCGAAATACCAGGCCTCGACGGTGATGGTTTCGTTCGCGTCCCTGAGCGCGGCTGCCGCCCTGTCGGACAGTGTGATGTCGAACTGGAACGCGTAGTTCTCCGCTGCCTGTCCCGCCGCGGCTGTCAACAACAGGATGGCTGGAACGAGCTTAAGAGTGGAAGCTCGCCCAATCAGGCAGGTCAACAACTCACCGGTAAGGTGGCGGATCATCGTCTTCCCCTCCATTCCCCAGCAGACACACGAGTGGGTGGTCCTCACCTGTCGGCGCAAAGTCCTCCCGCACCTGCCCGGCTCTTCAGGCTTCGGGAACGACCTTGGTTTCGCGATGCTCCTCGATCAACGAACAGTGCACCGTGACCGGCTTTTCCTGAAGCTGCTTCAGGGTGCCGTCGAGAAGATCGCAAGCGATCAGGTTGAACTCGCTCGACTTGCGCGACGTATAGATGTTTGCCTCGACACGGGGCTCGCCCTGGATCCACTTCAGCTTGTCGGGATCGGCCGTCTTGCCCGAGATGTGGACCGTGCCAGCCTCACCGGGAACCTCGATCTTCTGGGAGCCGTAATAGATGAGCCCTTCTTCCGTGTGGCTCTTGCCGGCCTCATTCGGCTCGCCATAGTACCAGACGTCCACGGTGATGCCTTCGTTCGCCGCCTTCAACGTCTGGGTGGCCTTCTCGGAAAGCGTGATGTTGACGTCGAAGGCATAGCCGTCAGCGGCCCCGGCCACGCCTGGAAGCGCCAGCAGCGCGGCTGCCGCGATCATTCCGCTGCCGACGCAGATCCGCGATTCTGCGAGCAGCCTGGAAAGCGAGATCATGATGGTTCTCCTCCTGCGGGACGAGTACGACGGGCGCTTGCCGTTTGCGTGTACGGTTTACGCCCGCAAGGGTTATATGACTGACGCGATCCGGGACGGAAGCTGAAATATAAGCAAGGGTTAACTTGCGGTTTGCGCCGGAATAGCCCTGCCCGGCGCGCCTGTGCCGTCCGATGTTGCAGGCGGTCCCTGCCGTTGCGCTGGCGAACCGAGCACAGCTCGCATGACGTGAATCGACCTGCCGGAATTGCCTGATCGCCCGGCGTCGGCACGGATGATAATTCTGCTGCACAGGCCATGCTGACCTGTGTTAATCTTATGACGTGACACTGAACACACGGAGTTGGTACACGCACTGCACCCGGACCCGTCGTTCAGCAGCGGGCCAGTGTTTCCAGTCGTTATTTCTCGTCCAGCAAGAGATTATCGTGCTCTCGAGTAGCGGTCTGAGAGTCCCGCGAGCAGAGTTGCACGCCATCGAACCGTGCCGGCCATGCACCTAGACCTGTCGTCCCTTCTGGTGGTTTTCCAGATCGTCTCCGTAACCTGCGGTTTCATGTTTGCATTGGACACGGTGGACGAGGAGCCCTCGTTCGGGTTCTGGTTCGCCTGTTCATTCCTGTGCGCGCCGCTGGCTTCGATGTTCTATCTGCTTCCGGCCCTGAACGGGAGCTGGTTGTGGGCCTATCCCGTGGGCAATGGCTTCGCGGCGCTCACGACTGCACTGGGCTGGATCGGCGCCCGGGCGGTCAACGGGCGAGGCGTGCCTTTCCCGGCCGCATTGGCGATCCCCGTGGTTATCGCCCTTCTCATGATTCCGGTCGGCCCCGTCGATAGCCCCTGGAGCGGAGCGCTGCCGTTCTTCCTTGCCTTCAGCGCCTTTTCAGCACTCGGCGGCGCCGAGTTCCTGCGGAAGGCCGCCGGCGAGGAGCGCCTGCTCAGGCACAGCAAGATCCTTGCGGCGATCTGCCTGATCAATGCGTGCTGGTATCTTGCCCGCGCGGTGGCATTCGTGACGCTGGGGCCCGAGCATACCTTTTTCCGCGCGGTGCTGGGCCCGGAGACTTCGACGATCTTGCTGCTGGTCATGATCGTGCTAGCAAGCCTGTGTCTTATCTCGATCTCGAGGGAGAGGGCGCTGCGCCTGGCCGAGACCTATGCGGCGCAGGACGGCCTGACCGGCCTTCTCAATCGCCGCGAGTTCCTGCGGCAGGCCGAGCAGCTGGCGCAACAGCGTGAAGGCGGCGACACGGGCTGCGCGCTCATGCTCTTCGACCTCGACCATTTCAAGCAGATCAACGACACGCATGGTCATCTCGTGGGCGACGAGGTGCTCCGCGCCTTTGCCCGGATCGCGCGGTCGGCCCTGCGAAGAAACGACCTGCTTTGCCGCTACGGTGGGGAGGAATTCGCCGCCCTTCTGCCGGACACCGGCTCGGCGGAAGCCTACGGCATAGCGGAACGCATTCGGCAGTCTTTCGCAAGTTGCCGGGATGGATCCCTGGCGCAGGTGGGGCCTACCACCAGCATCGGCATTGCCGTGCATCGTGGGGCGGGCATACCGCTGTTCCGGCTTCTGGAACACGCGGACCAGGCGCTCTACTGCGCGAAGAGCGAAGGGCGTAACCGGACCTCGGTCTATGCGGCGCCGACCCCGGCAACGGTGCAGCAGCGGGAAGGCAGGGTCGTCGGGATCAGATCTGTCGCATCGGGGCAGAACTGAAAGCGGGCCACGCGGTGAAACTCCGTGCGGCCGCAGCGTTGATGGAAGGCTCCCCGGAACCGGATCGCGGCGTCAGCGCCCGGCTTCGGTCGCCTTGCGGTAGACCAGCACTGCGCCGGCAAGATCCTCGCGGGCGTTACCCACTGACTTGAACAGGGTGATTTCCTCGTCGCTTTGCCGGCCGGGGTGGCGTTCCATGGCGAGGTCGGTGAGGCTTGCCGCGATGCGATCGAGGCTGAAGTGGCCCTCGTTGACGGCCGCGAGAATGTCGCCTGCCTTGGCCGGGGCCTCGTCAGTGTCGACGAAGACGGTCGAACGGGCCAGGCAGGTTCCATCGGTCTCGCGCATGTCCGGTCTGAAGCTGCCGATCAGGTCGACATGCGTTCCCGGCTGCAGGCGTTCGCCGCGGATCAGCGGCTCGGTGGAGAGTGTCGCGCAGGAGATGATGTCCGCGTCATAGCCCTCCTCGATGGAGCCGATGGACGAAGCCTCGAAACCCTGCGTCCGCAGCTGCCGGGCCAGCGCCTCGGCGTTTTCCCTGGTCCGGCTCCAGACGCGCACGCGCCGGATGTCGCGCACGGCCGCCATGGCCTGCGCGATCAGGCTGGAAACGCGCCCGGACCCCACGATCAGCAGATCATGGGCGTCCTTGCGCGCGAGATAGGAGGCTCCGAGCGCCGAGGCCGCCGCCGTCCGCCAGGCGGTCAGAACATCGGCATCAACGGTGGCAAGTGGAACGCCCGTCGTCGCGTCGAACAGCACGTAGGTGCCGTGCAGCCCCGGCAGGCCCTTCTTCGAGTTTTCAGGGAAGACATTGATGATCTTGACGCCGTAGAACTTCTCATCCCAGGCCGGCATGATCAGCGATGTGCCCGTGCCCACCGGATGCGTGTGCCGCAGCGGAACCTGGACCTCCTGCCGGAAAGCCTCGCGGATGGCCGCGATGAGCTGAGGAAAGTCGAGGTTCTGCTCCGTCGCCTGGGCGTCAAGTGTCTTCATTCCTGTCCCCTCGTAGTCTTCTTGGTGAATTGGTGCTGACGAGAATGCGTCCGGCCGCAGCATCTTGGCAAGAAGGTACCGTTGCGTCTGGAGGCATCCTGTCCGACCTGGGAGCTGTCTACCGCACCACGTTGCGCGGCGTGCCCTTGTGGAACAGCTCGATGTTTTCGATCAGCTGGTCTGCCAGTGCCTGGATTGCCTCGCGGCTGGACCAGGCAACGTGCGGCGTGAGGATGAAGTCCGGCCGGTCCATGAGGCGCATGAACGAATGGTCATCCGGCATGGGCTCGCGGGTGGTCACGTCGAATCCCGCGCCGGCGATCTGGCCCTTCTCGAGGGCTTCGCAAAGCGCGCTCTCGTCCACGAGGCCGCCGCGGGCGGTGTTGATGAGGAGCGGACGGCGCTTCATCAGGGCGAATTCGTCCGCACCGATCAGGTTGCGGGTCTCGGGCCTGAGCGGACAGTGAAGGCTGATGACGTCGCTTTCCTCGAGCACCTTCTCGAAGGGCACATGGGACGGGGCCACGTCCGCGGCCCCCTTGCGGCCCGCGAAGAGGACGCGCATGCCGAAGGCTCTGCCGAGGTTTGCCACGGCCTGTCCGATGCTCCCGCTGCCGATGATGCCGAGCGTTGAGCCGGCGAGGTTGCGGACGGGGTAGTCGAAGTAGCAGAACTGACCGGATCTCACCCAGTCGCCGCGCGCGACCGACTGATGATAGGCAAGGATGCTGCGCCTCAACGCAAGGATCAGCGCGAACGTATGCTCGGGCACCGTGTTTACGGCGTAATCGCGGATGTTGGAAACGGTAATGCCCCGCTCCGCGCAAGCGGTGAGGTCGATTATGTCGTAGCCGGTCGCTGCAACTGCGATGAGCTTCAACCGCGGAGCGTGGCGGATGGAATCGGCGGTCACCGGAACCTTGTTGGTAATGACGATATCCGCGTCCGCGATGCGTTCCGCCACCTGATGGGCGGCCGTGCGCGGGTGGATGGTGAGCCGGTGCGGAAAGCCTGGCTCCCTCAGGATCGTTTCCGGAGGCAAGGTTTCCCGGTCCAGAAAGACGATGTGCTGGGGTGCCGTCATGGTTCCTTCCATCTGCAGTGTCTCACCGGCCGCACAGCTTATACGGATCGGCGCGAATGCAAAGGGTGGAAAAGGCCCGCAAAGGTTCTTCCGCCGCGCGGCAGCGACGTGTGAAGCGGGTGCTGACGAGGACGTTACGCCGTGATACAGGGCGCGACGGGCACCGGAACTGTTGGTCGGGGCGGCAATGACAACGCCGGACCGGCCCCATCTCAGAGGAACAGGAGAGATCATGTCTGAAATTTGGTTCAGGGCAGGCGAAGCGACCGTTTTCGCGTCGGAAGGGCAGGCCACGGATGCCATGCCGGAGGTGGTTATCGGTTCCGTGAAGGGTCCTGTCGGAACGGCTTTCGCGACGATGCTGGGCCAGACGGCCGGCCACACGCGCATGTTCATCATCCGTGACTGCAACCAGATGGTCCGACCGGCCGCGATCATGACCTCGAAGGTCACGATTACCAGCTCGGCCTATATCGAGCTTCTGGGCGGCGTGGTGCAAGCCGCGCTGGGCGACGCGATCGTCGATTGCGTGGCGGAAAACATCATCCCCAGGGAGATCGTCGACGACATCGCCATCATCGCGACGATCTGGCTCGATCCGCGCTGCGCGACCGATCCGAACCTCGACAAGAAGGAACTCTACAAGAACAACTACGAGGCCATGAAGCTTGCGATCTCGCGCGCCATGAAGGGCGAGCCGACGGTGGACGAGCTTATCGCCAACCGCAAGACCATCCGCCACTACGCGCTGGAAGGCATCGACATCGACGACTGACCCTGCGCAGGGCAGTCATCCGTTTCATGGAACCGCTGGCCGGTCCTCCGGCCGGCGGTTTTCTTGTTAATAGATGCGCGCTGCCGGGTCGAACTCCAGCGAGTACTCAGTTGTCATCGAACGCGATATCGTCCCCCACGATCCGCGCCTTTACGGGCTTTTCTCCCGCCGCCTGCCGCTCCTGCACGATCCGTGCTAGCTCCTGGTCATCCAAAAGGTCCATGATCCGTTCGTAGACGTCGGCCCTGACCAGATAGGCCATCACGCGGTTGTGGTTGAGGACCGCAACCGGCTGGCCGTGAGCTTTCTCGATCACGGAGGAGGGGCTCTTCTTCAGGTCGGATACGCTGACCGCAACCTCTGCCTCGACGCGCTGCATGCTAAAAACTCCCATGTATGCGTCAGGCATACTTGTACTTAAATTTGTACTTTTTTCAATACAATTGCCGGTGTCACTTGCGGTGTCGAATCGGGGGTGAAGCCGCTCCCGTCTTCACTCCCTCGAGCCGAGCGCCGTCGCCGGATAGAGCTTGTCGATGAAGGGCAGGTACATGGCGCCCTTGCTAAGCAGGAAAGCCTTGAAGGCGGCCATGGCGGGGGACATGACGCGGTCGGCGCGGGTGACGGCGAACCACTGCCGGCGCACCGGCAGGCCGGCCACGTCGAGAATAACGAGGCGTCTTGTCTCCACCTCCGCCTCGATCGTGTGGGCTGAAATGAAGGCAATGCCGAGGCCCGCCATCACGGCCTGCTTGATGGTCTCGTTCGAGCCCATCTCGATACCGAGGGAGTCGAGCCTGCCGGGAATGTCGCTCAGGAAGGCTTCCAGAGAACTCCGGGTGCCGGACCCGGGTTCGCGAATCAGGAAGTTTTCGCGCGCGATCCGCTCCTTCGAGATATCGCGCTCGTACGCGAGCGGGTGGTGCGGCGGGGCGATGATGACGAGCGGATGATCTCCGAAGGGAACGGAGTTCACCGGCAGGTCCTGCGGAGCGCGGCCCATGATGGCTATGTCTACGTCATGCGTCCTGAGCTTCTCGACGATTTCGGCCCGGTTGCCGACCTGCAGCAGCACCTTGATGTTGGGATGCTGCTGCATGAAGGCGGCCATCATCCGCGGCGCGAAATACTTGGCTGTCGAGACCACGCCCAGCTTGAGCGAGCCCGCGCGCACGCCCTTGAGCGCGTCAATTTCTTCCCTGAGCTGGCGCAGACGGTTCTCGATGGCGCCTGCCGCCTCCAGCACGGCCAGCCCTGCGGCGGTCAGTCGCAGGCCGTCGCGAGACCGGTCGAACAGCTCCAGGCCGAGTTCCTCCTCCGCCTGCTTGATCTGGATGGTCACCGCCGGCGGCGTAAGGCCCAGTTCCTTGGCAGCGTTCACAATCTTGCTATGGCGGGCAACCGCCTGCAGCGTCCGGAATTGTTTAAGGGTCAGGTTGCGCATGAGCTAATTAAAGTATTTTTAGTGGCATAGTAAAGTAATTAAAATGTACTTAAGCCATCGCTCCTGCTTTTCTGTATCCGTTCATCGGAGGAGGAAACGATGGCAACGACTCTGGAAACGTTTCTGGGTGCCTACGCATCGCAGGGAGGTGACATCCGGCATGCGGTTGCTGGCACTATCGAGCAACTGGCCGCGACGGCGATCAAGGTTCGGGATCTGATCAGCGAGGGTCCGCTCCCGGAAGACCTTGGCGCCAGGCGGGGTTCCAACGGAGAAGGCGACGACCAGAAGGGTCTGGACGTGCTGGCCGACGAGATGTTTCTCGAGGCCTGCCGCGCCGCTGGCGCTGCCGTTTACGCGTCCGAAGAGCGGCCGGAACCGGTCATGCTCCGCGAAGACGGCCTGCTCGCCGTGGCGATCGATCCGGTCGACGGTTCGTCTAACATCGAAACCAACATTTCCATCGGCACCATTTTTTCTTTCCTCCCGACGGCAGGGCTGCAGGGGGCGGAGCCTGCCGCGTATTTCCTGCAGCCCGGCCACCGGCAGGTCGCGTCCGGCTTCTTCATCTACGGCCCGCAGCTCGCCCTGGTGGTGACTATGGGCAGCGGCGCGCACCTGTTCGTCTACTCGCCTGCTCAGAGGGCTTTCATCCAGTCGCCGCGTGCCCCGCGCGTGCCGGAACGCACCCAGGAGTTTGCCATCAACATGTCGAACGAGCGGCACTGGGACGAGGGCATCCGCGTCTACATCGAGGACTGCCTGCGGGGTGCCGAAGGTCCGCGCGAGAAGGATTTCAACATGCGCTGGGTCGCCTCGATGGTCGCCGAGTGCTACCGCATCCTGAACCGTGGCGGCGTTTACCTCTATCCGGGCGACGCGCGAAAGGGATACCGTAACGGACGCCTGCGGCTGGTTTACGAGGCCAATCCGATTTCCTTCCTGATCGAACAGGCGGGAGGTGCCGCTACCGACACCCTCCACCGCATTCTCGATATTCAGCCGGAGAGCCTGCACCAGCGCGTTCCCTTTGTCTTCGGTTCCGCGCACGAGGTGGAGCGCGTGGGCCGCTATGTCTCCCAGCCAGCCTGGATAGCAGAGCGTTCGCCCCTGTTCGGGCGCCGTGGTCTCCTGCGCGCATGAGGTGAGAGAGCATGTCCATCAGACATCCCATCATTTCGGTCACGGGATCCTCGGGCGCCGGCACCACGTCGGTGAAGCGGATCTTCGAGCAGATCTTCCGCCGCGAAAACATCACCGCCGCCTTCATCGAGGGCGATGCCTTCCATCGCTACAATCGCGAAGAGATGAAGAAGAAGGTCGCCGAGGAGGCCGCAAGGGGTAATCCGAACTTCACCCATTTCAATGTCGAGGCGAACGAGCTCGAACTGCTCGAATCCGTCTTCGAGGAATATGGCCGCCAGGGGACCGGCCGCACCCGCACCTATGTCCATGACGAGGAAGAGGCCCGCATCCACGGTGTTCCTCCCGGGCACTTCACGCCATGGCGGGAGTTCGAGGAGAGCGACCTGCTCTTCTACGAGGGGCTGCATGGCTGTGTGGTCACGGACAAGATCAACCTGGCGCGCCATTGCGATCTCAAGATCGGCGTCGTGCCGGTCATCAACCTGGAGTGGATCCAGAAGATCCATCGGGACCGCGAGACCCGCGGCTATTCCACGGAAGCCGTGATGGACATGATCCTGCGGCGGATGCCGGATTACGTCCGCTATATCACGCCGCAATTCACGGAAACGGACATCAACTTCCAGCGCGTGCCGGTGGTGGACACCTCGAACCCGTTCATCGCCCGGTGGATCCCGACGCCGGACGAGTCGATGCTGGTGATCCGCTTCCGCAATCCGCGCGGCATCGACTTTCCGTACCTTCTCGCGATGATCAAGGACTCCTTCATGTCGCGGGCGAACTCCATCGTGGTGCCAGGCAACAAGCTGGATCTGGCGATGCAACTGATCCTGACCCCGCTCATCCTGCAGCTCATCGAGCGCAAGCGGCGCGCATCCTGAGGAGGAGAACGATGACAAGCCTCACCGCGGCAAAGGCCAGCCAGACCCCTCGCGTCTCCGATCGGGAGATGGCGAACGCCATCCGCGCGCTGGCGATGGACAGCGTTCAGCGGGCCAATTCGGGCCATCCCGGCATGCCGATGGGCATGGCGGACGTCGCGACAGTGCTGTTCAACCGCTTCATCAAGCTGGACCCCTCCCGCCCGGACTGGCCGGACCGTGACCGCTTCGTGCTGTCGGCAGGCCACGGTTCGATGCTGCAATATGCCATCCACTTCCTGCTCGGCTACGCCGACATGCCGGTGGAGGAGCTGAAGCGCTTCCGCCAGTTGGGCAGTCACACGCCGGGCCATCCCGAATACGGCCATACGCTGGGCGTCGAGACGACCACCGGCCCTCTGGGGCAGGGTATTGCCACGGCCGTCGGCATGGCGCTGGCGGAGCGGATGCTGGCCGCCCGTTTCGGTCCGGAGCTGGTGGACCATTACACCTATGTCATCGCGGGCGACGGCTGCCTGCAGGAAGGCATCAGCCACGAGGCGATCGACCTCGCCGGGCACCTTCGCCTCGGCCGGCTCATCGTGCTGTGGGACGACAACCGAATTTCCATCGACGGCCCGACGCGCCTGTCAACGTCGATGAATCAGCTGGCTCGCTTCGCCGCCGCCGGATGGCACGTGCAGGAGGTCGACGGGCATGACCCCGAGGCCGTTGCCGCAGCCATCGAGCGCGCCCGTGCTGAGGAGCGCCCTTCGCTGATTGCCTGCCATACCACGATCGGCAAGGGCGCTCCCAACCTCGAGGGCTCGGAAAAGACCCATGGCGCGCCGCTGGGCGAGGCGGAAATCGCCGCCACGCGGGAAAACATCGGCTGGAGCCATCCACCCTTCGAGGTGCCGGACGAGATCATCGGGGCCTGGCGTGAAGCTTCGGCACGGGGCAGGGCTGCGCGCGAGGCCTGGGAGGCGCGGCTTGCCGCGTCTCCCCAGGCGGACGCTTTCCGCCGTGCTGTGAGCGGCGAAATCCCGGAGGAGGTGTTCGAGGCTCTGCGCGCCTTCCGTGCCGAGCAGTCGGAGAAGGCTCCGAGGGTCGCGACCCGCAAGGCGTCGGAGATGACGCTCGCGGTCATCAACGGGGCCACGGAACTCACGGTCGGCGGTTCGGCGGACCTGACCCACTCCAACCTGACGCTCACCAACGGGCTGGGGGTGGTGCAACCCGGCGACTACGGCGGCCGCTACATCCACTACGGCATCCGCGAGCATGGCATGGCCGCGGCGATGAACGGCCTCGCGCTCCACGGCGGCTTTGTGCCCTACGGCGGCACGTTTCTCTGCTTCGCGGACTATGCACGCGGTGCGATCCGCCTCTCCGCGCTGATGGGCCAGCGCGTCATCTATGTGCTGACGCATGACTCCATCGGTCTCGGCGAGGATGGGCCGACGCACCAGCCGATCGAACATCTGGCCATGCTGCGGGCCACCCCGAATCTCAATGTCTTCCGTCCGGCCGACATCATCGAGACGGCGGAATGCTGGGAGCTCGCGCTTCGCAGCAGAAACCACCCCAGTGTCCTGGTGCTGTCCCGCCAGAACCTCCCGACCTTGCGGACAGCCTCAGACAGCCTGCCGTCCGCTCGCGGCGCGTATGTCCTGCGCGAGGCGGACGGCAGGCGGGATGTCACCCTGCTTGCGACCGGTTCCGAAGTGGAGATCGCCGTCGCCGCGGCCGAGCTTCTCAAGGCGCAGCATGGGTTGAACGCGGCGGTCGTCTCCATGCCCTGCTGGGAGCTCTTCGAGGAGCAGGATGAGGATTACCAACGCTCCGTTCTGGGAACCGCGCCGCGCATCGCGGTGGAGGCCGCCGCGCGCCTGGGCTGGGACCGGTGGATCGCCGGAAACGGAGACTTTGTCGGAATGAACGGTTTCGGCGCCAGTGCGCCGGCGGGCGATCTCTACCGCCACTTCGGCATCACGGCGGAGGCCGTGGCGGAACGGGCGCTGGCGTTTGCCGGCACGGCCGGCGGGCAGGCCCGGAATAACAACTGATTTCCAGAGGAGGAGCCAGATCATGGCGAAGATCACGTTGCGACAGCTGCTCGATCACGCTGCGGAGCGCGGCTACGGCGTTCCCGCCTTCAACATCAACAACATGGAACAGGGCCTCGCCATCATGGAAGCGGCGAAGGACTGTGATGCCCCTGTCATCATCCAGGCCTCGCGCGGCGCGCGCAGCTATGCAGGCGACATCATGCTGGCCAAGATGATCGACGCGTTGGTGGAGATGTTTCCGTCCATTCCCGTGTGCCTGCATCAGGACCACGGAAACAACGAAGCCACCTGCCTCACCGCCATCCGTCACGGTTTCACGTCGGTGATGATGGACGGCTCGCTGGAGGCCGACGCCAAGACGCCGGCGAGCTACGAATACAACGTCGCGATCACCGAGCGCGTGACGCGCATGGCCCATTGGGTCGGCGCTTCCGTGGAAGGCGAGCTCGGCGTGCTGGGTTCGCTCGAGACGGGCGGCGGCGAGGCCGAGGACGGCCATGGCGCGGAAGGCGAGCTATCGCATGATCAGTTGCTCACCGATCCCGACCAGGCGGTGGATTTCGTCAACAAGACCGGCGTGGACGCGCTGGCGATCGCCTGCGGCACATCCCACGGCGCCTACAAGTTCTCGCGCCGTCCGGACGGCGACATTCTGGCGATGCACGTCATCGAGGAGATCCACCGGCGGCTGCCGAACACGCATCTGGTGATGCACGGTTCGTCCTCGGTCCCGCAGGAGCTGCAGGACATCTTCAACAAGTATGGCGGAGAGATGCCGCAGACCTATGGCGTGCCGCTTGAGGAGATCGAGCGCGGCATCCGCCACGGCGTGCGCAAGGTGAACATCGACACCGACTGCCGTCTTGCGATGGCGGGCCAGCTGCGCCGCATCGCGATGGAGAACCCGTCCGAGTTCGATCCGCGCAAGTTCATGAAACCGGCGATGGATGCGCTGCGCGCGCTGTGCCGCGATCGTTTCGAGCGATTTGGAACGGCGGGGCATGCCTCGAAGATCAAGCCGATCCCGATGGACGAGATGGCCAAGCGCTACGCGCGCGGCGAGCTCGACCCGAAAACATCCGTTGCCAAGGCTGCCTGACGGCGCCCGAACAGAGAGGAGCAGTATCATGGCCGACAAGACGACGCTCACCGGAGCCGAACGCTACGCAGCCGGCGTTATGGAATACAAGAAGATGGGCTACTGGGAGCCGGACTACGAGCCCAAGGATACGGATATCATCGCCGTCTTCCGCATCAGCCCGCAGGATGGCGTGGACCCGGTTGAGGCGGCGGCGGCCGTTGCCGGCGAGTCCTCCACCGCCACCTGGACGGTGGTCTGGACCGACCGCCTGACGGCCTGCGAAAAGTACCGCGCCAAGGCCTACCGGGTGGATCCGGTGCCGAACGCGCCGGGTCAGTACTTCGCCTACATCGCCTATGACCTCGACCTGTTCGAGCCGGGCTCGATCGCCAACCTGTCGGCGTCGATCATCGGCAACGTCTTCGGCTTCAAGGCCCTGAAGGCGCTGCGTCTCGAGGACATGCGTCTCCCGGTTGCCTACGTGAAGACCTTCCAGGGGCCGGCCACGGGTATCGTCGTGGAGCGCGAGCGTCTGGACAAGTTCGGCCGACCGCTGCTTGGCGCCACGGTGAAGCCGAAGCTGGGTCTCTCCGGTCGCAACTATGGCCGCGTGGTCTACGAGGCGCTGAAGGGTGGGCTCGACTTCACCAAGGACGACGAGAACATCAATTCGCAGCCCTTCATGCACTGGCGCGACCGCTTCCTGTACTGCATGGAGGCCGTGAACAAGGCGCAGGCCGAGACGGGCGAGGTGAAGGGCACTTACCTCAACGTCACCGCCGCGACGATGGAGGACATGTACGAGCGCGCGGAATTCGCCAAGGAGCTTGGCTCGGTCATCGTCATGATCGACCTGGTGATCGGCTACACGGCCATTCAGTCCATGGCGAAGTGGGCGCGCAAGAACGACATGATCCTGCACCTGCACCGTGCCGGCCACTCCACCTACACGCGACAGAAGACGCATGGCGTTTCCTTCCGCGTCATCGCCAAGTGGATGAGGCTCGCGGGCGTTGATCACATCCACGCGGGCACGGTCGTCGGCAAGCTCGAGGGCGACCCCAACACGACCAGGGGCTACTACGACATCTGCCGCGAGGACTTCAATCCGCTGCGCCTGGAGAACGGCATCTTCTTCGATCAGCCGTGGGCATCGTTGCGCAAGGTGATGCCGGTGGCTTCGGGCGGCATCCACGCCGGCCAGATGCACCAGCTCCTGCACCTGCTCGGCGAGGACGTTGTGCTGCAGTTCGGTGGCGGCACGATCGGGCACCCGATGGGCATTGCCGCTGGCGCGACGGCCAACCGCGTGGCCCTGGAGGCCATGGTGCTCGCCCGCAATGAGGGCCGCGACTACCTGAACGAAGGACCGGAGATCCTGAAGGCCGCGGCGCGTCACTGCCTGCCGCTCAAGCAGGCGCTCGACACCTGGAAGGACGTGACCTTCAACTACGCTTCGACGGACTCGCCGGACTTCGTGCCGGTCGCGACGGCGGCACAGTGAGCAACACCGCGGTTCCAGGAAAAGTGGGAACCGGTTTTCCGTCCGGAACCGCGAAAACAGATGGTCCGAGCAGTTCAGAGTCTCCGTGAGAAGCCGAACTGCTCCAGAGTGGAGACAGAACAATGCGCATTACCCAGGGAGCATTCTCGTTCCTGCCTGACCTCACCGACGAGCAGATCCGGGCGCAGGTGCAGTACTGCATCGACAATGGCTGGGCGGTGAGTCTCGAGTTCACCGACGATCCGCATCCCCGCAACACCTTCTGGGAGATGTGGGGCCATCCGATGTTTGACAATCCGGATGCGGCCGCGCTGATGATGGAGCTGGCGGAGTGCCGGAAGGTCTACGGCGACCGCTACATCCGGGTGGTGGCTTTCGATGCGAGCCACGGCTGGGAGTCGGTGCGGCTCTCCTTCATCGTCAACCGCCCGAAGGACGAACCCGGCTTCCATCTCGAGCGCCAGGAGCGCGCCGGTCGCATGATCACCTACACGACGAGATCCTACGCGACCGACCGTCCGGCGGGGCATCGTTACAGCTGAGGGTTAGCCGCCGACGGCCCCCTCCGGCCCTCATGCCAAACCTGTCGGGGCATCGGGGCGGCATTGCGAGGGATCTGAAGGAGAAGCTTCGGGGGTCTGCCTGGGCCTCCCTTCCGATGCGGTTTCTTTTCCCTTTCGTCCCTCACGGTGAGCGTGTCGAACCAAGAGGGGCGAGAGACCGGAAGTTCCAGACTCTTCCCTTTGGAAAGCGCATGCTTCGGCAAGCTCAGCACGAGGGAACGACGGGACGCCCGGACCACCACCGCTCTCATGGTTCGGCGGGCTCACCTCGACGGGCTCACCATGAGGGCAGCGGAGCAAACGAGGAGCGTGTCATGACTGCTACGGTCACCGATGACGAAGCCGGCGCCATTCCTGCCACGGTGGACCTGCGCGCCGAGTATGAGGCGTCGGGCGTCAAGGACGTGCTGGCGGAACTCGACCGCGACCTGATCGGTCTGGCGCCGGTCAAGAAGCGCATCCGTGAGACTGCGGCTCTTCTGCTCGTGGAGCGGGCCCGCCGCAGCATGGGGCTCGCGCACGAGACGCCGACGCTGCACATGAGTTTCACCGGCAATCCCGGTACCGGCAAGACGACCGTCGCGCTGCGCATGGCTGACATTCTCCATCGCCTTGGCTACATCCGTAAGGGCCATCTCGTCTCCGTGACGCGCGACGATCTCGTCGGCCAGTACATCGGCCACACGGCGCCCAAGACCAAGGAGGTGCTGAAGCGGGCGATGGGGGGAGTGCTGTTCATCGACGAGGCCTATTACCTTTACCGGCCCGAGAACGAGCGCGACTACGGCCAGGAGGCGATCGAGATCCTTCTTCAGGTAATGGAGAACCAGCGCGACGACCTGGTGGTGATTCTCGCGGGCTACGGTTCGCGCATGGAGCGGTTCTTCGAGAGCAATCCGGGCTTCCGCTCACGCATCGCTCATCACATCGACTTCCCGGACTATACGGATGAGGAGCTGCTGCTGATCGGCATGAAGATGCTGGAGAAGCAAAACTACCGGCTGGACGAGGAAGCCGTCGCCGCTCTGCGCGATTACATTGCCCTGCGCCGCCAACAGCCACATTTCGCGAACGCCCGCTCGATCCGCAACGCGCTGGACCGTGCCCGCCTGAGGCAGGCAAACCGTCTGTTCGAGAATGCCCGCGGGCCGCTCGACGCTGACGAGCTGTCGACGATCCGGGCCGCCGACATCCGCGCAAGCCGCGTGTTCGCTCCGGTATCGTTGCCGGCAGGACAGGGCGGCTGACGCGATGGATTCACGCGATCCCTGAGGAGGGAGAACAGTTCCGCGCTGAAGTTCAACCCCTGCTTCAAGGCGCGGAACTGCCGCTTTGACGCCGCAGACACTTGGCTTCCCATGCGGCGTGGCCCCTGACCAACGCGTCTCCGGTCAGGGGCCTCTTCGTTTTGCTGATATAGTTAATGTGTGCAGAAAAGTGTTTAACACACTAAGCAGCTCGGTTCGGGCTGAGGTGGCCTGGCCCGGCCAGGTCACCGGCAGGCCACCAGGATAGCGGCGCCGATCAGCGCGCTGCCCGCGCAACGGTTCATCCATTTCATGCGCCCGGGGCCGCGGAACCAGTCAGCGGTTTGTCCGGACAGCAGTCCATACAGCGCCAAGGTGAAGAAGCTGGGGGCGAATACAATGGCGAGGATGGCTAGGCCCTCGGCAAGCGAAACCGCGTTGAGATCGATCAGCACCGGCATCAGGCTGGCGTGGAAAAGGATCGCCTTGGGATTGCATACCGCAACAGCCAGGCCGATGCCCAGGCTTCGGAGTGGATGCCCGGCCTGAATGACGTCAAGATTGGCCTCCGCCCGCCACATCTTTATCCCAAGCCAGCCCAGATAGGCTGCGCCCGCCAGTTTCACGACCGTGAAGGCCCATTCGCCGGCGGCTGCAATCGCCCCCAGGCCGAGCAGGGCAATCAGCACGAGCAGCACGTCTCCAATCGCAATCCCGAGGCTGGTCGCTGTGGCTGCCGCCACGCCCCGTGAAAGCCCCGTGGAAATGACTGCAAACGTTGCTGGTCCGGGCGAGGCGACGGCGACGACAAGAGCGGCCGCGTAGGTGATGGTAGTGGTAACCGACATGGTATTCTTCGCAGTGCATTCTGCGCCGTGCGTGAAAACCGGCGACGGGAAGGGTTTCAGTCCGGCTTGAAAATAGCAAGCAATTTCAGTGGATAGCGCGATCAAAATGGATGATGGTGTTGCGTTTGATGTGAGCTTCCGGGCCGGACTGCACCGCGGCTCCAAGGGATAATGTATATGTTTATTGTTGTCGGGGCGCGATTACGCGACGATCGCCGGGAACGTGCCGCGTTGGTGGGGCCCTGGTGGGACCGTAAGAAGGCCAAGGTGCTGAAATGGTGCGGAGTTTCCGCGCCCAGCCGGTTCCACGTTGGTCACCCCGATCCCCTCCGGCTGAACCGTTTGTGAAGGAACTGCCGACCGTCGCGCGCGTTGTATCCCGTTGCCGTATTGCAAGATGTGTTTCGAAAGTCGGTTTACATGATCTCTTCTCGCAGAAATTTGCTCAAGTTGATGGCGTGCAGCGCGACTGTTCCGCTTCTGCCGAAGATTGCCGGGGCGCAGGACAGGCGTGCCGTCTGGCATGTTCTGGGTAGCAACGGCGGTCCCAGGGTGGTCACCAACCGCAGCAATCCCGCCAACGTCCTGATGATCGGAGATACGCCCTACATCGTCGATTGCGGATACGGGGTGACGAGGCAGCTTGTGAGAGCCGGTTTACCGCTCACGTCGTTGGAACAGATCTTCATCACGCATCTGCACTCCGATCACGCGCTCGAATGCGGCAATCTCATCTACTGCAGCTGGTCGACGGGCCTGGACAACGAGGTGACCGTTCATGCGCCGGAGGGCGCGAAGGCGATGATGGACGCCTACATGGAGAGCATCAGGTTCGATCTGGACGTTCGGATCGGGGACGAGAACAAGCCGGATCTTCGGAATATGGTGAAGGTTCGCGAGATCGGAGACAGTGGTGTCGTGTTCGAGAACAGCGACGTGACCGTCACGGCCTTCCGGACGCCCCATCCGCCGATCGTGAAGCGCAATTACGCCTTCCGCTTTGACGTCGCGGAAGGTTCGTTCGTCTATGCCTGTGACACGGCCTATAATCCGGCGCTGGCGGATTTCGCGCAGGGGGCGGACGTACTGATCCATGAGGCCCTGTATGAGCCTGGCTTTGCGGACATGGCCGTTCGTAGCCGCAACAAATCGGAATCCTTCAGGGAGCACATATTCAACTCGCACACCTCGACGGAACATGTCGGTCAGATCGCGGCGGCGGCGAAGGTAAAGAAGCTCGTGCTCAGCCATCTCGTTCCCGGCGACGACGAGAGCATCACCGACGATATGTGGCTGGAGGGTGTGCGGCGCCACTATGACGGCGAGGCGATCGTCGCGCACGATTTCATGGAAATCACGATCTGAGGCGGGCAGGCGGCGGTATCCGTCTCAACCGGGGGATCTGTTTCGCTCGCGTATTGACGCTTTCGCAACAACCCTGTAGCTGAACGGATGTGGAACACCCGCCTTGGGTGCGCTCACGCAAGAGCAGGAGACAACGGCATGAGGATCTCGAACCGAATAGCAGGCTGACAAGGCCACGCGCGCAGCTGTGCGCACACAACGCTGTTTGTTCAGAGGATATCCCATGCCATTCACGCGCAAGTTCTACACTGCCGATCTGCATTTCGGTCACGCGCTCATGCTCTCCCCAACCGCCTGCGCCCGGCCCTTTTCCTCCGTCGCCGAGATGGACGAGGCGCTCATCCGAAACTGGAATGCCGTGGTGGGGCCGGAGGACATCGTCTACGTCATCGGCGACTTCTCCTTCTGGCTGGGCGCAAGTTCCTGATCCTGGGGAACCACGACTATGACCGGAAGGACCGCAACCGGGTCCACCCCGTCATCGCAGGACTCGGCTGGGAGCATATCGCGCAGCAGTACGAGACGACGGACGAAGGGGAGCGCGTGTTCATGAGCCATTACGCCCAGCGCACCTGGCCCGGAATCCGCAAGGGCGCCTGGCATTTCTTCGGCCATTGTCACGGGCGTCTTGCCCCGTATGGACGCTCCCGCGACGTTGGAGTGGACTGCCCGGACTGCTGCTACGCGCCCCGCACGTTCCGGGAATTGACGCAGAACATGCGCGACGAGCCCGTGAGCTTCGAGCCCGGCGCCTGAGTACGGCACCCGCCGGCCCCGGGTTCGCCCGAGACAGCCCGTCAGGGACTGCGACAATTGCGCTTCGCATTTGCGAGCCGATTCACCCAAACGTTACTGGATAGGGTTGTCGCCCAGCTGGCATCTACACCCGCAGCTTGCGCAGGCGCGGCATCCAGATCCACAGCACGACGGCAAATACGAGCACGACCGAGGACATGAGCCCGAGAGCGAGGCGCGGTCCGATCATCGCCGCGATGAGCGCCATGGTCGCCGTGCCCACCGGCATCAGGCCGCGGGTCATGAAAAGCAGTGACAGAACGCGGCCGCGGTAGGCGTCGTCGACGGTGAGCTGAAGAATGGTGTCGTTGGAGGAATTGTAGGCGATCTGCATAGCGCCGGCGGCGAAGAGAAGCGGGATCGCCACGTGGAAGTTCGGTGCGGCGGCGAACAGGATCAGGGCCAGGGCAAAACAGCCCATGAAGACGAGCATCATGGAACCGCGCCGCACGTTTCGCTGCACGCGCGCGGCGAGCAGGCCGCCGCAGATCGAGCCGGAGGCGGCGAGCGCCGTCATCACGCCAAAGCCCGTGGCGCCGGTGTCGAACACCTGCGCGGAAAAGACCGACAGGAACTGCAGGTAGGGCTGGCAGAAAAAGGTGGGCGCGAGCGCCACCGCCACCAGCATCAGCAGCACCGGTTCGTGCTTCATGTAGGAAAAGCCTGCCGATAGGCTTTGCAGCATCGATTCGGCCTTCCGCCGGCTCCGGTCCTGGGGCGGCAGGTCGATCATCATGAGCATGCCCATCACGACGGTGAAGCTCACCGCATTGGCGATGAAACAGGCGGTCACGCCCAGGCTGGCGATGATGGCGGCCGAGGCAAGCGGGCCGATCACCTTGGCCAGGTTCAGCGTGACCGAATTGAGCGAGACGGCGCTTGCCATCGCCTCGCGGGGAACCAGCTGGTAGATGAGAGAATTGCGCGCCGGCATGTTGAAGGCGACGATCAGCCCCCGGCAGGTGGCGAGCAGCAGGATGATCCAGATCGAGGCGTTGAAGAAGGCCACCGTGCAGGCAAGCCCGATCGCCACGAGCATGGCCAGCACCTGGGTGCAGATGAGCATCGTGCGCCGGTCCACCCGATCGGCCACCACGCCGCCGAACATCGTGAACAGCATGATCGGCAGGCCGCGTCCGAGGTTCACAAGCCCGAGCATGATCGGATCGCCGGTGGTCGAGATGACCAGCCAGTTGAGGGCGATCTGGTCCAGCCAGTCGCCGATGAACGAGACCGCATTTCCAAACCAGTAAAGGCGGTAGTTTCGGTAGCGCAGGGCCTCGAAGGTACCGGGCTTCTTCCTCTCCACAGAACCAGCACTGGCTTGGGTGGTGTCAGTCATCGTCTTCGTCTTTTCGAGCCGTTGCTCTCCCTGAACGGGAAGTCCTGCGTGCCGGTCGCGCGTGACCGGCAACTCGGGCATCAATTCTTCGAGTTCGCGTGAATGCCGCGGGCGGGATGCCTTGGCCGCAGGAGTTCATTAGCCCCCATTACAACAAAAGCAAAGTCCGGGGTCCGTTGCCGAGCGTCCGGCCGGACGGCGAGAAACATGGCTTGAGTGGGCAGCCGAATCCTCTCCGCTCTTCGCGGGGTGTGCGGGGGTCATTGTGGAGAGGCCACCGGTAGGGTTATATGCACTAACTTTCCAAATGCTGCCGTTCGTGCGGCGTCTTTCAAAGCCTGAGCTGATGACACACCTGATCAGTGCAAGAGATTTGCGGGCAAGCTACGGCGCGAAAGTCGCGCTGAACGGCGTGAGCTTCGACATCGAGGAGGGGACGAGTTTCGCACTGCTGGGGCCGAATGGCGCCGGCAAGACCACCCTCATAAACATTCTGTGCACCCTGCAGCGGCCGGACAGCGGCGGCATCGTGATCGCGGGTCACGATGCCCTGCGCTATCCCCGCAGGGCGCGGCGGAACATCGGCGTGGTATTCCAGACGTCGAGCGTGGACGACCGCCTGACCGCTCGGGAAAACCTCGAGTTCCACGGCCTGGTACATGGCCTGCCACGGCGCAAGCGTGAGGCGCGCATCCGGCAGGTTCTGGAACTGGTGGCGCTGGAGGAATGGGAGGACGATGTCGTCCGCAGCTTTTCGGGTGGCATGCGGCGCCGCCTGGAGATCGCCCGGGCGCTTATGCACGAGCCGAAGATCCTGTTTCTGGACGAGCCGACCGTCGGGCTCGATGCGCAGACGCGCCAGCAGATCTGGTACTACCTGGACCGGCTGCGGCGGGAATGGTCGCTCACCGTGCTGACCACCACCCATTACATCGAGGAGGTGGAGGATGCGGATGTCGTCTGCATCATCGACCATGGCAGCATCATTGCGCAGGGTTCGCCCGCGGGGCTCAAGAAGCAGCACGGCCGGCGGTGGCATCAGATCGATACGATCGACAGGGCCGTGCGCCAGCTCATCCTGGAGCGCTTTGCCGGAGCGCAGCCGCTCGGCGTGTCCAGCGTCGTCGTTCCGGAAGAGTCGTTCGATGCGCGCGCGCTGAAGTCGCCGGAATTCGAAGGCAAGATTCTGGAAATCCGCCAACGGGAACCCACGCTCGAGAGCGTGTTCCTGTCGCTGACGGGACGCGAGCTGAGGGATCGGGCGGATCCCGGCAGGATTGGCAATGGACGCGGGGGAGAACGCCGATGAGCGAAATGGCCGTTCTGGCGCGGGGTGTCTACGGCGTCTGGCTGCGCGAGATCATGCGGGCGACGCGGGATCGCGGACAGCTGATCGGCGGCGTGAGCCGGCCGCTGATCTGGCTGCTGATTCTCGGCGTCGGACTGAACCCGTATTTCCGCGGCGAAGTGTACGGGCAGGTGAACTACGTGATTCCGTTTACCTACCTGCAGTTTCTGTTTCCTGCGGTCATTGTCCTCAACATCATGTACACCTCGATCCAGTTTGCCGTGTCGGTGATCTGGGACCGGGAGTTCGGTTTCCTGCGCGAGGTGCTGGTCTCGCCCCTGCCGCGCTCGCTGATTCTGCTTGGCAAGGTACTGGGCGGCGCGACGGTGGCCACCATGCACGGCGTGCTGGTGCTGCTGCTCGCGCGATTCGCCGATGTGAACATGTCGGTGCAGCAGATCGTGACGGCGATCGGCCTGATGTTCGTGCTGTCCTTCGGCCTCACATCCTTCGGCATCCTGCTGGCGGCGCGGGTGCGCAGCTTCGAGGGCTTCGGCGTGTTTTCCAACACGCTGATTCTACCGCTCTATTTCACCTCCTCTTCGGTGTTTCCGCTTGATCCGTCGCTGAGCCGCACGCAGGCGGTGATGAGCTATCCCGAGTGGCTGGTGTTCCTCGTCCGCGCCAATCCGATCACCTACGCGGTCGACGCCCTGCGCGGAGTTCTGATCAACTTCAATCAGCTCCCGCCGCATATCGGCCTGGCCGTCATCGCAGGCATGTGCGTGGTGTTCTTCGTGGCCGCGCTGGTGGATTTCAACCGGTCATGAAACGGCGCAAGCGCAACCCCTGGCTGACGGTGGCCATCAACCTGGCGCTCATCGCGGCGGGCCTGACCGCACTGAGTTTCCTGCCGCCGGACAATTCGCTGGCGGAGGTGCGCCGGATCGGCGCCCTCAAGCTGTGCGTGCCGAGCGAGTATCCGGTCCTCGTGGAAAAGGATTTGCAGAAGCCCGGCTTCGATGTGGAGCTTGCCCGCAAGATTGCGGAGGAGCTGGGCGTGCGGCTGGTCGAAAACGAAATGATGTCCATGGGCAAGGACTTCAACCCGCGCAACTGGCAGCTGACCCGCGGTCAGTGCAATGTCATCGCGGGCGGGCTTGCGGATACCGAGACCACACGCAGCTTCCTTCAGACGATCCCCACAGGGATCGAGACCGGCTGGGTGGCAGTCTCGAAGGAGCCGGCTACCCCGCAGGAGGGGCAGGTCTGGGCTGTGTGGCCGGGCAGTTCCGGGCTCGACCGGATTGCACTGTCTTCCTGGCTCAGGGAGAGGGGCATCCGCCCAGTATTGCTCCAGTCGCCGGATCAGATCGTTGATCTGATCGAAAGCGGACAAATATATGGCGCAATTGTGGAGCGGCTGATTGCCGCACCTCTGGTTTCCGGGCAGGCGTATGCGATGACATGGTTGGCCCCGGAAACGTTTACCCCGGTTCAATTATCGCAAGGACTTTGGAAGGGGGACCAGACGCTCTACCGGGCCGCCAAACAGGCGATGGAAAAAATCAGGGCGTCGGATTGGTATGGAGAAGCCAAAGTCCGTTATGGACTGGACGCTCCAATCGCGGTAATTCAATAGACGTTCCATTATAGTGGGGAACCAATCAACGGCATAACTGTGCTAGATGTGCACAATCGGGAGTAACCCGGTTGCGCTGCGGATAGTCGGAGATGCCGTTAGGAGGGTAAGGTCTAGGGATGCGAAAACCTGTACTAAGTGCACTAGCGGGATTTGCTCTCGCAGCATCCTGCCTGGGCACGTCGTGGGCCGGTGGCTTCACGGCGGAACAGGCAGAAGCGGGCAAGTCCGCCTACACCACCAATTGCGGCCGGTGTCACGGGTACAACCTGGAGGGCGTTGAAGCTCCGGGGCTCGTCGGCCGCGATGTCATGGGAAACTGGGATACGGCTGGCGGTCTTTATGACTTCATTTCAGTTGCCATGCCGCCAGAAGCTCCGGGCGAGCTCGGAGAGGAAACCTACCTCAACATCGTTGCCTACATCATGAGCTTCAATGGAGCTCAGCCGGGCAACGAGCCCCTGGCCGTCGGTGACAAGCTGTACGACATCTCGCTTGTCGCTGAAACGTCGGCAGGCGGGAGCACGACTGTCGCTCAGGCAACCCCTGCTGCGTCGCAGGCCAGCTCGGACGTGCCGCAGGCCTTCACCTGGGGCAAGCCGCTCCCTGGTGGCCAGCCTGCTCAGGCTGAGCCGGAGAAGCCGGGCGTTCCTCAGGCTTTCACCTGGGGCAAGCAGCTTCCGCAAGTGGGCCAGAAATAATAGAGAGTTCGTCTAAGGAGGATTCCCGTGAAATTCTCAGTTAAGTCTTTCCTGGCTGCGACGACGGTCCTGGCTGCCGTCAGCACGCCGCTCTATGCGCAGGATACCAAGCGCGAATATTCCCCGGTTACCGATGAAATTCTTGCCAATCCTCCGGCTGAGGACTGGCTGATGTTCCGCGGTGCCTGGAATAACCAGGGCTTCTCCAAGCTCGACATGATCAACAAGGACACGGTCGGCAAGCTGGAGCTCGCCTGGGCGTGGCCGATGGCTGAGGCCGGCATCCAGGAGACTGCGCCGCTCATCCACGACGGCATCATGTTCATCCAGACCAACAACAACATCGTTGAGGCTCTGGATGCCAAGACCGGTGACCGTCTCTGGACGTACCGCCACGAGCTGGCTCAGCTGCCGGCAAGCTGGTCCTACCAGATCAACCAGGCTCGCCGTCAGAAGAACTCGATCGCCCTTTACAAGGACAAGGTGGTCCTGACGACCGCCGACGCCAAGATCGTCGTTCTGAACGCCCTCGACGGCAAGGTGGTCTGGGAGAAGCAGGTCCTCGACTACAACAAGGGCTACAGCTACACCGTTGGTCCTCTCGTCGTGGACAACAAGATCATCAGCGCGATCTCCGGCTGCTCGATCGCCGGCACCGCTGGTGGCTGCTTCATCATGGCGCACGACTTCGAGACCGGCGAGGAGCTGTGGCGCTTCAACACCATCAACGATCCGGACAATCCGGAGCAGCAGGCCAGCTGGGGTCCGGTGCCGCCGGAGAACCGTTGGGGTGGTACGCCGTGGACGACCGGCGCCTATGATCCGGAGACCCGCACGACCGTTTGGGGTATCGGCATGCCCGGACCGTACGCCGAGCTGATCCGCGGTTCGGAAGACGGCACCACGCTCTACACCAACTCGACGCTGGCCCTCGACATCGATACCGGCAAGCTGAAGTGGTACTATCAGCACCTGCCGCGCGACAACTGGGACCTCGACAGCCCGTTCGAGCGCATGATCGTCGAGCAGGACGGCAAGAAGATGGTCGTGACCGTTCCGGGCAAGAACGGCATCGCCTTCGGTCTTGACTTCGAGACCGGCAAGTACCTGTGGCACAAGGAGACGGTCTATCAGAACGTCGTCACCAAGATCGATCCGGATGGCACGGTCCACATCAACGAGGACCTGATCCCGACCGCCGTTGGTGAAGAGAAGTTCATCTGCTCGTCCGTGTCCGGTGGTAAGCTGTGGCAGGCTGGCGCCTACAGCCCGCTGACGCAGACCTACTACGTGCCGCTCACCGAGGCCTGCAACACCGTCACCGCGGTTCAGACCGAGTTCACCGCCGGTAACGCCGTCGGCTCGATGAAGTTCGGTCCGCGCGTGATGCCGGAGGGCCAGACCATGGCTGGTCTCGTCGAGGCCATCAAGGTTTCGCCGACCGAGGGCACCACGAAGTGGGAGTACCGTTCGCGTCCGACCCCGACCAGCTCGGTTCTCGCGACCGCTGGCGGCCTGGTGTTCGGTGGCGACGCTGCCCGCGAGGTCAAGGCCTGGGATGCGGAGACTGGCGAGGTCCTGTGGTCGCAGCGCCTGAACGCTCCGATCGGCGGCTATCCGGCCACCTACGCGATCGACGGCGAGCAGTACCTGGTCATCCCGACCGGTTACTCTGCCGCGGCGAGCTCGATCTCCTCGGCCTTCCCGGAGATCCCGCTGCCGACCGGTTCCGGCAACTCGATCTTCGTGTTCAAGCTGCCGAAGGACAAGTAATCATCCTGATCAATCAGGACGGAGGGGGCCCTGGGGCCCCTTCCTTTTTTGAAGCGGTTTCAGAAACAGTGGGAACGGGTTTCCCGTTAGGAACCGCGAGAAATCGCAATAAGAGCAGCCGGATGTCTTCGTGAACACCGAACTGCTCGAACAAAGGAATCAGGACCATGCGCAAATTCCTCACGGCAGCCATGCTTGTCCTTTCCTCGTTGGCAGCTCAGGCACAGAACAACCCTCTTTCGGAGGTTCCGCCCGAAGAGATCGACAACCGCGTGCGCCTTGCCGGCGACACGCTTCATGTCTGTTTCGACCTGGCGAGCGTTGGCCGGGCCTTCGACCAGGACGTTGCCCAGGCGATCGCGGATGCACTCTTCCTGAAGATGGAAGTTCTGGAAGGCTTTGGCGGCTTTCCCCTGAGCGGCGGCGGCTTCATGACCGAACTCACGATCGCGATGACTGAAAGCTGCGACCTGCTCATGGGGGTCTCCGTCTCGCCCTACTCGGCGACGTCTCAGGCCTTCAGCATCTCGCGGCCGTATGCGACGGTGCCGTTCGTTCTGGTGGTCGCCAACAAGGATTGGCAGAAGCTGGGGGACATTCCCAAGACGGAGCGTCTGGGAACCGCCATCGCCAGCATTGGCGAGATGAACTACATCACCTGGGCGCGGCAGCAGCCCAAGGAGGAGAGGTGGGTCCGTCTCCCGTATGCTGACTACGATCTGATGACGACCCGCCTGCTCGACGGGACGATCGCCGGCATGATCCTCTGGCAGCCGGCCTTCGCCAAGGTCCAGCGCGAGCGCGAGGATGCGAAGGATCTGCGGATCATCGCCAATGATCCCATTCCGCCCGCTGCTACGCGGGTCGGAGCCGCGGTTGCCTCGAAGAACAGCTTCCTGCGCAGTCAGATCGACCAGGCGATCGAGGCCCTCGTCGCCGATGGGACCATCGACAAGCTGATCGAGAAACACGGCTATATCGGCGCCCACGCCGGCGAATAGGATCACCGGCGGCAGGCCCATTCTGCCTTATTTCCCTGGCGGTTGCGGACGAACTCCGGTAACCGCCATTTTTCTTTCATGCGGGATGGGGCTGCGCTGACCATCAGGGCGGCGGCTTCGAGTGCCTTTGCCCGATCAGGTCATTACAGGCTGGAGAAATAGGGCAGGAGCCAGGACGCGGGGTTGCTGATAAACCCCGCCACGATTGCCGCCGCCACGACGGCGAGCATGACCGGTTCCTTGCGCATGATGCGCTTTTCGCGGTCAGGCCGCAGCACAGGCCAGATGGCTCCGCAGACCAGTCCGGGAAGGGGCAGGAGGTTCAGCGCGGCCGTGCCGACGGCGATCTGTTGATAGTGCATCAGCACGTAGATGACGATATTCGCGATCGAAAGCGGAAGGAGGTTCACCAGAACCCGCCGCAGAATGTCGACGAGCGGCAGGGTGAGCAGGGAAAGCAGCAGGCCGCCGAGCAACACCAGCAAGACGCCAGGTTTGCCCCAGCGGTTCTTGCTTCCATCGTAGCGCATGGGGCGGATCCATCCCATGCCGAACAGTGTGGCAAGAAGAACACCCGACGGGGCCATGTGGGCAAAGGGATTCAGGGTCAGGCGCCCGTCGAATTTCGGACGCGGGTCGCCCAGGAGCCTTGCGAGGATGGCCAGCAGAAATCCCAGCACGCCGCTGTACAACACCATCGCGACGAGACGCGATACGAACGCGCCGATGGTGATATCCTGCAACAGGTTCATGGAGCCCCCTGCTCAAACTGTGTCTGACACGGTCCGCCCTGCAGAAGCGAGAAACCGGATGCCGCGGTCGTGCGGCCTCCGAGGACGCCAGCGGCCGGTGATTCTGTCATGACGGTCCGGCCTTTCTTCTCAGGTTCCCGTGCCTTGGGACTGGCCGTAGTCGCGGCCATAGAAATCGGACTGCGGGTCCGACAGCACGAGCGCGCGGATGCGCTCCCACAGGTATTGCCGCAGCTCGACGAAGCGGGGCTCGGCGCGGACGTCATAGGTCCAGCGCGGCCGCCTGAGCCCCACGTTGATGACTTCGAGGATGCGGCCCGGTCGCGGACCCATGAGCACGATCTGGTCGGCGAGGAAGATGGCCTCGTCCACGCTATGCGTGACGAAAACCGCCACCGACCTGCGCTCGGACCAGAGCCGCAGCAGCTCCACCTGCATCAGCTCGCGCGTCTGCGCGTCGAGGCTGGCGAAGGGCTCGTCGAGCAGCAGGATGCCGGGCTCGCAGGCGAGCGCCCGCGCGAGTGCGACGCGCTGCTTCATGCCGCCGGAAAGCTGGCGCGGATAGGCATCGGCGAAGCGCGACAGTCCTACGCGGTCGATGTACTGGTCGGCCCGGCGTCGCCGTTCGTGGCGGTCAGGGATTGCCTCGACCAGCGCGAACTCGACGTTGCCGCGCACGGTTCGCCACGGGATCAGCCGGAAGGACTGGAACACGAAGCCCATGTCCGGGCCCGGATGCGGCGGCTTTCCGGCCACCAGAATGGTGCCGGCATCGGGCTGCACCAGCCCGTCAATCATGCGCAGGAGTGTGGTCTTGCCGCAACCGGACGGCCCGAGGATGGCCGTGAAGGTGCCCTCGGTCACCTCCAGGTTGATGTTGTCCAACGCCACGACGCGTTCGCCGGTACCCGCCGCAAACCACTTCGAGACGCCCTGGATCTGGATCAGCGCGCCGGGCTGCGGTGCAACCCGGCTACCCGCGTCCGTGCTCATCGTGTGACGGGATCCAGCTTGTCGTCCGTGCCGATCTCGGCGAGTACCTCATCGATGACGGAGAAGTCAGCCCACTCGCTGAGCTCCACCTTGCGGGCGTCTTTGAAGTCTTCGCCCTCATAGTACACGTTCGCGGTGTATTCGAGCTCGTCCTTGCTGAGGCCGCCGTTGGTACTCCAGCTGCCGGCGAAGGCCTTGCTGAGCGATTCGAGCGTGGACTTCTCCACGTCGGGACGTGCCTTTTCCATGGCGGCAACCCACACGGCCGGGTCGCTTGCGAAATCACGCGAAGCCTTGATCAGGGCGGCTATGACCTTCTTCACATCGTCCCGGCGCTCTTCCAGCACCTTGGTGGTGACGATGTTGACTTTGCTGACGACCGGAGCGGCGTTGTAATAGTCGTCCTGGTTGATCAGTACGTGGAGGCCGGTAGTGTCGGGGATGGCCGACCACACGCCGATCGACATCGTGGTCGCGTCGATCTGGCCGGCGACGAGCGCCTGGCCGCGCTGATTGGGCTGGCCGAGCGCTACCATGTCGATGCTGTCGACGTCCACGTCGTACTTCTTCAGGACGCGCACGCTGAGCGAATGGTCGACGCTGCCCGGACGGCCGATGCCGAAGCTCTTGCCGGCGAGATCGGCGGGTGTGGCGATATCCTCTTTCGAGGCGATCAGGAAGGGCAGCGATTTGTTGGGCGACGTGACGGCCCGGAGATCATCGCTACCTTGAGCGACCAGAAGCAGCAGGGAATCCGTGCTGATGTTCGCCATTTCGCCTTCGCCGGCCTGCAGGGCGGCCAGGGCGGACGGCGTCTGCTGGACGCGAACCAGCTCGACTTCAACCCCCTCGCGCTCGAAATAGCCCTCCTTCTCGGCAAGATCCATCACCGAGTTCGGGACCAGAGGTGTCTCGAGGTCCGTGATGATCAGCCGGAACGGTTCGGCTGCGGCGAAAGACGTTGACAGCAGGAGAGCTGCGAAAATTCCCGTGAGACGTTTCATTCCCATTCCTCCCATAATTCGTATGGCGGTTGGTGGTGTTCATGAGGCCTAGTTTCTGGTTCCTCGCCAGCGTTCCAGCCGCAGCTCCAGCAACCTCAGCAAGGTGGTCACCAGAACGCCGACGAGGGCCAGCGTGAAAACGATCACGAAATATTCGGCCATGCGGAATGTATTACCATATATCGCCAGCAGACCGCCAAGCCCTCTTACCGCGGTGTAGAGCTCCGCGACGATGGTGTTGATCAGGCCGATCGTGGCGCCGATCCTCAGGCCCGTGATGGCGAAGGGAAGGGCGCCCGGCAGGACGATCTCGCGGAAGATGCGCGACTTTCTCGCGCCCACGGAGCGGGCCATCTCCACCAGTTCGTCATCGGCATTCAGGGCACCGGCATAGGCGTTGATGAGGATCGGCATGACCGCGCCGAGGAAGACGATAAAGCTCTTCGCAGAGGCTCCGAGGCCGAGGAAGACGATGATCAGCGGGATGAAGGCGACGCGGGGTGTGGCGGACAGCGCGTAAACGAATACGTCCAGTATCTTGCCGAGGGTACGCACCGTTCCCATCAGAAGGCCGAGCGGGATGCCGATGAGGATCGCCAGCCCATATCCGCTGACATAGATCTGCAGCGTGTCGAGGAGTGCGGAGAACAGCCGTCCATCGGCTATGAGCCGCTCTGCGGCGTGGAATGTAGCCACGGGTGACGGAACGAGCTGGCGCTCGACGACCGTGGACAGATACCACCAGAATGCCACCAGGGCCGCGAGTACGCCCAGGCGATAGACGACGATCCTCAAATGCACGCCCTTTGCAAAAATACCGTAATATGGAAGGTTGATTGCCCCCGACACAATATGCAAAGGCTTTTACATTACCAACTGCCTTTGCAGAATGCCGAAAAGTGAGGCTGCCGTCGGAGGTTGTGGACCATGCCCCGCAGGAGCGCCGGAATCCTGCCTTTCAGGCATCGCGGCGGGAATCTCGAAGTGCTGCTCGTTCATCCCGGAGGCCCCTTCTGGCGCAATCGCGACGAGGGCGCCTGGTCCATCGTCAAGGGGGAGCTGGCCCCCGACGAGACGCCGGAGGCTGCGGCCCGCCGCGAATTCGCGGAGGAGACAGGGTGGACGCTGGAGGGCGAACTGATCCCGCTCGGCGAGGTCCGGCAGGCGGGCGGCAAGGTGGTGACAGGCTTCGCCGTCGCGGCCGACTACGACCCCGAGACACTATGTAGCAACACCTTCGACATGGAGTGGCCGCCCAGGAGCGGCCAGATCCGCGCATTTCCTGAAATTGACGGGGCTCACTGGTTTCTGGCGGCGCAGGCAGAGGAAAAACTTATACCGGCGCAGCGCCAGTTCCTCAGCCGCCTGCAAACGGCGATAAATGGCTTTAACATCAAATAATTATCTCTGTATTCCCGGTTCCTGTCGCGCAGACGGCGGGGCGGGTGCGGAACCGGCGGACTTTCGGGTGAGCGCTCGCGCATTCTTGAAATAGATCAAACGGATATGGACGCCTGACGGCAAAACCACTAATCAATGCTGCCGAGGGGATGCGAGTGGACTGATACCGGAAAGGCGGCCTGCTGGTGCACGACAGCGAGGTTATCGGTTCCTGTCCGGACAGGCGCATTAACGCCTCCCATGCCGCGAGGCCTGGAGGAGCCCAACTCGCTTGGTTCCAACCAGAATGAAGTGGATCGGAATGTGAAGATAGGCATTTTGGGGGAAGTGTACCCCGGCGAGAACCGCGTTGCCCTGACCCCGGACAGCGCGCGTCAGCTGGGGAAGCTGGGTCACAGTTGCGCCATCGTGAGTGGCGCTGGTTTGAAAGCGGGGATATCCGACGCGGCTTACGCCGAGGCCGGCGTAACCATCTATCCTGATGCACAGTCGCTTTGCGCGAACGTCGACCTGGTCGCCAAAGTACGACCTCCGACGCTTGACGAGGTTAAACTGTTCCGCAAGGGACAGACGCTCATTTCCTTCATCTATCCGGCCCAGAACGGGGAACTGCTGGAGGCGCTGAAGGAGCAGGGCGTCAACACCATCGCCATGGACATGGTGCCGCGCATTTCGCGCGCCCAGAAGATGGACGCCCTTTCCTCGATGGCCAACCTCGCCGGCTACCGGGCTGTCATCGAGGCTGCAAACAACTTCGGCCGTTTCTTCACCGGCCAGGTGACCGCGGCCGGCAAGATTCCGCCGGCGAAGGTGCTGGTGGTGGGCGCCGGCGTGGCCGGTCTTGCGGCGATCGGCGCCTCGGTGAGCCTCGGCGCGATCACCTACGCCTTCGACGTGCGTCCTGAAGTCGCCGAGCAGATCGAATCGATGGGCGCGGAATTCGTCTTCCTCGAGTTCGAGGAAAGCCAGGACGGTGCCGCCACCGGCGGTTACGCCGCTCCGTCGAGCCCCGAGTTCCGCGAGAAGCAGCTGGCGAAGTTCCGCGAGCTCGCTCCCGACATGGACATCGTCATCACCACGGCGCTGATCCCGGGCCGTCCGGCCCCGGTGCTGTGGACGAAGGACATGGTCGAGGCCATGAAGCCGGGGTCGGTGATCGTGGATCTCGCCGCCGAGCGCGGCGGCAACTGCGAGCTGACGAAGCCCGAGGAGCGCATCGTCACCGACAATGGCGTGATCATCATCGGCTACACGGACTTCCCGAGCCGCATGGCCGCGCAGGCCTCTCAGCTCTATGCGACCAACATCCGCCATTTTGTGGCCGACCTGACGCCGGGCAAGGATGGCGTGCTCGTCCACAACATGGAGGACGACGTCATCCGCAGCTCCACCGTCACCTTTGAAGGCGGCATCACCTATCCGCCGCCGCCGCTCAAGGTGCAGGCCATCGCCTCGGCGAAGAAGAAGGAGAAGCCGAAGGAGCTGACGCCGGAAGAGAAGCGCGCGCAGGAGCTCGAAGCCTTCCGCAAGGCGACCAAGACGCAGGTCAGCCTGCTGGCGATTGGCACGCTGCTGATGCTGCTGGTCGGATACTACGCGCCGCCGAGCTTCATGGCGCATTTCGTTGTCTTCATGCTGTCGTGCTTCGTGGGCTTCCAGGTGATCTGGAACGTCTCCCATTCGCTGCACACGCCGCTGATGGCCGTCACCAATGCGGTGTCCGGCATTATCATCCTCGGCGCGGTCGCGCAGATCGGCTCGTCCTCCTGGATCGTGGCCATTCTTGCGGCGATCTCGGTGCTGATCGCAGCAATCAACATCGGTGGCGGCTTCCTCGTGACGAGGCGCATGCTCGCCATGTTCCAGAAGTCTTGATGCGCGGGGCGGGGTACTACAATGGCTAATCTGGAACAGATCTTTTCGCACGTGAGCGAGCCCGGCATCGTCACCGCCGCCTATATCTCCGCGGCCGTGCTGTTCATCCTTTGCCTGGGCGGCCTGTCGAACCAGGAGAGCGCAAAGCGCGCCGTTTGGTACGGCATCTTCGGCATGATTTTGGCCGTCGGCGCGGCGGTCTTCACGCCGGGCGTCGGCAACCACTGGCTGATCGGCATCATGCTCGCCATCGGCATCGTGCTCGGCTACATCGTGGCCATGCGCGTGCAGATGACCGAGATGCCGCAGCTCGTAGCCGCGCTGCACAGCTTCGTGGGCCTGGCGGCCGTCTTCATCGGCTTCAACTCCCATATCGAGCTGGCCCGCTTGCAGGACGTTTTCGCGTTCATGCACAATCCGGGCACGCTGCTGGCCAATCCGGACCGGCTGATGGCTCTGGAAGGCCAGCTTGAGAACCTGAGCGGGTTCGCCGCCAAGCTGCTGGCCAAGTCTCCGCTCGAGATCGACATCCTGCGCGTAGAGACCTTCCTCGGCGTGTTCATCGGTGCGGTCACCTTCACCGGCTCGGTCATCGCCTTCGGCAAGCTCGCCGGCAAGGTGGACGGCAAGGCCAAGAAACTGCCGGGCGGACATGCGCTCAACGCCGGAGCCGCGATCATTTCGCTGATTCTGCTGGTGGTCTACCTGATGACCGGCAGCTTCTGGGCGCTGTTCATCATGTCGCTGCTTGCCTTCTTCATCGGCTACCATCTGATCATGGGCATCGGCGGCGCCGACATGCCGGTCGTGGTGTCGATGCTGAACAGCTACTCGGGCTGGGCTGCCGCGGCCATCGGCTTCTCGCTCGGCAACGACCTGCTGATCGTCACCGGTGCCCTCGTCGGCTCCTCGGGTGCGATCCTGTCGTACATCATGTGCAAGGCGATGAACCGTTCGTTCATCTCGGTCATTCTCGGCGGCTTCGGCAACACCACCGGCCCGGCGATGGAGATCGAGGGCGAGCAGGTGGCGATCGACGCCGAGGGCGTGGCGGCGCTGCTGAATGACGCCAGCTCGATCATCATCGTGCCGGGCTACGGCATGGCCGTGGCGCAGGCCCAGGGTGCGGTGAGCGAGCTCACCCGCAAGCTGCGAGCCCGCGGCAAGGAGGTGCGTTTCGCGATCCATCCGGTCGCCGGCCGCCTGCCGGGCCATATGAACGTGCTGCTGGCCGAGGCCAAGGTGCCGTACGACATCGTGCTCGAGATGGACGAGATCAACGACGACTTCCCGGAGACGGACGTTGTTATCGTCATCGGCTCGAACGACATCGTGAACCCGGCCGCCCAGGAAGATCCCAACAGCCCCATCGCCGGCATGCCGGTGCTGGAGGTCTGGAAGGCCAAGCACGTCATCGTGTCGAAGCGCGGCCAGGGTACCGGCTACTCGGGCATCGAAAACCCGCTGTTCTACAAGGAGAACACGCGCATGCTCTACGGCGATGCCAAGGACAGCATCAACGCGCTGCTGCCGCTGATCGACTGATCCGGCCAGACGGAACGGAAATGGCGAGCCTCTCCGGAGCGATCCGGGGAGGCTTTTTGTTGGCTGGAGGTTCGGAAACCCTCACGCCATCATTCCGAATGCATCGAAACAAGAGGCAGTCAGCGGATGGCCCTGGACCGGCCTCATGCCGCGATAGGCTCACCTTAGACGTGCTCCCTTCAATAAGCTCAGGATTGGGGAGGAGCGGAGGAAGCCTCTCGCCTTAAGATCACACCTTGAACGAAGCGAGGATGGGGCAGCAGCCGCCGTGGCTGCCGGCGCATTCGCGTTCGAGTTCAATGAGCGCGTCGCGGGCGCGCTGCAGCTCGGCGATTTTCGCATCGAGCGCCTCAATCCGCTGGAGGGCGAGTTCGCGGGCCCGGGCCCGGTCGTGGCTTTCGTCCAGCTCCAGCAGCTCGCGGATTTCCTCCAGCGTGAAGCCCGCGGCCTGCGCCTGGCGGATGAACCGGAGGCGGCGCAGATCCTCGCTGCCGTACGTGCGGAACCCGCCGCCGCGCGGAGGCGTCGGAAGCAGCCCCTTGCGCTGGTAGAAGCGGATGGTCTCCACGCCTACGCCGCCGGCCGTCGCCAGCCTGCTGATGGTGAGAGGTTGCTGGACTTGACTCTGTACCATGGTACGGACCCTATATGGGTGGCAGCATCCGATCAACCGGAAAGAAAGCTGCCAAACATGCTGGACAAGACTCAGCCCCTCGAGAAGAGGGCCGTTCTCTATCGCATGGTGATGGAGAAGCACACGTGCCCCTATGGCATCAAGGTCAAGTACCTGCTGGAGCGCGAGGGTTACGTGGTCGAGGACCATCACCTCACGACGCGCGAAGCGACTGACGCGTTCAAGGCCGAGCATGGCGCGAAAACCACGCCGCAGGTCTTCATTGACGGCAAGCGTATCGGCGGCCACGACGACACGCGCCGGTTCCTTGGCAAGAAGGTCTTCGATCCGAACGAACTCACCTACCGTCCCGTCGCCGTGCTCTTTGCGATGACGGCGCTGATGGCCATGGGGGTGAGCTATGCGACGAGCGGCGACCCCTTCACCGTCCGCGCCGCCGAGTGGTTCATCAGCTTTTCGATGGTGGTTCTGGCGCTGTTGAAGCTCCAGAACGTTGAGACCTTCGCCACCATGTTCCTGAATTACGATCTGCTGGCGAAACGCTGGGTGCCCTACAGCTATATCTACCCTTACGCCGAGGGCCTTGCGGGCCTGCTGATGGTGGCCGGTGTCGCCACCTGGTTTTCGGCGCCGCTCGCCCTTTTCATCTCGACGGTGGGCGCGGTGTCGGTCTTCAAGGCGGTCTACATCGACAAGCGTGAGCTGAAATGCGCCTGTGTTGGCGGCTCGACCCGCGTGCCGCTTGGCTTCGTCTCCCTCACGGAAAACCTGATGATGATGGCCATGGCCATCTGGATGGGGCTTTCGTGGCTGGGCTATCTGCCGGGTTCCCCCCACGGCATGTAGGGGCGAGGAACAATTGGCCGCGGGTGTTGCGGTTCTCGCAACAACGCCATATATTCCGCCATAGAAAGGTGGTGATTGATATGGCACACGTGGTGCACGCAAGCAGATATCCGGTTGGAAAGGAATCGCTGATCCTTTCCTTCATGGATTCCAGCGGACGGATCGCCATCGACCGCCTGGCCGACGGCTTCGGCATGTCGAAGACCCAGCTTGCGGAGACAGCCGGGCTTTCGCGTGAAGCTTTCTACCGGGCCGAGCGCAGCCGGGGCCTGCGCACGCAGAACCGCCTCCGCGAGATGCTGGAAATCATCAGCCGCGTGGCGGAATGGGCCGGCGGAAAGGAGCAGGCCATGGCCTGGTATCGCGCCCAGCCGCTTCCCGCCTTCGGCGGCCGCACTGCCGAGGCGTTGGTGAAGGAAGGCAAGGCTGCGGCCGTCCGCGACTATCTCGACCACATGGCGCTCGGCGGTTTCGCGTGAGGTTTGTCGGAACCGCCTATCGCGCCCATGATCCGCGCTGGTCCTTCAAGCCGACATCCGGCGAGGGGGCCGCGATCCGTGGCGCGCGCTTCAACCCGAAGGGCGTGCCCGCGCTCTATCTCGCGCTCAGCATCATGACGGCGGTGAAGGAGGCCAACCAGGGCCTTGCCCGCCGTATCGACCCGTGCGTGCTCTGCTCCTATGATGTGGACTGCGAGGACATCGCCGACCTCACCTCGGTGCAGGGCAGGGCGGAGCACGGCATTTCGCTGGACGACATGGCGTGCGCCTGGGCGTGGGACCTGAGCGAGGGCCGCCGTCCCGGATCGTGGCGGGTCCACGACCGCCTGCGCGAGAAGGGGATTGCCGGGATACTGGTGCCGAGCTTTGCCCCCGGCGCCGGGTCGGAGGACATCAATCTCGTGCTTTGGGACTGGGGCCCGGACCTGCCCCACAAAATCGTAGTCTACGATCCGAGCAACCGTTTGCCGAAGGATCAGCTCTCCTGGTCATGACCGGGCTTCGCCGGCGAGGGGCGCTGGCCGATGCGGCTTATCACGGCTCCTCGCCGTCTTCGTCCGAGCCGGTCATGCTGATGGTGATCGGCGGCATGCCGCGCAGGATTCTCACCTTGTTGAGGCAGGCGAGGCTCAGCTCGCTCCACAGCGCCTCGATGGCAAGTGCGGCCTGGATCAGCTCCTCGTCCGCGCCCTCATCCGCCTCGAGCTCGTAGAGTATCTCATCGAAATCCTCGGACATTTCGCTGACGGCGTCGAGAAGGCGCACGGCATGCTCGACTGACAGCGTTTCGCTTGCGAGAAGCTTGCGCGTGTCGGCCTCTGTGTTGCGGACCAGAAGCCCGGCCTCCTTCAATGTTGCCATCCAGTCGACTGCCACGCCCTCTCCATTCATTGAAAGCGGAGCCTATGGCCTATCTTGCAACCGGTTTTCAATCGAAGGCAAGGCGGGAAAGCGCAGCGACAGAATAATTATCGACGGGCAGCGCTCCCGGACCTCGAAAACCGTTGATCGGTGACGGGGCTGGATGCTGCCGGGCAAAGTAATCATCCGGGCGGTCGCCGCTCCTGCACTTTCCGCTCGAAACCGAAAGGTGGGCCGGGTGGCAGGGACGCCGGGACACCTCCAGCAATCTCTTTTCATGTACTGAAGCGTCTAGCCTCGGGTTATCGTGAAACGTAAATGACGGATTGGAGCCCCGTCCGGTTGCGCATGCAACTTCTGCGCGTTTGCAAGAAATTTACCTCCATTTCAACCGGCGGCTGCTGCGGCGATGTCTTCTATTCCCTTGACGGTCGCTATGCGCTAGCGCTCAATAACGGCGGGGGGACTTCATTGGGTTGTGCCATCCTTCGGGTAGTTGCGGCCCCGACAAGGATTTACTCGCCCAGAAGTTGTACGCAAGGGCACCTGTGGGGGGTAGGGATGGATATCGGGACCATCTTCATGACAGTCTCGTTCATGATGCTGATAAACGGGTCGGTCCTGATAGAGTTTTATCGCGACATGCCACGAACCCTTCGCCCGGCGATGCAGTACTGGCAAGCCGGGACGGCGCTGATCGCTGGGGGATGCGCGATCTTTGCGTTCGGCGCACCGTTGCCGCGGGCGTTCATTCTTGTCGCTGCCTATGGCCTGATTACCTTTGGTCTGACGGCCTATCTTGCGGCCGTGCAGGCATTCGACGGTATCCGCCCGAAAATCTGGCAGTTCATTCCGAGTGCCGCGCTCGTGCCCTCGATCCTTTGGTTTACGCTGATCGCCGATATTTTCGGTGCGCGACTGGTGTTTCTGACGGCCGTGTGGGGGTGGCTTGCCTTCGCCTGCCTGAGTTCGCTGCTTCACGGTTCGCCGCAGCCAGTGCCGATAAGCCGGAAGATCCTGATCTGGCTGTTCGCGACGGTGTTTTGCTACCTGGTGATTCAGCTTGGCTTCTACTCACGCACGGATGCCAACCTGAGCTTCGCGAGCGAAGCCGTCGAGTACTGGTTCAACCTATTGGGACCGACTGTCCTGTCGCTGCTGCCGATCGTGGGGACCACGACGTTTTTGCTCATGTGCTCCGACAAGCTCCGTCAGCGCCTGGAGGAAATGGCTTCGACGGATTACCTGACCGGGCTGTTCAACCGCCGCATACTGGCGGACTATGGCGCAAGATGTATCGAGGCGGTCGCCAAGTCGGGCCGCGGGTTCGCGCTTGCCCTGCTGGACATCGACAACTTCAAGTCGATCAACGACACCTATGGGCACGAGGTGGGCGACCAGGTCCTGGCAGAACTCGCCCGCTGCCTGCGCGAGCATGCGGGGATGGACGCCATTCTTGCGCGGGTCGGCGGAGAGGAATTCGCCTTGCTTCTTCCGGATGGCGACCAAAAGTCAGCCATCGCCATGACGGAACGGCTGAGACAGGCGGTGGAAAAGTTCGAGTTTCAGTCGAGTCAGGGCGCCATCCCGGTGACGTTCTCGGCAGGCATCGCAACCTGGCGCCATGGGGACAGCGAATTCGACGACGTGTTCCGGCGAGCGGACCAGGCGCTTTACACAGCCAAGTCGTCCGGCCGGAACCGCGTGGAGGTGGCACGGCTGAGCGTCGCCGTCTGATCGCGAAGCGTCAGGACGGGGATGAAGCAGCTCCGAGCGTGCCGGACGCTTTGAACTGTCCTGTTCACAGGCTCGCCCAGTCCCGGGCAAGCCTCCCAGTCTAAAGTCTCCTGAGTCCGCTTTAGTGGATCTTCCGCCCTGTTGCCTGCAGCAGCTCGAAAGCCTCGAAACGGCGGTCGTGCCATTCGCGCGTGGCGGGGTTGGGCTGGTGAACCTCGCCCAGAGCCGACATGGCGCTCATGGCCTCGCCGAGATCCCGGAAAGCTCCCGCAGCCGTGGCGCCGAGCATGGCGGAGCCTAGCAGCACAGGTTCCGGCGAAACGGAAGCGGCGACGGTGAGGCCGGTCGCGTCCGCCAGCACCTGACGGACGAGGGCCGAGCGGGTCGCGCCGCCACTGACGACCATGGTGTCCGTGCGGATGCCCTTGGCGGCCTGTGCATTGACGATCTGACGGGCGCCGTAGCCCAGGCCGCAGAGGCCGGCGAGATAGAGCGCGACGAGGCTGTCGACGCCATCCTCCAGGTCTAGGCCCGCGATGATGGCGCGGGTTTCCGGATCAGCGAAGGGCGCGCGATTGCCGAGAAACTCCGGCACCACATGGATGCGGCCGACGATGTCCGCAACCGCTGCGGGGCCGCCCCTGGCTTCCACAAGCGCGGCGAGCGTGTCGGCAAGACCCCTGCCGCCTGCCGTCGCTTCGACTTCTGCCGCACGCGGGTGCATGCGAATCAGGCGCTCGATGGCGGCGCCGGCGGCGGACTGGCCGCCTTCGTTGAGCCAGAGGCCTGGCACCATCGCGTTGAAATAAGGGCCCCAGACGCCATCGACGAAGACCGGCTCGCGCGTGGTGGTCATGGTGCAGGCAGACGTGCCGAACACATAGGCCATGCGGGACAGGACGTCGCCGGCGTCGCCGGCCGCGCCCACGGTGCCGATGCCGCCCGCGTGGGCGTCGATGAGGCCAACGGCGACGGCCGTGCCAGGCCGCAGACCGAGATCCCTTGCCGCCTCTTCTGTGAGCCCGCCGATTGCCGTGCCGCCGGCGCGAATCTCGGTGCCGATGCGGGCGAAGCCTTCGTCGGCCAGGTCCCCCAGGCCGATCTGGCGGAAGTAGGTCTCGTCCCAGCGGTTCTCGTGGCTCAGATAGGTCCACTTGCAGGTGACGGTGCAGGCCGAGCGAGCGAGGCTGCCCGAGGACTTCCAGGTGAGGAAATCCGTGAGGTCAAAGAACTGCCAGGCATTCCTGAAGGTCTCCGGCTTGTTCTCCTTGAGCCATAACAGTTTCGGCGTTTCCATTTCGGGCGAAATGGTCCCGCCGACATAGCGCAGCACCTCTGCCCTCGTCGCGTTGATGCGGCCTGCCTGTTCGGTAGCGCGGTGGTCCATCCAGACAATGATATTTCGCTCCGGATCGTTCGACGGTCCGACGGCAAGCGGCTTTCCCCCTTCGCCGAGCACCACGAGCGAGCAGGTCGCGTCATACCCGATGCCGGCCACATCGTCGGGTGTGACGTTTGCCCGGGCGACGGCCCCCCGCACGCTGTGGCAGACGGCGTTCCAGATGTCATTGCTCGACTGCTCGACGATGCCGTGGGCCTCCCGCCAGATGGCAATGTCGCGCTTGCCGGTGCCCAGCAGGGTTCCGCGTTCATCGAAAAGGCCAGCGCGTGCGCTGCCCGTACCGACATCTACACCCAGAAAGTATTTCGCCATGATCGCGCTACCTGACAGTGGAATTGGCCAGGACCGTTTTCCGTCGGGCGCACCCAATAATCAAGTCCCGAGGGCGGCGGGCTCCCACCGAATGGGAAGCGGGGGGCGTGGAGCTTCCCGGTACCGTCATTGACGCTGCCAGGTCGGGCGAGCGATATGGACCGGTGGGGGGTGAAGCTGCTGATTCGCTGCTCGCGCGGCGGTGCTGTCAGCGCTGCACCGCGGCCTCGACCCGGTTCCGGCCGTTTCTCTTTGCCGTCAAAAGCGCCTCATCGGCCGCGTTGATGAGGTACTCGTAGTCAGGGTGACCTTCATAGGTGGCCGCGCCTGCCGAGATGGTGATCCGGATCGAGGTATCGTCTGGCAGCATGACGGTGCGCGACTCAAAATAGGCACGGAAGCGTTCTGCCGCGACGAGAACTTCCTCCAGGCCCGTCTCCACGAGGACGATGAGGAATTCTTCGCCGCCATAGCGGAATACGAAGTCGCTCGCCCGCGCGATGTTCATGAGGCCTTCCGCCACCTGCCGCAGAACCGCGTGGCCGGCCGCATGGCCGTATCGGTCGTTGATCTGTTTGAAGTGGTCGACATCGATCAGCACCACCGACAGAGCAAGCTTGTTCCTCCGGGCCAGGGCAATCTCTCGCCCGAGAATTGGCGGAAGGAACTTCCGGTTCAGTACCTGCGTGAGGGGATCGCGACCGCTCTCGAGTTCAGCCGCGGCCTCGAAGAGATTCGCCAGAAGAAACTTGATCTCGTCGATGGCACTTTGCAGCTGTCCGATGTTTTTTACCCTCTCCGTCTGCTCAGTGTTTCCGCTTCTCTCGATCGCAGGAAGGATGTCCCGGTCTATGCGCTCCATCGTTTGCTTGATCGACTGGAGAACGTCCGAAGACTGGAACAGCAGGCCCGCGCGGTGACGCAGCCAGAGACCGAACGGCGACAGGCTGAGCGGCTCGAGTGTCCTGACGCCGGATTGAGTCGCCAGCGAGAAAAGGATCTCCTGGCACCATTCCATCAGGCCGGCGCGCTGCCGCTCACGTTCGGAACTGAGATCCTGACCGATGGAAAACAGGCGAAGACCTTCGTCCGCATGCGCGCGCCGCCGGGTGCCGGTGACATAGGCGGCGCTCATGAGGCGCATAGCGAGGTCGATGATCTCGTCCAGCATCATGACCGCAGCGATCCGGACCTGCGCGTCCACATCCGTGTAGCCGGAGAAGATGCGTGCAATTTCGACCTTCAGGAGACTTGCCCCTTCCAGCACGAAGTAGACGGGCAGATTGATTCGGGCGTGGATCTCGCCAATCTTGACCTGGCGCTGGCGGTATTCCGTGGTCCCAATGTCGTCCAGGTTGAGCAGGTCCACGAGCCACTTCGCAAGAGAATGACGCAGCCGCTGTTGAACGATGTCGTGGTCAAGAAATTCGGCTGTCCTGGGGTGGGCGAGGAATGAGCCGTAGAACGAGTCGACAAGCGTCTCGGTGTTCTCGGTGATCGCCTTGCGCAAGATGCCGAGCGCGGAACCCTTCTCCGTCTCGGAAAGACGATCCATGAACCGTAACTCTATGTGATGGTCCAGCATGTTCCTGCGCCCCGTCTGCCGGGGGCGTGAACTATTGCCGAAGCTGCCATTTGTCAAACCGCGGCCGCTTGGAGACGGGAGCGACAATTCGTTCCTCTTTGGAAGCGCTGGAAGGGGGCGGGCCCAGGGGATTGGCTCTCTTCGGCGATGCCTGTCATGCCGCTTTTCCCGCCCGACGGTGGGAAGATAAGATAGTTTCGTTAAGATAAATAAGCAATTTAATTGTTTGCATTTTGAAAGTATTTCTGTAACTTGTGCGCGTATCGATCTCGAACAATATTGTAACGGTAATTGTTTTGTCTGGGTAGAAAAAGAAAAATATTATCTTTTTACTAACGTTATTTGTATCAATTGATATGAATGGGTGATTGCATATGGCGTACAATTTTCTTGTGCAGAGCAAGAGCAACCCGCGAGTCGTTCAGGAAGCTCGGAACACAGACCATGTCACGCTAACGACACTGAGCAACGTATGGATCTTTCTCAATCGCGCGGCGGTGAAGGGCTTCCACCGGGAAGGGTACACGCTTGTCATGGAATTGCTGAACGGACAGAAGGTCCGGATCAACAATTACTTCCGTGACCAGCGCGGTCCGAATGATAGCGAGATCTTCGTCATCGACGACGGTCGCGGCTACCGCGTGAAGCTGGACACCTGTCTTAACAACTTCCAGTTTGAGCCTACGTCCATGGTCCCGTCAGTCAGCAGCTCCGGCCGGTCCAGCCTTGGGGCTCGAGCCGGAGAACATGAAGCTGATAAGTCAAGTCTCGAAGCATCATACCAAGACGGTTCTTGATAACAAGATAGTGGTAAACGCAATTAACGATACGGAATACGAGATCTTGATAAAGGGCGTTTCCCCGGGAGACCACAAGCTGGCTATCAAGGCAAAGGACGTATCCCACGACGCTGTAAACGTTGAGTTCTCCGGCACTGTCGAGATGCACAGCTACAGGGAACTGAATGTGAAGCCGGGAACCGCTTCAGGCAATCTTTTTGACGGCAAGACGACCCCCGACGGAAAACCATCGGTAGATTTTGACAACGGCGCGGAGCTGGTAATTCTGAGGAATGGCGAGCGGATTTCGGTACAGCATGACGAGGTCCTGAGGGGTAAGTATGGTGAACTGAAACTGGGTCCAACCGGCGATTATCAGTACACGACCAACGGCGACGCCAAATCCATCGGCAAGGTGGACATTTTCGACGTCGGGGTTTGGCAGCCCGGGATGGCTGAACCGAAGTACTCAAAGGCCCGTTTCCGCATCGGTGCTCAAGATTTCAACCTCCTGTGGCCCAGCGATCTGGACAAGGACGCCGAGACGTTGCGGTCCGGGGTAATCAAAGGCGTCGCAAAGGTATTGAAATCTGCGAACGCGGAGTACCGGAGCATAGCCGATCTGAAAGAAATAGAGTGGCACGAAATGTCCAATGGGAAAAGGATTGGTGCCACAGACCATTTCGACTTTGTCATCGAAGACAAAGGCATAACTGACAAGGACGCATCCGTCATACTCATTCAACTCAGTGGAACGCATCCTGAGGAAGTCAAATTCTCTCTGAAGAGGGACGGAAAGGAGATATTTAACAAGGAGATAGCCAGCGATAGCGGATATATCCGCTACCATAACGACTGCGTGTGGGTGGTTTACCCCCGACCGGTACCGGGCAAACACACGCTTAACCTGGACGCGACAAAAGTGAAGGTCCCCTCTGGCAAGGTGATCGCATCCGGCACCCTCTACATATTCAGGGCCGATGCGGAGTCTGCGCACACGCTTGGAGAGGAGCCGTTCAAGACTGTGCTCGGCGCGGTTGAGGCTCCCTCGACAAAATACACCACCTACGAGGCAGGCACGAGCCAGGAAGAGATCGACAACGTCATTCGCACAGGAACGACGATTCCGGCAAAAGGGGGTTATGTGAGGATGACGTTTCTGGGGGATAAGACCACGGCCGAGTTCCACACGATGTCTGACACCGAGGATGAGGCTCATGTGTTTTTCCGAGCGACTGCGCCGAACGGGGCGGAGGCCCTGACGACGATGTCGGTCCGGTCGGAAGTGCAGCACCTCGGCCCGTGGGAAGCAATGCAGGCTCAGATGTCGAAAGTCATCTATGGAGACGACGGGGACTGCTGCAGTGATCCATTCAATTTCCGTGACAAAAATGGCCAACTCATCATCCTTGATGGAGAAGCAGATCAGGCTTCCTCGAAATACGCAGCCGATGTGGAAAGCGATGCCGCCTCCAATGACGGCAAAGCATCCGAAGCCGGGCTGGCAGACATTCCAACCCTCGAGTCGGCAAACATTCCGACCCTGCAGCAGGCCAACGCTCTAGCTGCCGCCGATGCGGGGAAGGGTGCTCCGCCGGCCGGGCTGCCTTCGAAAATCCTTCTCGAAAGCGCGGGTGCAACGGCCGGCACTCCGGGATCGAAGGAGAATCTGGCGAGCATGCTGAAGAACGGCACCGCGGACGCGCTTTCGACCTTCATGCAGAAGCAGACCGATTCCCAAGCGATAGACGACATGCGTGTTGTGCCGGTGACAAATATTTCCAGTGAGATTTCCTCGAACACGTTGAACGAGGAAATCCAGACGAGCTACGCGATCTAGGCTCTGGTTTCCGCAGCCCCGGGAGAGGGTTATCGTTTACCCCTCCCGGGAGCTGTTTCCAGAGCTGGCAGCTACAAGCGACGCCGGGTCCGCGGATCCGGCGCCTGATTTTCCGGGGAGGGTGATGCCACGCCGGCGCCTGCAATGGGGCCGGCCGGTTCCGGGAGCCTCAGTTTCGAGACTCTTTCTGCTGCTTTGCCACCCTGTATTTCCGGTATGCGACATAGCCCGAAAGGTAATGCTCCACGTCGTCGATGCGTACGCGGAATGCATGGTGGCGGATGAAGAATGAGCCGACGATGCTGTCGGGATGGGCAAAATACATCGCCAGTTCCGGCCAGAAATGCCCGTTCAGCAGGTAGTGTGCGCGGAACTCCAGCGCCCGGTAAAACTTGTCGAGGTCTATTTCCTCCAGGAGGTGCTGCATCTCCGGCATCGTGCGGATGCGTTCGAGCATCTCGCGCGCCGCCATCATGAGCTCCAGCAGGGTCGGGAAGGTCGTGATGCGCTCGAGCACGAAATCGAGGTGGCCGGCGACATTCTGGATGCCGAAGCGGAAATAGCGTTCCTCCGGCCGGAACCGCGTCAGCTCGTTGACGCAATAGCTCAGCCAGTGGTCGTTGTGCCGCCAGTGCTCCGACCGGATGAAATGACCGAAGGCCTTCTCCACGGTCTCGATCCAGCGCGGATCCTGGGTGAGACTGTAGAGCCGCATGAGGCCGAAGGCGGCTTCTCCCTCGTAATAGATGACGCGGAAGGGGTCCTTCACGCGGAGGTCCGGGTAGCTCAGCACATGGACGAAGGAGCCATCCTCCTGATTCTGCATGTGGCGGATGCCGAGCGCGAGCTGCCGCATCAGGTCGTAGTCGGCGGTTGAGCCGGTGAGAGTCGCATGTTTGGCGAGGGCGAGGATCGCGACGGCATTGGCGCCGAGCTTGATCTCGCCATTCGCCTCCACGACGAAGGCGGCGTCCGTTCCGTCCGGCAGCCGCGCAGGGCGGATCAGCGTGCCGCGCAGATAGGCGAGGGCCCGGTCGATGCTGTTCTTCAGATCCCCGTCGTTCGTGACCTCCCAGGCCTCGATCATGGAATAGGTGGTGCTGGCATGCCGCAGCGCGTTGTAGGCAGGTATCTCCCGGTTGAAGCATGGGTGAAGGCCGTAGACGAAGCGGCCGTGCTCCAGCACCTGGCGGCTGAGAAATTTCGATGCGTCCCGAATCAGCCCCTCGATGTCGTCGAGCTCCAGCCGCTCGATGATTCGCCGCCCGGCATTGCGTCCCGGGCCGGGGAGCCGGTGAACGGTGCCGTCTTCGCCGCAGAACAGACCTTCGGTCGAAAGGACGAAGGCGGGCGCCGCGTCGGAGAGATCGACGGTGCGGTCCGCCCCGTAGCGCCGCCTGACATATTTCGCGAAGTTGCCGAGATTGATCACCGCATGGGCGATCTTGTTCCCTCCATAGAGCATGGCATTGGCATTGAGCTCCTGCTCGAGGAAGGACGTCTGGAACTTCGGGTCGAAGGCAAGTCCCTGCCGGAAATAGTTGCGCTTGTGCCTGGCCAGCCGTTCGCGCAGTTCGCCCACGGTCATAGGCCGGACGGCGGTCACCCAGTCGACCCGCAGCCAGCGGCCCCGCAGGCCGCGCTTTTCCATCACATCCCTTATCCGCTCTTCGCCAGCCTTCCAGCAGGCATCCGCCGAATCGCCCGTGGCGCGAATCACGCGCGCCCGCTCGTGCCCATCGGACACGGAGAAGAAGAACGTGAAGGCAGGATGGGGCTCCGCAAGGGGCTTCACTGCCGCGAGGGCTGCTTCGCGCAGGTGCGCAAGGCGCCGGGAAAGGTCGGTCTGCATGTACTGCCTAACACGTAAAATAATGCTGTGATCTGCATATCACGCATCACCCCATGCGGCACCCCGTATTTGTCCGGCTCGGCCGGATGGCGCGCTAGCCGATGCGATTCGCATCGCCGGTGGCCGGCGGGCGCCGGTCGTCTTCCTCCGAGCCCATTTCTGTCTGACATGCCCGCGCCTGCGCCCCGGTTTTTCTGCGAATGCCCGGTCGACTGCGTTGCCGGTGCCCCCTCTTTCTTCCACATGGAGAAGGCGCGGCTCGTCCCGAAATTCACCGCCCATCGTCCTGGCGATCTTCGTCCTGTCATCCTTCCCGGCTGGCGGCGATCGGGGATCGTGCGGCGAATCGTGGGCGTGTGCGCCTGCGCAAGATCTTATGTGCCAGGTACGTTACCCCCCCCCCCTGCAGGCTGCCCCATGACCCGATGGCAGCGAGACGTCCCGCCTCTTGAATGGATGGCCTGCCATCTTTCAGAATGCAGACACCGCGGACGGAAAGCGCTGCATGGCTGCGGGAAGCTTGCGGGGGCGATAAGCCGGGCTTCCTGTTCCTGTCTGCATTTCATTAACCATGACGTCCGGGCCGGTGGAAAAAATCGTCATGATCCCGAAAGAGGGGTGTTGACTCCGGATAAGGGCAGACGTATATCACGACCATCAACGACGGCGGCGGCGCTGCCGGACGGAAGGACGGTTCGTCCTCAGATTTTTCTTGTGAGAGCTTTGATGCTTTCAGGGGTTGGGTTGAT
>NZ_BAABGS010000070.1:0-58663 GCF_039541695.1 Chelativorans composti | reverse complement strand
TTTCGAGCCGGCTGATCTGCTGGCTGAGTGCGGACGTGGCCACGCCGAGCTGTGCGGCGGCCTTGCCGAGGCTTCCGCACTCCACCGCTGCCAGCAGATATTTCAGCTGCCTTAGTTCGGTGGACCTCTACCCCGCACCGGCGTATCCGCGATCGATCCGGTGACCAGCGGCCAAGGTAAGCTGCTCTGCCAGGTACAGCAAAGATCAGGCGCAGCATCGGGATGAAAGGCATCTCAATTTCGGCCCGCGGCCTTCCTCCGCGAGCAGCGTGTTCAGGCCGGAACAGGCCCTCCCCGACCGCAGCCAGGACCGGCCATCGATATAGCCAAGCCATATAGGCCCTACGGAAAATGATATTAGAGTTCTTCCTCATTTCGCTCTAGTGGTTGGTGGTCGGAGGAGCAAGAGCGTAAAGGACCAATAGAAATGTCGATCGAAGGGCCAGAGCAACCGGGTATGGCGCAGCTGGCTGACGCCGATCTGGTCGCGCTTGGTTCAGGAGCGGCAGGGCTCACGGCCGCACTCACCGCCGCTCTGGAAGGATTGTCAGCGGTCGTTCTCGAAATCTCTCCCTCCATCGGCGGCACCACGGCACGCTCATCCGGCACGATCTGGATACCGGACAACCATTTGATGCGCGCGGCGGGGTTTCCGCCCGACAGGGAAGCGGCGGAAACCTATCTCGGCAATCTTATCGGCAACCGCGCGCCCCGCGAAGGATGGCTCGCCTTCCTCGAGCATGCCCCGCGGATGCTTCTCGACCTCGAACGCCGCGCAAACATTGCGTTCCGGCCGTACCTGAAAGCGCCCGATTACCGCAGCAATGACCCGGGTGCCGCCTCAGGAGGAAGGGCACTGGAACCTGTCGCCTTTGACGGGCAGCTGCTTGGCGAGTGGTTCAACAGGCTGGCTCTCCCCATTCCAGAGCTTACGGTCCTGGGCGGCATGATGGTGACGCGAGCCGAGGCGCAAAAGCTGGTCTGGGCGGAGCGTTCCGTTGGGGCAATGCGGCTCGGCCTTTCGCTGCTTACGCGCCATCTGCGCGACCGGCTCCACTATCCGCGCGGAACCCGCCTCGTCATGGGCAACGGCCTTGTCGCACGGCTGCTCCATGAGGCCCTGCGCCGCGGAGTGCGGGTGTTACCGAATGCGCATGTCAGGGAACTCCTGACCGACAGAGGCAAAATTTCGGGTGTGCGGGGCGTGCTCGATGGCAAGCCGTTCGTCCTGCGCGCGCGCGCAGCGTGGTGCTTGCCGGCGGCGGTTTTCCCGCCGATCCGGAGATGTGCACAGCCAACTTGCCGCCTGCCGCCAGTATCCATACACCTGCCGGGCCCTTCGCGTGTGGCACTTCCATCAGGCTCGGCCTTGCAGCGGGAGGCCAGCTCGGACCATCGCTAGGCTCCAACGGGATGTGGTTCCCGTCTTCGCTCTGGTCGCGCCCCGCCGGAGGCCTCGCGGTCCATCCGCATATCGCGCTTGATCGCGCCAAGCCGGGTTCCCTGATCGTCAACCGCCATGGCGAGCGTTTCGCAAACGAGGCGCTCAGCTACCACGATTTCTGTGAAGAGGTGTTCCGGCACGGAGAGGACGCGGTGCCGGCCTGGATGATCGTCGACCGCGACTTCATCCACCGGTACGGTCTCGGTGTCATCCGTCCGCGCACCCGGTCGCTTCAGCCCTATGTCGAGAGCGGATATCTCAAAGCGGCATCGAGCCCGGAAGCGCTGGCCGCACAGATCGGCGTGCCGGGTGAGGCGCTGGCAAGAACGATCGAACGATGCAACAGCTTTGCCCGCAGCGGACAGGATGAAGATTTCCACCGGGGCGAAAGCGCCTACCAGAGGTCGAACGGCGATCCGGACCGCAGACTGAAAAACCCCTGTCTGGGCCCCATCAATCCGGCCAGGCTCCACGCGGTTTCCCTGTGGCCGACGCCGCTGGCGACGGCGCGCGGCCTCGTCTGCGGGACGAACGGCGAGGTGCTGGATCAGGCGGGCGATCCGATCCACGGCCTCTATGCAGCGGGCGGTGACATGCAGTCGGTATTCGGGGGCCAGTATCCCGGCGCAGGCGCCCAGATCGGCCAGGCCATGACGTTTGCCTGGGCCGCAGCGCGCCACACGGCCAATGGCCTGAAACAGGAGTAGCGAGACATGAGCAAGATGAAGGGCGGCACCTATATTGCCGAAGCGCTGGTGCGGGAGAAGATTCCCTATGTTTTCGGCGTGTGCGGCCACGGCACTGTCGGGTTGATCGATTGCCTGTACGAGGTGCAGGACGAGGTCAAGATGATCTCGCCACGCCACGAGCAGACCGCCGTGCACATGGCAGACGGGTTCTTCCGCGTCTCGCACCGCCCCGCTGCCACCCTTACCTCGACCGGGCCGGGTTCCTGCAACCAGATCATGGGACTGGCGGTCGCCCAGACGGACAGCTCCGCTATCCTGGCGATCACGGCAAACGTTCCAACGCAGCAGTTCAACCGCGCGCCGTTCCAGGAACTCAACATGCACGGGCAGGCCGACTTCTCGCAGGTGATCCGGCCGGTCGTGAAGCGGAGCTTCCAGCCCGTCCGGGTGGAGCAGCTGCCGTTGATGATCCGCCAAGCGACGGCAACAATGACAACCGGACGCCCGGCGCCGGTCAATCTCGACATTCCATACAACCTGTTCCAGGAGGAAGCCGATCTTTCGCCCGAGCCGCCCGGATCCGCCTTCGGCAAGCGGCGTCCCGGCGCTTCGCCCGAAGATGTCGCGACCGCCGTCGACTGGCTGCTGGCATCCAAACGGCCAGTCATTTTCGTCGGGCACGGCATGGCGCTGTCGGAGGGCGGCACGGAACTCACGGCACTCGTCCACAAGCTCCGGATACCAGTCATCTCGTCGCCGAACGGGATGGGAACGCTCGACATGGAGGATCCCCTCTCGCTCGGCTTCATCGGGCGCAACGGCGCCTACCCGGCCAATCAGGCCGGCCGCCACGCCGACCTGGTTCTGGCGATCGGCGCGCGTTTCGACGACAGGTCGGCATCAAGCTGGAAGCCCGGTTACTCTTGGAATTTCCCGCATTCACGGCTGATCCACGTCGATCTCGTTCACGCCGAGCTGACACGCAACGCAACTATACGCCCGATCTCGCCATTCTGGCCGATGCAAAGACATTCGTCCGGCAGCTGCTGCAGGAGCTTGAAGCGCGCTCGTTCGTCCCCGACGACAATCGCCTGGCGGCCTGGCATGCCGATATTGCGCGCTGGCGTCAGGAGTGGGAAGCCTATGTCGGTCCAAACTTCGAGCTCCACCAGTCGCCGATCCGACCCGAGCGGATCGTTACGGACTGCCAGAAGGTGTTGCCGGAGGACGTGATCATCTCTTTCGACGCCGGCATCCATCACAACTGGTTCATGCAATTCTGGAAGGCCCGCCGTCCGCAGAGCATGCTGAATTCGTGCGGCTATTCCGGTATGGGGTTCGGCCCCTCCTCCATCCTGGGCGCCAAGCTCGCCGCGCCGGATCGCGTCTGCGTGTCGGTGTGCGGTGATGGCGGGTTCACCATGGTCCCGCACGTGCTGTGCACTGCCGTGGAGTACAACATCCCCGTTGTTTGGATCGTCTGGAACAACTTCGCATGGGCCGCGATCCGGGACCTGCAGTACGGCTATTTCGACGGCCGGGAATACGGCACGGCCTTCTACCAAGGGCCGAACGGTGCCCCATACAATCCCGACTTCGCGGCATGGGCCCGGGCGGCGGGCGTCACCGGCTATACGGTCACGCGCTCGGAGGACTTCGCAGGCGTGCTCGCGGAGGCGATATCGCTCAACCGTCCGGTGCTGATCGACGTCCACGTCGACGCCAACATCCGTCCTCCGTCGACGGGAACCTGGGAGCTGCCGCCTCTCACGCCCAAGGAACCAGCCTTCGGCTCAGCCTGGCGGCCGGATTGAAATCAAGGAGACCCGCATGACAAAGACAAGGGCCATCGTCCGCAACATCGCCGAGGAACCGTGGCAGCAGTTCCCCGCCCATTTCGGCGGAGCGCTTTCGAAGGCGCTCGTGGCGCCCTCCACGACCGGATCCGGTCTCCTCGACTACCGCATCTCCACATACGCCCCGATGGCCTATGTGGAACGCCATGTCCACAAGGTGCAGGAGCAGGTCTACCACATCCTGGATGGTGAAGGGCTGATGGAGCTTGATGGAGAAAAGAGGGTCGTACGCAAGAACGACGTCATCTTCATCCCGCCTGGCTGCTGGCACTCGATCAGGAACACCGGCCTCGGACAGCTGACCTTCATCGTTGTCACGACGCCTGTCACCGACGAATAGCCACGTCGGCCGGCCAGAGAGCGGCCGGCCGAAGCTGAGGATACCGATTTCGAAAGGACGCCGGATGCGACCTCCATTTGACGTTTCCACTTCCGCCGCAGATCTGCCCCAGGTGGCCGCGCTCCTGGCTGGCGAGTGGGCACTGGGAGAAGGGAACAGGATCACCGTTCTCGACAAGTATACCCTGGAGCCCTTTGCGGAAGTGCCGGCAAGCTCGCCGGAACAGATCCGGCGGATGATCGACGCGGGGCAGACCGCATTCGAGAACGACCGCCTCACGCCATATGAACGCGGTCGCATTCTGGACGGCGTTGCCGACCTGCTCTCATCAAGGCGCAGCGAGGCCCTTGCCATCATGCAGCGGGAAACGGGCTTCACCGTTTCGGACTGCAACGGCGAGATCGCGCGGACGATCGATACCCTCCGCCTGTCGGCCGAAGAAGCGCGCAGGCTGGCCGGAGAGGTCATTCCCCTTGCCGGAGCGGCTGGACAAGGCAACAGGTTTGCCTACACACTGCGCGTTCCGCTCGGCATCGTCCTCGCGGTAACCCCGTTCAATGCTCCCCTCAACACCGTCACGCACAAGATCGCGCCGGCACTCGGAGCAGGCAATGTCGTTCTTCTGAAGCCCGCCGGACAGACGCCGCGCTCAGCGTGCTTCCTTGCCTCGCTGTTTGTCGAAGCGGGCTTGCCGCCCGCATATCTTCAGATCTTCCACGGCAGCGGAGAAGAGGTAAGCCTGGCGATAGAGGACGAACGCGTCCGGTTCATCGCCTTCACCGGCTCGACCGAGGTTGGCCGTCTCATCCAGGCCCAGGCGGGCCTCCGGCGAACCCAGATGGAGCTCGGCTCCATCGCATTCACCATCCTGGCCGAGGACGCCAATCTGGATGACGCTCTGCCAAAGGTCGTCTCTGCCGGATACCGCAAGGCCGGCCAGGTGTGCACGTCCGTTCAGGTGCTGCTGGTCCACGAGACCATCGCGGATGAGGTCGAGGAACGCCTGTCCCGCATGGTGAGCAGTCTCGTCTTCGGTGACCCGCGCGATGCAAGCTGCAATACCGGCCCGTTGATCTCGCTGCGGGATGCCATGCGTGTGGAGGAATGGATCCGCGAAGCGGTCAGCAAGGGAGCGCGGCTTCTCGCTGGCGGCGAGAGAAACGGCGCCGTCGTCGCACCGACGCTGCTCGCCGATATCAGCGGAGACATGAAAGTGGGCTGCAGGGAAGTGTTCGGCCCGGTCGTGTGCCTCGAACGATATTCCGACTTCGATGCGGCGATCGCCCGGGTCAACAGCACGCCCTACGGCCTTGCCACCGGTGTCTTCACCTCCAGCCTGCCGAAGGCATTCCAGGCCATCCGGGGCCTGCGGGTGGGCGGCGTGCATATCAATCAGACCTCGTCCGCCCGCGTGGACATGATGCCCTACGGCGGATCCAAGGAAAGCGGGTTCGGCCGCGAGGGGCCCCGCTATGCCATGCAGGAAATGACCGAGGAGCGGCTGGTCAGCATCACACTCTGAAGCGCACAAGGGGAGCCCGGAATGACCGACCTGCTGGCCATGGAACGGCCGCCTGCCATCAACACCTATGGCTATCTCTGGAGCCATCGCGCCGACGAGGCGGTGGCGATCCTGGCCAGCAACGGCTACCGGGAATTCGAGCTGATGCTGCAGCCTCCGCACATGAGTCTCGATCCGCAAAGTGCGGAGGCACGCAACCTGGCGGCGCAGGTTCGGGACAGGAGCATCGTTCTGCATGCGCTGAACATGCCGAGCCTGGACCAAAACCTCGCCTCGGCGATGCCGGAGATGCGGTCGTACACGCTGGACCTCTTCATCCGGCAGATCCGCCTCGCCGGGGCCATCGGTGCCCGGCGGATCGTGGTGGCGCCCGGGCGCGTCAGCCCGCTCTTTCCCGCACCCCGCGACATGCTGAGGCAATGGTTGCTCGACGCCCTGGCCGCGCTGCTGCCGGTGGCGAAGAGCGAAGGCGTCGTCCTCGCGATCGAAAACCTGCCCATTGCCGCCCTGCCACGGGCGGCCGACCTTCTCGAATTCATGGAGGCCATCGGCCCCCATCCTAACCTTGGCATCTGCTATGATGCTGCCAATGCTCACTTCGTCGGCGAGGATCCGGTCGAAGGCATCCGGCTCCTCCGGAACCACCTGCAGATCATCCACTTCTCGGACACAGGACGACAGGTCTGGCGGCACGACATGATCGGCAGGGGAGAGATCGCCTTTTCTCCGATCTGCAAGGCGCTGTCAGGCATCGGGTGGACGGGTCCGCTGGTGCTCGAGATCATCTCTCCCGACCGGGAACCGCTTGCGGCAATCACAGGCAGCCATCGGGCCCTCAGCGGACCGGAGCATTCCTTCGGGCTCACGTAAGCAGCCTGGACGCCGTCCATCTGCACCCCGGCTCCGGCCCGACCGGCCGGAACGCTGGCCTGATCAGGCACCGTCAGCCGCAGAATAAACCGGTCGCGCCATGCGGGCGCCTGCCGGTCCGCATGCTGATCGCCAGTCTCACCCCAAGCGCCAGACCCGGCATGTGCGACTCAGCGCGTCAATACAGCCGGCATCACCGCGCCTCGAGTTCGTAGGCGCCCCAGTGTGCCGAACACGGGTTGCCATGGCTGAAGGTGAGCTTGCGGGAGCGGCAGGCATAGATTGCCGTGGACAGGGTTACGCTGCCAGCCTTTTCCCTGTGCTGACAAAGAGATCCGGGCCCTTCCGCAACATGACTGGCCATCAGTGCTTTGGCATCGTCGACGGACCAGAAACGCCCCGGCAATTCCCTCTCGAGAAATGCGAACCGCCGGGTGGAACTTGCATCAACCGCATCGGCAACGGGGGCTTCCCCGGTGCCCGGATAATGGTTGGTCCTCCAGCAAACAGTTCCTCGCGTGACGTAGGCCCTGGGGCCAGAGAAATCCACCGCGGCCACACCACCCTCGCTATCCGCGAGCATCAGGGTTCCCCCGCCTGCGTGCACAGTTCCTTCAATAATCCCGAGGGCCTCCCCGACGGTTCTGCATGTCATGAGGAGTTTTGTCATGAGGAAATAGCGGTGCCACCCCACATTGACCGAGGGGGGGATGACATGCGTGTCCGCGACCACAAAGCCCCACGCGTTTATCCCGCTGGAATAGGCACCCGGGTTGCCGAGACTGCCTATGCAGAGCATGGTGCCGGCCCCCACATCCGGTCCCTCGTGGAAGAACACCCGCTGCGTTCCGTAGTCGGGGCCAGAGGTATCCCGGTTCTTCGCCAGAAGAGGACCGTCGGCGCTGGCCGACGCCGCCCATGTGCTGCAACCGTCTGTCTCCCGGGAACCGGTTTGCTTCAACCTTTCCAGCAGCGCGAAGTGCAAATGGGCGAACAAATCCCCGGGGTCCAGTGCAAAGGCCTCGGCGATGCCGCGCACTTCCTGAAGCAGCTCTGCGTCCTGCGCCTCGTGAAACTCCCACTGCTGACGGAGATAGCTTTCGGCCCGCCCGTCCAGCAGGCCGTCGTTGCGGGCCTTCTCAATCCGCCCCACCGTTGAGGCCCTGACGGCAGCAAGGTCGATGTTCCCCGCTGCTGCCTGTTCTCGCCCCCTTTCGTAGGCGTTGCCGCGCAGGAAAACGGCTTCATTCTGGCCGACTGATCCGCTATTCGTCATGCGCCCTCCTGATCAGCATTACTGGAGCCTGCGGGGCTGCGCAGAACTCCCGTCCCGGAAATGCAGGAGGGGGTCTCGCCGCCACACCAGATCGAGAATTTCACATAACGGGGCGCTTCCGGGTTGATGTCAAAGCGCGGCCAGTTCGTATTGGCGACCTGCAGGCGCAGCCTGTGACCGACACCAAAAACATTCGACAGATGGAGCGGACCGATTTCAACTCTCCTGGGCTGCCCGTCATCGGCGGGCAGCTCCGAGGTCCAGGACGCGAAGCGCTGGTAATGCTCGGCGATGTTCATGGCAAATCCATCCGGCCAGTCGGCGCTCGGCGGATATTCGTCGACGATCTTGACCGAAAGATCACAGGCGGGGGCGCTTGCCGTGATCCAGAGCGTGACAAAGACCGGTCCGGTCATTTCCACCGGCTTCCCGAACGGCTCGGTGCGGAAGACTGCGACGTCATGACGGCTGGAAAGCGGCAGCCCGGTTCCCGGTGAACGATGGACGTCGGGGCGCTCCACCTGATTGCACGCCCCCGAGCTCAGGAAGCCCGGCATGATATCGGGATTCCGGATGGAGCTTCCAACCGTGGGGACGGGAGCCTCGTGATCGATGCTGATCGTCCGTCTTTCACTCCGCGCTGGGCCATTGCCGTGCTCGAGCGATCCGGAAGCCGCAAGGAACAGCTTCAGGTCCTGCCCGCCTCCTGGCGGCCAGGCCGCAGCAAAACGCCAGGCGCCGCCATGTTCCAGGCGTCCGGAAGCATCACGCCTGCCGCTGCCTCCGCCCATCACGAAGTAGGCGATGCGGGGGGAGGCCTCCAGTTCCTCCCGGTCGATGCCGCGCAGCGTGGCATCGAACCACCGTTTCTGAATCTCCGTCATGTTCAGGCTTGCCGCGGGGCCGAACGAGACATCGCCCGAGAACGGCATCTCGCCATAGGGATCGGCGTGAATCCAGGTGCCGATGATGACACGCTTCGGGGACGCGTGGCGGGAGAAATATTCCAGCTTCCGGAAAGTGGACCAGACGTGATGTCCATACCAGCTGCTGACCATCAGCACAGGGATATCCGGGTACTTTTCGATATGCGCCTCGATGTTCATCTGGGGATTGCGCCAGCGCTCGTCCTCCCCTGGCGTGTTCTGGGCGAAAAGCAGCCAGTCCTCGTACCCAGGCAAGGCCGAGACGGGCGTATCGCCCTTTCGCCACGGCAGGCGCGAAAACCATTGCGGGGCATTCCTGGCTGCCTGCTCGAGGCGGGCGCGAACCAGCGGGTCACGCCTCGCCTCCGGAGAGGTCAGGGCCATACGCAAGGCATAGGTGGCAAGCTGGCCCGGGACGAAGGCGCCCTTCTCGCGCACCGTGCTCTTAAAGTAGTTGATGCCCGCATCCAGGATCACCTGCGATTTCAGCGCAGGATGCTGCATGATCGCCAACGCCTGCTGGTTGGAGCCGGTGTAGGAAAACCCAGTGGTGCCGACAGTCCCATCGGACCAGTCCTGGGCGCAGATCCACTCCAGAAGGTCGTATCCGTCCTCGCCTTCGTGCGGCGTGGCTATGTAGTGCTGGAAGGATCCTTCGGAATCGCCCCGGCCGCGCGTGTCCTGCAGCACCACGTTGTAGCCGCTTGCCGCCAGCGCAGACGCCAAGCGGAGATTGTCCACATTTCTTCGGTCGTAGGGGGTGCGCTTGACGATTGTCGGTCCGGAGGCCCTTCTTGCCGCAGGAATGTAAACATCTGTGGCCAGACGAACCCTGTCGCGAACAGGGACCATGACCGTCATGCGGCGGATGTTGCCTCGCAACAGCCAGTCGGAATTGTTCTTGTTCACATGAGCCTCCGTGCGGGGAAACGCGGACATTGATCAGGCCACCATGGCAACGCTGCTGCGCGGATCCAGAAGATCCCGCAGGATGTTGCCGAGGTAGTTGATGGCCAGAACAACGATGGAAATCACGATGCCCGGCAGGGTCGCGAGCCACCAGGCCGAGGAGATATAGGCCCGACCTTCGGAAAGCATCGCTCCCCAGGTGGGCTGGGCGGCCGAGACTCCGAGCCCCAGGAAGGAGAGCGAGGCCTCCGTGACGATCACGACGCCCACCTCCAGCGTGGCCACAATGATCACCGACGGCCACACCGCCGGGAGAATATGCTGCACGGCAATTCGCACATCGCTTACGCCCAGCATACGCGCCGACGTGACGAATTCGCGCTCGCGCAGGGAAAGGACCTGCCCCCGGACGAGCCGCACATAGATGGCCCAGTGGCTCGCGACCAGGGCAATGATCAGGTTCTCGATTCCGGGCCCCAGAACCGCAACGAACGCAATGGCCAGCAGGATGAAGGGAAAGGCAAGCCAGGCATCGGTCAGGCGCATCAGTATGGCGTCGACAGCGCCACCGACATAGCCGCTGATCAGACCCACCGCCACGCCGATCAGGATCGACAGGGGAACGGCCGTCATCGAGACAATCAGCGGTACCTGCGCTCCGGCAATCAGGCGCGAGAGCACGTCACGCCCAAGGGCGTCCGTGCCCAGCGGGTGCCCCGGCGAAAATGGAGGCAGGAGGCGTGTCAGCAGGTTCTGGAAGTTCGGATCTTTCGGCGCGAGCCAGGAACCGAACACGCCGACGAACACGAAAACCGCGCAGACCAGGGCCGCAATCCAGGCGCCTGCCGGAAACCGACGGATGATCATTTTCCTTCCCTCCCATCCCGTATCCGGGGATCCAACAGGATGTGAATGATGTCCGTGATCAGGCTGACGATCACGAAGGCCATGGCCATAAGCAGCACCCCACCCTGCACCAATGGATAGTCCCGGGCACGGATGGCATCGATGATGAGCCGCCCCAACCCAGGCCAGGAAAAGACGGATTCGGTAATGATGGCGCCGCCCAGAAGGCCTCCCAGCTTCACGCCGAGAATGATCACGGTGGGAGGAGCGGCATTGCGCAACATGTGCCGGTATATCACGTCCTGCGTGAGGCCCCGCGATCGCAGCGCGTAGATGAACTCTTCTTCCTTGACGGCAATCAGACTGCCCCGCAGCACCTGCATCACCGAGGCTGCGAGGGCCACGGCGATCGTCAGCGCCGGCAGGGCAATGTGCAGGAGGCCCGATCCGAGAGCCCGGAGATTGCCGGTGAGAATCGAGTCGAGAATGACGAATCCCGTGATCTTCTGGAGCGCCACGTCACCACCAATGCGTCCGCCCGTCGGGAACAGGCCGAGGTGCACAGAAAGCCCCAGGATGAGGATGATGCCCAGCCAGAAGGTGGGAATGGAAAACCCAAGCAAGGCACCGGCGCTCAGAAACCGGTCGCTCAGCCGGTTATGGTTCATCGCCGCCACCAGTGCGGCCGGCACGCCCATCGCAACCGCGATCAGCACCCCCACGACGGCCAGCTCCGCCGTGGCAAGAAACGCATTGAAAACGAGACTGCTGACGCTCGCCCTCTCATAGATGGACTGACCAAGATCGCCCTGAACGGCATTCCAGAGAAAATTGAGGTACTGGACAAAGATCGACTGATCCAGGCCAAGGGCACGACGGTAGGCTTGCCGCTGCTCCGGACTGACATTCTGCTCGCCAAGGAAAATATCGACGGGATCGCCCGGCGTAAGCCTGATCAGGAAAAACACAATGGCCGAAACGAACAGGAGGACGACTACTGCCTGGCCAAATCTGTAGAGGATGAGCTTGAGCATAATCCGGTCTTGCCGATACTGCTGGTAGGACCGGCAACACTCGTGCTGCCGGTCGAAAGGGTATTTCGCGCCTACTTCAGCGTCGCGGTCGTCATGAAGTAAAGACCCGTGGACTGCGGCTCCCAGCCGGAGAGATTCGCCGACACACCGTAGACCTCCGAGGGGTTGACGAGCGGCGCCCAAGGCGCGTCGTTGTTCAAGATCTCGATAACCTTGGCGTAGAGAGCCAGGCGCTCGTTCTGATCGGTGGTGCCGCGGGCGGCAGCGAACAGCTCGTCAAGCTCCGGATTCTCGTAGTTGGTGTAGCGACTGGTTGCGCCACGACCGCTCCAGAAGTGACGGTAGAGAATGGCATCCAGATCGCCCTCGGCAACGCCCCAGGAGCTGACATAGGCCTGGCTGCGGCCACTCTGGATACTGTCATTGAATGCCGAATCCTCGACCACCTGGACTTCCGCCTTCAACCCCGCCTGGGAAAGGAAACCCTGGGTGGCCTGTGCCAGCATGAGGTCGGCCTGGCGGACGTCGATCCGAATGGGCGTGGTAACCGAGGACAGAACCGCCTTGGCAGCCTCGGGATCGTAGGTGACGCCTTCAATGGAAGCCTGATACCCGAACATTTCGGGGAACGCGGGCTGGTTCAGCGGACGCGCCTGCCCCTTGTATAGCGCGGACACCATCAGGTCGCGGTCAATGGCCTTGGAAACGGCCCGGCGCACTTCCGGATCCTTGAACGGATCCTGGTCGACGTTCATGCCCAGGAAGTAGATGCGCGTGCCGGAAGCTACCGCCGGCTTCACGTTCCCCGTCAGCTCATCGGTCAGATCGTTCGGAATCCTGTCGGCGATGTGGATCTCTCCGGCCTTGAGCGCGGCTATGCGTGAAGACACCTCGGGAATGGTCTTGAAGACAAGCTCTGATATCTGCGGCGCGCCACCCCAGTAATTTTCGTTACGCGCAAGGGTCACGGTGCTGCCGTCGCGGCTCACGAACTTGAACGGACCAGTGCCGACGGGCGCGGCCTCGAAACCTTCGGGCCCCTTCTCCATGTAGTACTTGGGCGCCACCATCTCCTGGAAAGCCAGGATGACCAGCAGTGTAGGCGCAGGCTTGAAGGTCGTGACCTGCAGCGTATACGGCCCAATGACCTCTACCTTCTCGATGAGGGAGCTGAGCTGCGAATGCCAGGCGGACTTGCTGTCGGGCGCAATGATCATGTCGAGATTGAACTTTGCGGCCTCGGCGTCAAACGGCTCGCCGTTATGGAAGGTCACATCATCGCGCAGGTGGAAAGTCCATACCGTGCCATCCTTGACCTCCCAGGATTTGGCAAGCTGCGGCTGCGGCTGCAGCGAGTTACCCTGAACCACAAGCGCGTCAAAGATCTGGCGTTTGATGGCTCTTGTCTCTCGGCCGCCCGCAGGCACCTGGAGCGGATTGATGAGGGCAGGCTTGTCCGATTGGCCGACTACCAGCCTCGATTGCTGAGCAAGCGCGCTACTGCCAATGCCGATTGCTGCGATTGCTCCGATAATCAAAGAAGCTACTTTCATCTGCAGACCTCATGGCTCTTTCGGAAGTTACACATGTGCAGGACGCCGACGTCTCGAGGGTTCAGGGATTGGCGTGGCCTCGACGAGGGTGCGGGTGTATTCGTGCGACGGATAATGGATGACCTCTTCCGTCGGGCCGGTTTCCACGATCCGGCCCGACTTCATCACGATCAGCCGGTCGCACAGTTGCTCGACCACCGCCAGGTTGTGGGAAATGAACACGTAGGTCAGGCCCAGCTCGCGCTGCAGCGTCTGAAGAAGAATGAGAATCTGTGCCTGGATGGACACATCCAGAGCAGAGACCGGTTCGTCGAGAACGAGGATCCTGGGCTCGACAGCCAGGGCGCGGGCTATGCAGATGCGCTGCCTCTGACCACCCGAGAACTCGAATGGATACCGATTGGCCGCATCGGATGGCAGCCCGCACTGGTCAAGCAGAGCCAGGACCCGCTTCCGCCTCTCGCGGCGGTCTCCGATACCATGCACGCGCATGCCCTCGGCGATCAGATCACCCACCTTCCAGTGAGGATTCAGAGCAGCATAAGGGTCCTGAAATACCAGCTGCAGGATCTTGCGGAACTTCAGCCGGTCACCACGCCGCAAACGGCCGACATCGATCCCATCGACAATGATGGATCCGGAGTCGAACCGTTCCAAACCGCAGATCATGCGCGCGGTCGTGCTCTTGCCGGACCCTGATTCCCCCACGATGCCGAAGGTCTCGCCGCGCCGGACGGAAAAGCTTATGCCGTCCACGGCCTTCACGATCCGGGGCCGCCACGAGAACGTATGCCCGCTTCGGAACGTGCGCCGCACATTGTTCAGCGTGATGATATCGGGCGAGCTCATCATGTGTAGGGATTGATGCATCTGTAACGGTGATCGGGAGACACGGTTTCCGGAGGTAGCCGGGCGCCGCATTCAGGAAGGGCACGGTCGCAGCGCGGCGCGAACGGACACTGCTCCAGCTGCTCGACGACCTTCGGCGGCGACCCCGGGATCGCCTTGAAGGCCTTCCTCACCCCAAGCACAGGCAAGGATTCGATGAGCGCAACGGTGTAGGGGTGCCTCGCCTCCTTGAAAAGCGTGAAGGTGTCAGCTTCCTCAACGACCGTTCCGGCATAGAAGACGGCCGTACGGTCACACACCTCGGCAACCACGCCAAGATCGTGGGTGATGAGAATAACAGCAGCGCCGCGGGCCGCCGCAATCTTCTGCAGCAGTTCGAGGACCTGCTTCTGGACGGTTACGTCGAGCGCGGTCGTGGGCTCGTCAGCAATGATGAGCTGCGGATCGGCGATCAGCGCGGCCGCGATGACGACGCGCTGTTTCATGCCCCCCGACAGCTGATGGGGGTAACTTGCGAGGCAACGCTCCGGATCCGAAATTCCCACTTCGGCGAGCAGGGAAAGCGCACGGCTGTGCGCCTGTGAGGCCGACACCCCCGGCATCTTTGCTCGGCAAGCCTCGACCAGCTGATATCCGATCGTATAAACTGGGTCGAGTGCGGCAACGGCATCCTGAAAAACGAAACCGATCCCCGAACCGCGGAGCTGGCGCAGCTCGTCGGGAGAAGCGGAAAGGATGTCCGTCCCCTCGAAGGTAATCCGGCCCTCAACCCGTGCGGAGGGCGGCAGCAGCTTTATGATCGAACGGGCGGTAATACTCTTCCCCGAACCGGATTCTCCGACGATGCCAAAGAACTCGCCTCTGGACACCCTGAAGGAGACATTGGTCACCGCCCTGACGGAGCCGAACCGAACGGAAAGATCGCGCACATCGAGTATGGGCTCCCCCTGGGAGGGCGACGAGACGGCGAGGCCGTTGCTTTCACATGCATCCGTTGATGAAATGATCATTACCGACCCTGGTATTCCGGCAAGCCCGTCAAGATTAACCAGGCGGGATCAGAGCAGATGTTGCAGCGATCTGCCCGGTCGAAAAGATAAAGCAGCGGAGAATGGGCCTGCATTTCTCCTCCTGAAATCGTGGCTACTTGCGGATTTTCCGCGGTTATGTTCCCCTGCAAATATCCATACCATCATCCGAATGTACGAACAATATAAATATTGGCCACACTCCCCATCTGTTGAACCATCACCAAAGGAATTCTTGCAACTTCCAGGATATTCGGTCGGCGCTTCTTCCTGGAACCGCCCGCACAGAGCTCTCCCTGCCATCAGGATCGCGGCTATCGCCTGCTGACTGTTCAGCGCATCGTCCGGATACCCAACGGTTCAGAGGGCTGTGCACGGCGAGAGACGTTGGCAATAGGATCGATTCAGGAGCCAGACAGACTAAGATCTGTCACCGGACCGGGAAGCGTCCCTTCCGGGCCAGTCTATATCGTCCAGCCCGTCACCTGCCAGCGTGCGCAGCAGCCCCACGATGGCGGCATGCACATCCTCGGACAGACCGTCTGACGACGTGCCCGTGGTGCCGGTGACGCCATCGATCAAGCCCTCGAAAGAACTTGCCGCCAGCATGCGCCTTTCGGTCGCCTCGTCATGCATGATGGACGGGTTACGCAGCAGGCCAGCCAGTGCGGCCGCCAGCCCGTACCCACCCCAGTTCGAGACGGTGGCCGGTATCACGTAATCCGTTTCCTGCGCCGGCACGATGCCGCCGTTGTACTTGGGATCGCCATATTCGAGCAGGGTGCGGAGAATGCCGCCCGCGTTCCCCATCCCCATTTCATTACCGCCATCACCGATGCCGATGGTGGGAATGCCTCGCTCGCGGCAAAGCCGGACCAAGGGATCGATCTTCCCCACCGTGGGCGTGCAGATGCGCCCGCGACTGAAGAGGATCTCGCCCTGCGGATTGCTCGCCCCCTTCTCGATGGCAATGAACGCGCCAACAGACTCCTGGTGCAGCAGCGTCCGGGCCTGTTCTTCAGCGGCAGACCAGTCGGTCGGCGATGCGAGAATTGCCGCCGCGTCCATCGTGACAGAAGGATCCGCGCATTTCTTCGCATTTGGAAGGTCCAGAACCCGCAGGCCGCAGCTGTGCAGGATACGGATCATGGCCGGTATAATCTGTTCCTCGACGAGGAGCACCGGAACAGCGCCAAGCCCGACATGAACGGCTCTCGCAAGCACCGCTGCGCCAACCGGCCCGTCGGACTCGGCAATGATCGTGTCCACCTTGGGTCGATTGACAAAGCCGGTGGCAATCAGAACCAGCTGCCCCCGCTCCACACTGGCCAGCGCCCTGGCTGCGAGATAGGTGAGCGGCAGGCCATAGTATTCCCTGAACGCCCGGTAGGCGATGTCGATCACTTCACGTTCAGGAAAATCGATCGACAGCAGCCGATCTATGCATTCGTAGAGACTCAGGTCAGGCGTATCCTGCCGCTCAGCGAGCATCTTTCCCTCTCTCGGCAGCCAGTTTCTCCAATCTGTCCGGATAGTTGCGCCATGCCGCGGTATTCACCCCGTCATTGACAAATGTCCTAAGCAGACGCACGAGGTTGAGATGCACGTCGAGGCTCAACCCATCCGCCGATGGACCCACATACCCCGTCACACCGTCAATGAAGCCCGCAGCCGCGCAGGCCTCCAAGATTCGCTGCTCCGTTTCGACGGTGTGCAGGACGCCTGGCCGGTCGAGCAACATGGCCAGCGCCGCGGCCACGCCATAGGCGCCCCAGTTGGATACGGTGGCTGCGACGAGCGCGTCTGTCCTGTTAACCGGAACGACACCGTCATCGCTGGTGCCATCGGAGCCAATGGAATTCCTGAGCCTGCCGGCCAGCCGCTCATGGATCAGGCCCATGCCGATCTCGTTGCCACCATCGCCGATGCCGAGAGTGGGGACCCCTCTGGCGCGGCAGGCTTCGAGCACCGCGTCGGCCTTGCCCAGCGCGTCCGTGGTGTCGGCGCCGCGACTGGTGCGGATCCGCCCGCGTCGGTTCTCGCCACCCTTTTCGATGGCGACAAACGCGCCGACATCGAGCCTGTCCAAGAGATTTACGGCGAGACGCTCGGCTTCGCGCCGCTCCTTGGGAAGAGCAATCACCGAGGCAGGGTGAAGGGCGCCCGATCCGCCCGCCGCCATCAGGGCCTCGTCTGGCGCCACGCACCGCAGGCCGGCGGCATGCATGACCGATGTCATCGGCCCGAGAATTTCCTCCTCGACGAGAACAACGGGAATGGCGCCCAGCCCGACGTGCAGTGCCCTCGCCAGTACTGCAGCCCCGGGCGGACCATCGGTTTCGGCAATACTCAGGCTGACGTGGGGACGGTCGAGCCAGCCGGTGGCGATCAGGACGACCCGGCCAGCCGAAAGCCCGTTCTTCAGCATTTCCGCAGCGTGGAGACAGAGAGGACGTCCCAACTCCTCGCGCGCCGCCTCGTAAAGCAGGCCTATGACACCCCGCCGGGGAAAGTCGATGGTGACAAGACGGTCTATTCGCTCAAACCGTCGCTCGACAGCACTGGATGCAGTGTCGGATGGCATTTGACCGTTTCCCGTTCCAATCATGACAGACTGACCGCCGTCACCCCGGCGCTCGGTGCCGCCGGACCGACAACGTACGTGAGCCGTCACTCATCGAGGCTACTCGGAACACCGATATCCAGCAGCGGCGCATATTGCTGCGAGCCGAAGATGTCGCTGTCGCCGGGACTGCCGCTTGGCCGCTCCCTGTAGATGGTGAACTTGATGGCCATGGCTGGGTCAAACTCGACGAAATCTGAGATCCTCTTCTCCGGAATGTTATACAGCTGGGCAATGGTCTTGCGGGTGAGGACGCCAGACTTGCGCACCAGGTCGTAGGCAGACCTGTCCGTGAAGATGATGTCAAACGTGATCTTATCGACGCCCGCATTCTTGCTGCGGATGGTCTTGGCCAGTTCGGAAAGCGGAATCGTGTTACGCATCGGCTCCCCCCTTATTGCACAAGGATCGTATGGGTCGGGAAGAATTCAAGAGGATCCCCGGCACGAATAGTGTGATTCAAGGTCCACTCATAAGCGGGAGAAGCAGGCATCACCTCATCGAGGGGGAAAGCAACACCTCCCGCGGTTCCCTTCACGTTCGGCAGACGAGCATAGAACATCTGCCTGGTTCCGGTCATGCAGATTTCCTCGGCAAGCTCCTTCGTGGGTGCCACGCCCTGGACCAGAATGCACAGTTCGTGGGCCGGCGTGCGGACAGCCTCCAGAGCCCCCATCACGCCATTCCTGCCGTAGACGGCATAATGCAGTTCATATCCCGTCCTGCCGAAACGTGCCTCGACCTGCTGGCGGGCCCAGGCGATCACGGCATCGATATTGGCGATCGTGTACGGGTCCCGGATCGCGGCGATGCCGACATAGCGCTCGCCGATCTTGCCCGCGCCTTCCAGCTTGATGCGCAGCTCCTTTGCCGAATGATAGGTCTGGCCGGTTACATAGGTCGTCTTCTCGTCAAGCTGGGTGTACCTGCAGTTGGTCATGTCGAGATGACCGCCGGCGAAGTACTCGAAATAGGGGTTCGACCGCTCATACATGGCATGTCCGGCAACGGAAGCGATCGTGCACCGCTGATCGGGGTGCATGGCCGTAACGGCAACCCCCTCCCCGTCGATCCGGCCCAGGACCGTCTCCTTGCCGCCATAGGGCTCGGCGCAGAAGGAGGCACATTCCAGAACCTTGCCCAGGAAGTAGGAGTCGGCTTCGCTGCACCCCTTGTGCAGGGCGGCGGCGGCGAAAATGGCACAGTCGCTGGAGCGGCCACCGATTATCACGTCAGCCCCTTCCTCGAGGAGCTTCATGTAGGGGTGGACGCCAGCGACAGCGACGATCCTGTCGGTGCAATCGAGCTGCTCCAGCGTCAGGGGGGACCTCCCGTCTAGACCCTCGATCACTTCGCCGGCTTCAAGCTTTTCCCGGATGAAGGACTTGTCCAGCTCGGAATAGAAGTAGCCAAGCTTGAACGGCGCGAGATTGTGCTTGCGGGCCAGATCCTTGATGATCTGTACATAAAGGTCCACGCGGCTGTTGGTGCCTGTGTCGCCCGCTGAGCCGATGATCATCGGCACCTTCAGTTTGCGTGCCGCCAAGAGCATCATTTCCAGGTCGTGCGTCTGCCACGCGACAGGACTCGTCGACGTGTCGCTGCCCAATGGTCCCGGCCCGATGTCGTCACTGCCGGAGTCCGCAGCTATGAAATCCGGATTTTGCGCAATACCCAGCGCAAAGCTCTCGGGTTTTGATGGAGCAAATCCAAGGTGCCCGTTCGGGCAGATGATCTTCACGGAAGGCATGGTCTTTCCCGTCTGATGATAACCGTCAAAGAAGAGGACTCTCGGTGCGGCCCGGATTGAGGCCAAGCTGAACAGTCGTGCGGAGCAGCTCCACCACGGCTTTCTGCGCGGGTAGTGGAATGCCGTCCGCGCTGGGTTCAACCCACCCCGTCATTCCGTCGATGAGTCCTGCCCCGGCTGCCGCGCGGAGCATGTCCTCCTCGATGGTAGCGGTATGAAAATTGTCGATGTCTTGGGTGAGAGCGGCGATGCAGGCCGCGATGCCATAGGCTCCCCAGTTGGAGACAGCAGCGGCGACGAGCACATCAGGAACCAGATCCGGTGCGAACTTGTCGCCATGACGCAGGTGCTGCCGGATCTCCGCAGCGATGAGGCCCATGCCGAGCTCGTTACCTCCGTCGCCAACACCGATGGCCGGCATGCCGGCAGCCAAGGCCCCGCGCATGAAGAAGTCTGCCTTGCCGTGAGAGCTGGTGGTGTCCGCTCCCAGGCTCGTGCTGATCCGCCCCTCGCTGTTCAGGCCGCCCTTCTCAATTGAAACGAACGCGGTGGGTGCATGGCGCCGGAAGAATTCCTCTGCCGCCCGCATCGCCTCATCCGGATCAACCGGAAGGGGAAGTATCGCCGCAGCATGAATGGGAGCGCGGTTCTCCGCAGCCAGAAAACATTCCTCGAGGGCCTGCGCGCGCAATCCAGCCGCCTGCAGGACCGTCCGCATCGCCGGAACAAGCTGCTCCTCAATGAGGATCACGGGAACCGCCCCCGTCGCCCTGTGCAGCGCTCGAGCCAGAGCGGCAGCACCAACGGGGCCGTCACTCTCGGCGATCGAGACACTGACGTTGGGACGGTCGGGCCAGCCTGTGGCGATCAGAACCGGCTTTCCCTTCGCGGCGCGTTCAAGCAGTTTTTCCGCCGCCAGCAGGCAGAGGGGCCGCCCCTGGCGCGCGCGGGCCCATTGGTAGAGAGGATCGATGACCCGCCGCGCCCCGACATCCGTCGTGACGATCCGGTCGATTCTCTCCGCGATTCCCAACACAGCGCTCGTGTCCATTTGCCAACTTCAGCATTATTGTACGTACAATCGAACAACATAATTTTATGTTTGACAAGACCTTTTCATGATGCTTTCCTCAATCATGTTGAACGCACGGGAGGAGCAGCAAAAATGCGTATAAGCCGGAGGAGTGTCCTGTGTTCAATCGCCGCTCTGGGCATCCTCGCGGGACCGATGAGGGCGGCAGCTCAGGACGCGGCATGGCCCACGCCTCCAGACGCCGGAGAAAAGGGCTCGCCAGAAAATCCCATCAAGCTTGGAAGCAACTGGACCGTCGGCTTCCTGCCTGCCTATTCGATCGGGGAGATCGCAAAGGCGCACGGCTGGAACATCGAGGTGATCGACTTTGCATCGTCCAGCCAGCGCGCCACAGCTCTGGCTCAGGGCAGTCTGGATGCGGCAATGCTGGGCTGGGCCGCTTCAATCAAGCTCGCTGCTGATGGCTTCCCTGCCGTCGTCATCGCGAATTCGTTCTCCAACGGATACGCCATCATAGCCGGAAAGGACACCGGTATTAAATCCGTCGAGGATCTCAAGGGAAAGACGGTGGCCATCACGATTGGCTCGATGAACGAGATCCACCTCCTGAGCCAGCTCGAGCGTGCGGCCATCGCGAAGGAGTACGTCGACATCGTCCAGATGAACCTCTCGGACATGTCCCTTGCACTCGCCCGCGGCGACATTGACGTCATGGTGAGCGATGAGCCTGCGTCTTCCGTCGCCCTGACCTCAGGTTTCGGCGTACTGGTCAAGCATCCCAACGACACGGACATGGGCGGCATCAACGCCAATGTGACCACTACACGAGACTTCATCGAGAACTCGGAACCGGCGGTTCAGGCGCTGGTGACGGCGTTTGTCGAGGCCGCGGACCATCTCAAGGCCAATCCCGACACGGTGCTGGAGCAGGCCAAGGAGATCTTCAAGCGTGATGAAGACGTCGTGAAGCTCGCCCTGCAGAACATTTCGATGGACTATCAGATCAATCCGACCCAGGTCCGCGCCCTCATCGACTGGCAGATGAAGCTTAATCAGATCAAGAGCGAGCCAGACATTTCAACGCTGATCACGACCCAATATCTCGAGGCGGCCAGCGAGTAAGCGCCGGGTCAGGACGGGGACTGCTCTCGCTTCTCGGCCAGGTCGAACCGAGGCAGTCCCGATTTTTCAGCGGAAATGGCCGCAAGTTGCAGAATGGGAGACGAGCAATCTCCAGCCAAAGGAAACGCTTAGGAGAACCCTATTTCCATGAGATTGTGAAGGATTTACCCTTCATCATCTTCCTCCGGAGAAGAACGAAGAAGCTCCATTACGTGATGATAGCGGTCTGAACGGTAGTAGTTCTCGGCATATTCAATAGCGAGACCATCATTCGTAAAATATGTTCTTTGGACGAGCAGAACAGGTTCCCCCGTTTCAACGCCAAGATTCTTGGCGATCTCCCGCTCTACCGCCACCGCTAGGGTTATCTGTGTCGCACGGGCTGCACGATGCAAACATTCCTTCTCGATAAGGCGAATGACAGGCTGCGAGGACAGCTCGTCGATGCTGAGCCGGCTGCCGAAGCGGTGAGGCACGAAGATGTAGGAGAATCCGTACGGCCCGCGGCCGTTCTCCCGTGCCGTGGTGATGAGGGTGATCTTCTCGTTCAACGCCAGCGCGAGCTGCCGGGCGGCCGCGGAATGCACCTTGCCGGTGGTCGTCGTGACGCTGATCACGCGTCGGGTGCCTTCGACAGGCGTGGCGAGGACATCCTCCAGCGTCCGGATGGTCCATCCTTCACGCTTGTCCGGCGGCTCAGTGACGAACGTGCCGCGGCCGGCGGTACGCGTGATGATGCCCTCGTTCACCAGCGCCAGCAGCGCAGTCCGCACCGACTGGCGGCTCACTTTCAGCTCGGCCGCCAGAACATTCTCCGGCGGCAGCTGCTGGCCAACAGCGTAGGTACCGTCGGCTATGCGGGCCCTCAGCAACTCCTGGATCTGAAAGTACTTGGGAATAGGGCTTCTCAGCATGGAAATCTCCTATCGGCATGCATAGCATGTGCAACCCCTACGGGTTATTGACTGAATATTCGTACAAATCAAGTTCAAACTTCCGGAGGGGTCGGCTGGATGCTGAAGATTGTATACCGATTACTGCTCTCCCTGGTACCGCTAGCGATCCTAGTAATCCTCTGGTATTGGGCGCTGAATTTCGGTAGTCCATACCTTCGTCAATTCATGCCGTGGCCAGGACAGACTTTGGCAAGATTCGTTGAACTTGTCCTGTCCGGAGAATTGCTTAGAAATGCTTTGAGCAGTATAGGTCGAGTTTTCTTCGGCCTGTCCCTGGCTGCCGTCGTGGGCATCCCCCTGGGCATCGTCATCGGCCGCTTCCAGACCGCTCAGGCCATCCTGGGACCGACCTTCGATTTCCTGCGTCCCATACCCATCGCTGCCTGGGTTCCGCTGTCGATCATGCTGTTCGGCATCGGAGAAATTCCCGCTATCGCACTGATCTTCCTCGGCTGCCTCTATCCCATCGTCCTCAACGCACGCGATGGCGTGCAGGCCGTGGAGCCCATTCACCTTCGGGCTGCAGGCATGCTGGGCGCGGGGCCGATGCAGATCCTGACGCGCGTCGTCCTTCCGTCCGCCCTCCCCGACATCATCACGGGCCTGCGCCAAGCGCTGGCGATCGGCTGGTGGGTGGTGATTCTGGCCGAGCTTCTCGCCGTCCGCTCCGGCCTCGGCTACATGATGATCCACGCCCAGCAACTCTGGGAACCGGCCACGATCATATCCTGCATGGTGGCCATCGGGCTTATCGGCATCGCGATGAACGTTCTGACGGGCCTGGGGGAAAGATATCTGCTGCGGTGGAGGGCATAAGTCGTGGGAAACACATCAGTCGTTCTCAGGAATGTTTCCAAACAGTTTCACCGCAAGACAAGCGGTCCTCTCACCGCCCTGTCTGACGTGAATCTCGAAATCGCCCCAGGCGAGATCTATGCCCTGGTCGGGCCCAGCGGCTGCGGCAAGTCAACGATCCTGAATCTGGTTGCCGGGTTTGATCATCCGACCGGGGGCAGCGTGACGGTCGACGGGCAACCTGTTTCCCGCCCGGGGCCTGACCGGGGCGTGGTGTTTCAGGAGCATGGGCTGTTCCCCTGGCTGACGGCGATGGACAATGTCCGCTTCGGACTGGATGTGCGCAAGATTCCGGACTCGGCCGAAAAAGCCCAGTATTTCCTTCGCGCTGTCGGGCTTGCGGGTTTTGAGAAACACTATCCGCGCGAGCTCTCAGGTGGAATGCGCCAGCGTGTGGCTCTGGCGCGGGTACTGGCCAACGGCCCGAGCGTCATTCTCATGGACGAGCCCTTCGGTGCCCTTGACGCCCAGACGCGGCTTTCCATGCAGGAGCTTCTTCTGGACGTATGGACCGAATTCAGGCCAACGATCCTCTTCATCACCCATGATGTCGATGAAGCCATTTTCGTGGCCGATCGCATCGGCGTCATGACGACACGGCCGGGTCGCATCATGACAGAGCTCCGATCCGCCCTACCGCGGCCCCGAACCTATCATGATCTGGCCAGTGCCGAATTCGGCCGGCTGAAAGAGCAAATCCTGATGAGCATCCGTGAGGTCATCGCGGCCAAGACCGAGTGATGCTTTCCTGTCTGGATCTGGCTGAAGCCGTCGCCTGCAGCCGCTGGGCCCTCAGGGGCCCGGGTCCCCATCGGCCTTCCGGCGTGACGTGGCCCCGAGCAAGTCGATGCCCGTTTCCGGCCGAATGGCCTCGGCCACCTCCCTATGTCAGACCCCGGATACGGCCCTCGCCTTGTGCATGGGGCGCGCAGGCTTTTCCAGTTCACCGATCCATTCCACGCCAAGCCACCGGCGAGATGTCACTTCCTCATGGACTAGGCCAAGAAGCTCCTCCCGAACCGCAGCGACGGCCGGAGCCAGCGTCTCGCGAGGCGGAGAATAGAGATAGTTGAGCCTGGTCATTGACGCCCCCCGGAAGGGAAGGCAGCGCCACTGCGACGCCTGTGCGGGACCATGCACGTTGATCGCAGCCATGGGCTTCACCGTGGCGCCCATGCCCCTCAGAAGGCATTGCATGAGGATCGACAGGCTGTCGATCTCCGCCACCGGATTGCACGTCAAATTCAGGCGCTCGTATTCGAGATCGACCCTCCGCCTCAGTCCATGCTGGGGGCTGGGCAGAATGAGCGGAATGTCGAGCAGATCAGAAATGGTCACGGAGGTGACGTCGTCGGGAAACAGCTTGTGCTCGCGCGGGTAGACCAGAAAAAGTTCCTCGCGCAGGAAGGGCGTATCTTCCCAGTTCTCGACAGCCGATGGCGTGAAAAGGACGGTCAGGTCCAGATCGCCGGCCAGAGCCAGATTCCGAAGGTTTCCGCTGAGCCCCTCGATCAGGTTGAGAACGATGCCGGGATAGCGCCGGTTTAGTCTCTGCACGAGCTGCACGCCGATCTGCGCCGAGGTGGTGGGAGGCAGGCCCAGCGTGACGCGGCCGGCGATCTGCGTTTCCGCCTCGCGCGTTATGACTAGGGCCTGCTCGATCTGCCTCAGGATGAACTTCGCCTGGCGGTGCAGGGTTATGCCTTTTGCCGTGGGGGTGACGCCACGGCTCGACCGCGTGAACAGCGGAGCACCAACCTCATACTCCAGACGTGCGATCTGCTGGCTGAGCGCCGGCTGGGCAACGTTGAGCTGGCGGGAGGCCTGGGAAAAGCCTCCACAGTCGACGATCGCGACGAAGTACTTGAGTTGCTTGACATCCATTCGCGTGGTGCTCCCCTCCCGAGTCAGCGAGGACGCGCTTGCCCGCCAGACGACCAATTAACAAGTATATTCCGGCTTCTCTCCCCTGGACAATTGCCACGCCTCCTTTCGATCACCGGAGTTCAAAGCCAGAGGATCTTCTTGCGGTATTCCATGTCCTCGCAGAGGGGCTGGGCCGGGCCGCTATGGAACACCCTCCCGTTCTCGAGTGCAAACACCTGATCGGCAAGCGCCAGCACCAGGTCCAGATTGTGCTCCACGATGATGATGGGCACTTCCTGGCGCAGACGGTCGAACACCCTGAAAAGATCCTCGACGACGGCGGGTGCGAGCCCCTCGAACGGCTCGTCGAGCAGCAGCAGGCTCACATTGCCCGAAAGCGCCCGCGCCACGGCCAGCATCTGCTGTTCACCTCCGGACAGGTAATCCGCGTGGCTGTTGATGCGCTCCTTGAGCCGCGGAAAGAACTCGAAGATCCTCTCTTCGCTCCAGACCGTGCCGGTTGATCCATCGGTCGCCCGCGCCAGGCGCCCGAGCGCAAGATTGTCCCGCACGGTCATGCCCGCGAATACACCGCGGCCTTGCGGGACATAGCCGATGCCGGCCCTGGCCATCTGCCAGGCGGGATAACCTGTCACATCAAGGCCGCGCAGAACGAGTTTTCCGTCGGCGGCCTTCACGATGCCAGCGATGGTCTTGAGGAAGGTGGATTTTCCGGCGCCATTCCTGCCGAGCAGGGCCACAATCTCACCTTGCCGAACAGTGATGCTGGCGCCATTGAGGATGTGGCTCTTGCCGTAATAGGTGTGAATGTTTTCGGCCTGCAGGACGATATCGCCGACCTTCGCGGCGCTGTCCCGCCGCCCAACAACAGGCGGGGTTCCGGTACCCGTGTAGATCTCCTGAACCTTCCTGTTGTTGCGGACGACTTCGGGCGATCCATGCACCAAGACATTGCCTTCGTTCATGACGGTGACCTCATGGCCGAACGAAAGCACGCGGTCGATGTCATGCTCCACGATGAGCACCGGAACGTAACGGGACATGGTGGTGATGAGGCGGACGACACGCTCGCGCTCGGCCTGGGCAAGGCCGGCGAGCGGTTCGTCCAGCAGGATGACCCTGGGCTTGGAGGCTAGCGCAATGCCAAGGTCCACCAGCCGCTGGCCACCGTAGGACAGGTCGCTGCACTTCACGTTCTCGATGCCTTCCAGTCCCAAGAAGCGGATGAGCTCGGCAGTCTCGCGATTGACGTACTGCAGCGACCGCGCGTCGCGCCAGACGGCGTAGCGGCGAGAGTCCTTCGCCTGGAACGCAAGACGCAGGTTCTCCTCGATGGTTAGGTTATTGAAGAGAGACGTGATCTGGAACGAACGGGAAAGCCCCGCATGACAGATCTCCTGCGGCGGCAGCCCGGCAATGTCACGTCCAAGCAGCTGCACACGTCCCGTCGCGGGCGTGTAGAGACCGGAAATGAGGTTGAACAGTGTGGTCTTGCCTGCACCGTTGGGACCAATCAGGACATGGATCTGGCCGGACTTGACCGAGAGCGAAGCCTCCTGGACAGCCTTTATACCGCCGAAGCTGATGGACACCTTGTCGACCACCAGCACATCGCCGGCAGCGGGCTGCGGTCGAAGGGGTTCCGGCAGCTCCAGGCCCTCGTAGATCTTGCGGCGGCTCATGGCGGCGCTTTCCTCCGGAAGCGGCCGGAACCGGCGCCAGATCTTCTCGCCGATGCCGACGATACCCCCGGCAGATACATGACGAAGGCGATGAAGATCAGTCCGAACCAGAACATCCAGTTGCTCGTCGTGATGGAGAAGAGCTCCCGGAACAGGATGTAGAAGAGAACGCCGACTCCCGGGCCGAGGATATGCGCATGCATTCCGCCGATGACCACCATGGCCATGAGTTCTCCGGAAAACTCGATCGAGGTGCTCTCGGCGGTGACGATATAATGAAGGAAACCGGATAACGCGCCCGCCAGACCCGTCACGGTCGCTGAAATCACAAAGGCGATGAGCTTGTAGCGCTGGACATCGTAGCCCTGGAATTCGGCCCTCAGCTGGTTCTCGCGGATGGCGACAAGCACCGTTCCGAAGGGTGAGTGAACGAGGCGCAGAAGCGCATAGAGCACGCCAAAGCCAATGACGGCAACAACTGCATAATATGTGAAATTGTTCGCAAGATCGATTGGGCCGATGAAGCCGCGCGTAAACCCGCCGAGCCCGTCCTCGCCGCCGGTGAGCGCCGTCCAGCGATAGGAGACGGTGTAGACGAGCGCAGTGAAAGCCAGAGTGAGGAGCGCGAAATAGACCCCGCGCCGGCGCAGGATGAACCAGCCCACGATGGCCGACATCGCGGCAATGATGATCATGGAGCCGATCACCGGAAGGATGAGCTGATCGGGCAGGAAGTTCTTTTGCAGCAACGCCGCCGCATATCCGCCCATGCCAAACCAGGCGGCATGGCCGAAGCTGATCAGCCCCGTGTAGCCCATCAGGACATTCAGGCCGAGGGTGGCGATACACAGGATCACGACCATCGTCGCTGTGGTTGCCGTCAGCCCGATCGCCTGAAAAACGAAGGGCAGCAGGCACAGAACGATCGCGCCGGTCAGAAGTGTACGGGTCTTGGAACTCATAGCTTCTTCAGCTTTCGAATTTCACCATGCGCTCGCCGAGGAGCCCGCGCGGACGGAGCAGCAGGACAAGGAACATCAGAATGTACATGGAGGCGTCGGCAGCGGCGGGGACGTACTGAACGGTGACGGAACGGACCACGCCCACCAGAATTGCGGACAGCACAACTCCCCAGAATGAGCCCAGCCCGCCGATGATGACGACGATGAATGCGATCGTCAGGATCTCCGATCCCATCGCGGGATGGACCGTCGTGATCGGCGAGAAAAGCGCGCCGCCCACGGCAGCGAGGCCGACACCAATCATCACCACCGTCGTCATGTAGGGTTGCAGCCGGATGCCCAGCGCACCCACCATGTCCGGATTCTGTATGCCTGCCCTGATGACGCGGCCGAAGGAGGTGCGGTTGAGCAGCAGCCAGATTGACGCGAGAAGTGCAATCACCACACCCAGCATGATCAGCCGGTATTTCGAAAAGAGCAGCGGTCCGATCTCCACGCCACCCTTAAGGAAGGATGGCAGCACCTGCGACAGCGGCGAGGCTCCCCAGATCATGCGGATCGCCTGTTCGGCCACCATGGCGAGCCCGAAGGTGACCAGCAGGCTGAGGATCGGATCCTCCCGGTAGAACCGCTGCAGGATGAACCGCTCGAAAAGAATACCCAGAAGGGCGATAAGAAGGGGAGACGCAACGACGGCCGGAACGAAGCCCAGCTTCGGCGTCAGTGTGACGGCCAGATAGGCGCCGAGAGCGTAAAACCCTCCATGCGCCAGGTTCACGATCCCGCCCACAGAAAAGATCATGGACAGCCCGAGGGCGATCAGCAGGTAGTAGCCCGCGAGCACAAGCCCGTTGACGATCTGCTCGAACAGGAAAAAGAGTTGCATGAGCTCATCCCGGTAGCGGGCCCTGCGGAAGCCACCTTTCGCAGGGCCGTTTGACCATCGACCGTTACAGCTTGCAGGCGCCGGTATCCGCCGGATAGATCGACTCCAGGGCCACATCCGGAGCCGGCACCACCTCGCCGAGCTCCAACATGTCATAGACGCTGGTGTAGGTGCCTTCGGACTTCACCGAGAAGGAATAGGCTTCCTGGATCAGCTGGTGATCGAACTTGCGGAAGTAGGCCGGCCGGTTCTTGAGGATGTCGAACTCGACTTCGGACTCGAAGTAGTCGATGATCGCCTCGTTGTCGGTTCCGCCGACAGCCTCGAAAGCCTGCGCGAGGATCTTGCCTGCAATGTACTCGATCCAGGCGTGGTTCTCCGGTACCTCCCCGCTGTAGGCCGCCTTGTAGTCGGCCACGAACTGCTGAGTGCCGGACGTATCGATCGTATCAAACCACACCGTGGGCCAGACACCGCCGAAGTTGCCCATCCCGGCAGCCCATGCGTCCGCAGTGTTCAGGTTGAAGCCCACGGTCGGGATGGACAGGCCGAACTCGGCGTACTGCTTCAGGAAATTGGTAACCTGGTTGCCGCCAAGATTGAGGCACACGATGTCCGGCTGTGCCTGGCGGATCTTCAGAATGTTGGCCGAAAAATCGGTTGCCTCGGTGGGCACCAGCTCGTCGCCGATGAGCTCGGCATTGTTGGCGGCGAAGAAGGCCTTGGCAGCCTTGAGCAGGTCATGCCCAAAGACGTAGTCGGACGTGATGGTAAAGAACCTCTTGCCGTCCACCATGCCCTGCTGCTTCAGCGCCGTGCCGACGGCGTTGACCATAACCGCGTTCGGAATGTCCGTGCAGAACATGTAGCGGCTGCAGCGTTCCGCTCTCAGCACGTCCGAGCGCGGGCCCGTGGCGATGAACAGTTTCCTGTTGCGGGTGGCCACCTCGGCGATCGCCAGCGCCGATGCGGACGAGATCTCGCCGATCAGCACATCGACATTGTCACGCTCGATCATGCGCTGGGCCTTGGCCGAGGCCGTTTCAGGATTGATGGAATCCTCGGCGATGATCTCGATCTTGCGACCATTGACCCCGCCCGCCGCACTGATCTGGTCAACGGCCAGCTTCAGGCCGTTGATCGCATATTGCCCCAGCGTGCCGAGGAATCCCGTAAGCGGCACAAGGTGTCCAAGAACGATCGGCTTTTCCTGTGCCCGAAGAATGGTCGGCGCGGCAATCCCGGCCGCCAGCATTGTGCCAGCGCCCACCCCGGTCTTCAGCACCTGACGCCGGGAAAGGCCCGATTTGCGTTCGATATCCATTTGCTCCTCCCTTTGGCTCCTGTATCAGTCGTTTCGGTAAGTGACAGTCACGCAGATGCCGGGTATTTCGTCTCCCGCATGAGCGCCGTCTGCGCGAAATCCGTCACCCAGTCCGATAGTGCTGGCCACGCGGCGCGCCATTCAAGGTCTGGATGCCGGAAATCGAGGTACTCGAGGGCCGCCGCCGTCGCGAGCGTGCCCAGGTGGGATGCTGCAAGCTGGGGAATGCGCCCCGAAAGGTGGCGGAGAACGGCGTGGATACGCGCCCTCTGGGCGTCAACCCATTGCTGCCAGCGGAGCTCCGCCGGCCTGTCGTTGAGTTCGTAACGGAGGTTGACGGCAGCATCCATCAAACCGTCAGCCAGGGATTCAAGAACAAGTATTTCCCAGGTATCCGCCGTCTCTGAACTGTAGAGACTCGGTCCTTCTCCCCTGCGGTCAAGAAATCTGCAGATCACCCTGCTGTCGTGGATCGGCCCATCCGGCGTGATGAGCACGGGAATCTTCACGAGAGGATTGAATTCTGCGAGTCTCTCGCTCCGATTCACCGGATTGACACGCACCAATTCCAGCTGCAACGGCACACGCCGCTCCAGCGCGGCCATACGAACCTTGCGCGCAAAGGGTGACGCAGGAGAATAGAGGAGCTTCAACATCTTGCTAGACGAGGCCACCATTGGGTTGAATGATCTGACCGCTGATCCAGCTCGCCTTGTCGGAGGCGAGGAACGCGATCACATTCCCGATCTCCTCCGGCCGGCCGACGCGGTTGAAGGGTGACATCGCGGCGGACCGGGCGATCGCCGCCTCATCCTTGCCGGACCGAAAAAGATCGGTGTCCACCGGGCCGGGAGCAACGCAGTTGACTCTCACACCCCTCCCCGCAAGCTCGCGGGCCAGGGAGCGGACCATCGTCTCGACGGCTGCCTTGGTGGCTGCATAGGGTCCGACGCCGGGGACGGCATGCCTGACGAGAGACGTGGTGAGGACAATTATGGTGCCTCCGTCCTGCACCTTCTGCGCGGCGGCCTTCAGAGCGTTGTAAGCTCCCACGATGTTGGTCTCGACAAGAGCCCAGAAATTCGCGTCATCGAAGTTCGCGAGGGGAGCGGGCGGAACATTGATGCCGGCGCTGACGACAACGCAATCGAGCCCGCCAAGCCGCCGCTCGGCCTCTGCAAAGGCCGCCCCACGCTGGCCGCATCGCGCACATCCGCCGCAATCGACCCTGCGGAGCCGGACGTCGAAGTGAACTCCACCTGCCAGCCGACAGCGCGCAGCGCCTCGACAGCCGCCGACCCAATTCCTCGAGAGCCCCCGACAACCAGAGCTGTCTTCGCCATCGCTGCACCTCCTCCATGACGGCCACGAGATCTGGCAGCCGCCTCCCACCAACCCCTTGTTGAGGTGTAACGTGCTCGCTTTTTTTCATTTTCGCCAATACGAATTCCAATGAGGTCCATAAGCCGATCATATGGAGCGCCGTGCGCGCCGGCGTTGGTTGGCAGTCTCGCAAGCGTGCGGCGTCGGTGAGGACAATGCGGGTACGATGCCATCCGGGTACGAGGTCTTGTTACCGCTCCGGCGCCCGTTCCTCGATTACGGGTGGCATCTGCGATGGAGCTCATTCCGGGAGCAGAAAGGGGGCAATTCGCCGGCGTCTGGCATTGGCAGAGCGATCGATGGTCGCCAAAGGGCGTCCATTGACCCTCTGCAACAAAATTGCGGGCGCCAGGGATGTTTCCCTGACGCCCTGTGACTCAATAAAGGCAGAAGATGATCCGGTCGGGGACCAACAGGGCCCGCAGACCTCACCCCAGCGCGGTGAGCAAGCCTACTTCCGGCGCAGCTCTGGGCGCGTACCGACCAGCTGCCAGGCCAAGGGCAGTATCAGCGCGGCAAGGGCCAGTTTCGTCAGATCACCGAGAGCGAACGGAAACAGGCCCAGTGCGAGAACCGGCTTGTCCCAGCCGATCACTGCACCCAGCCAGGCCAGTCCAAACGTATGGATGACCACGTTGCCAGCGAGCATGGCAAAGGCGGTCTTCATGATGCTGCGGTCCCATCCCCGTTCGGCCAACCATCCACACAGGGCGGCCGCCGGCAGATAGCCCAGGAGATAGCCACCCGTCGGCCCCATCACATAGGCAAGGCCAATGCCGCGTTCCGGCGTGCCGGCAAACACGGGAAGTCCAAAGGCGCCTTGAGCAAGGTACAGGGCAACCGCAGCCGCCGCCAGGCGCCAGCCGAAAGCCATGCCGAGGGTCAGCACAACAAGGGTCTGCATCGTCATCGGCACGGGATAGAGCGGCACCTGGATCTTGGCAGAGGCCCAGAGGACGAGCGAACCTCCAACCACAAGCGTCAGCCTTACGGCGCGGGAGACATTCAGGCCAAACAGCCTGCTGGCAAGCGTCGGATGAGTTACGGCAGTCAACATGTCAGACCTCCTGCAGTTTCAATTTCCAGCAGCTGCGCCCCACCAGCACGCGGTAGCGGAACTGGTCGATGATGACGGCAAGGATAAGAAGTCCGCCCAGCAGAATTATCTGCAGATATGATCCGATCTGGGCGATGTTCATTCCATTCTGAACCAGCACGATGAAGAAGGCGCCCAGCACCGCGCTCTCCGCACGACAGGACGGAGGTGCTTCGTGCCGGCGACGCCTACCAGTTTCCCTCTACGCGGCCGCACCGCTTCCGCAACATCGGCAAGGAGACCTGCGCCATCATCTCTGCCTGCACGCCACCAACATTCTAAGCTTGAAGCGTCTGCAGAAACGGATGCACGCTCCGCCCCCGGCATGTGCCCCCGTTCTGCCGACAGCGCGAAACTGGCGGTCGCGTCAAAGGCTGCCTGCCCGCAACGCGGTGGCTATTCGTTGGCGCTGATGCGCTGAGAGGCCGTAGGCCAGGCAAGTTCCGTCGTGCGCGCGATCAGCGCCTCCACCAGCGCGAACATGGCCGTATTCGCGTCCCATGTCCGGTCGATCGACACGCGGCACGGCAGAACCACCTTGGCAAAGCGGGCGGCGGGCGAGATCCATTCGTCGGTGATCAGCACCACGAAGGCGCGGCGGTCGCGCATCAGCTTGACGGTATCCAGCATCTCGGGATCATAGCGGCGCATGTCGAACAGTATCGCCGTGTCGCCCGCCTTCACGTCCAGCAGCTGGTCGACACGTGCCGCCATGCGGCCGTCCAGACGCCGCACGCCCGGACGCACGAGACGCAAATGCGCTTCCATGTAGGCGGCCAGAGCATCGGTGAAGCGGCCGCCGGCCAGATGGCAGGCACGCCTGGTGTCGGCCAGGCGGCGGCAGGCGGAGTCAAACTCGGCCTGCGGGATACGGCTCGCCGTCGCCGAAATGTTGGCCGCGAGCTGAGCGGCAAAAGCCGTAAGAAAGTTTCCGCTCTCCTGTCGCGGCCTGTTGCGGCTGCGCTGGAGCGGCGACTGGGTCCGCGCCTGCAATTCATCGCGCAGGGCGCGCTGGAAATCGGGATAGGACCTGAAGCCGAGCCGGGCGATGAAACGTAGAACGGTGGCCGGGCTCGCGCCCGCCTGCTTGGCGAATTCGGCGACCGGCGCAAGGCCGAGCATCGGATAGTTCGCCAGCAGCCCGCGCGCGGCACGCCGCTCCGCCGACGTCAGCTGTTCGATCGCTTCGTGGATCCTTTCCTCCACGGTCATCTCGGCCATCGGCCCCATCCCAATGTGAAACGTATGTTTCAGTATTGACAGTTTTTGCGGTTCTGGAATTACATGATCATGGAGAGGGAGAAAAGGGTGGGAGAGTGAGTGCTTCAGAAGAAAGCGTCGTCGGCGTTGTGAACCCTTACGGGGCCTCGCCTTTCCTGCTGGTCTGCGACCACGCATCAAACCGTATTCCGGACAGGTATGGCACGCTGGGGTTGAGCGAGGGGGAGCGTGTCAGCCATGCCGCCTGGGACCCGGGCGCACTGGGGCTTAGCCTAGTCCTGGGCGGCATCCTTGATGCGACGCTTGTTCATTCGAACGTGTCGCGTCTCATCATCGACTGCAATCGGACATTCGACGCGCCGGGACTGATCTCCACGCAATCGGAGCTCATCCGCATCCCGGCGAACGAGAACCTGGACGAGGCCGAACGCCAGTTCCGCATCGCCAACTACTACCAGCCGTATCATGACGCGGTGGCGGCTGCGGTCCGCCAGCGCAAGGCCGAGGGCAAGGAAACGATCCTCGTTTGCGTGCATTCCTTCACGCCGGTCTATTTCGGCAAGCCGCGGCCCTGGCCGGCGGGCATCATCCACGGAAGCGACGAACGCTTCTCGGCGGCGGTGCGGGATGCCCTGCAGGCGGAGAGCCCGGACCTTCTCGTGGGCTGGAACGAGCCCTATTCGCGCGCCGACGGCGTCACGCTGACACTTGAACGGCACGGCGACGCCAATGGGCTCGACTCCGTCATGATCGAGGTTCGCAACGACGAGCTGGCCACGCCCGACGGCATCCTGACCTGGGGCAGAAGGCTCGCCACCGCGCTGCACACGGCGCGGGCCGCTCGCGCAACGGAAACAGAAAACGCAGAAAGACTTGCAAGAGGGGAAGGGTAAAGAGGGTGCCCAGGGCAATCCGACTTTACGTCCATTACGTGGATCTCGTGAACCACCGCATCGGGCGGGTCGCGATGTATCTGCTCTTTGTGCTGATTGGCGTTCTTCTCTACTCGACCGCATCGCGGGCGTTTCTCGGCGTTCCCGTGAACTGGTCGCTGGAAATGAGCCAGTTCCTGCTTTCCGCCTACTATCTCGTCGGCGGGGCCTATTCGCTGCAGCTCGACTCGCATGTGCGCATGGACCTCTTTTACAGCCGGCTGTCGCCAGGCAAGCGCGCAACGCTCGATGCCTTCACGATCCTCTTCGTGATCTTCTACGTGATCGTGCTGTTCTGGGGCGGCGTGTCCAGCACCACCTATGCCATTGAGTACGGCCAGAAGAACTACACGTCCTGGGCACCGTTGCTGTGGCCCATCAAGGCGGTGATGACGCTCGGCATCTTCCTGATGCTGCTGCAGCTGATCTCGACCTTCTTCAAGGACCTGGCCCACGCATTAGGGAAGCCGATCGCATGAGCTCGGAACTCATCACACTATTCATGTTCACCAGCATGATGGTGCTGCTGATGACCGGGCAGCGCGTGTTTGGCGTGATCGGATTCGTTGGCTCGGCAGCGGCACTGGCCCTGTGGGGCACCGGCTCGGCGGAGCTTCCCTTCAACGCCAGCTTCCAGGTGCTGAACTGGTATCCGCTGATCACGGTACCGATGTTCGTCTTCATGGGCTTCATGTTCTCGGAGTCCGGCATGGCGAACAACCTGTACCGCATGTTCCACGTCTGGTTCGCAGACCTGCGGGGCGGGCTGGCGCTGGGCACCATCGGCCTCATGGTGCTGATCGCCTGCATGAACGGCCTCAGCGTGGCCGGCATGGCGATCGGGGCAACGGTGGCCCTGCCCGCGCTTCTGAAGCATGGCTACAACAAGGTCATGGTGACTGGCGTTATCCAGGCGGGTAGCTCGCTGGGCATCCTCGTACCGCCGAGCGTGGTTCTGGTGCTCTACGCGATGATCGCGCGCCAGCCGGTACTGCAGCTCTGGCTCGCCGGCGTGTTCCCTGGCCTTTTGATGGCTACGCTGTTCGCGCTTTACATCTACATCCGCTGCCGCATCAACCCGGAACTCGCGCCTGCCATGCCGAAGGAAGAGCGCGATGCCATCACCCCGGCGGAGAAGTTCCGCCTGCTCGGCGCGGGCGTACTGCCGCTCATGGTCTTCCTTGTCATGATGGGCCTGTTCCTGTCGGGCATGACCAGCCTGGTGGAGAGCGCGGCCGTCGGCGCGCTGCTGTCGATCCTGTCGGTGGTTTTCTCCGGCCGTTTCACATGGCGGGTGTTCGAGGTGAGCACGAGGAACACGCTCAGCATCAGCTGCATGTTCCTCTGGATCATCCTGGCGGCGCTGTGCTTCGGCGCGGTCTACGACGGCCTGGGCGCAGTGCGCGCAATCCGGACGCTGCTGCTCGAGACGCTCGACGCCGGTCCGTGGACGATCCTCATCCTGATGCTGCTGTCGTTCATCGTACTCGGGATGTTCCTGGACGACACGGCGATGCTCGTCATCGTGGCGCCACTCTACGTGCCGCTGGTGAGGTCGCTTGGTTTCGATCCGATCTGGTTCGGCATCCTTTACACCATCACCTGCCAGATCGCGTACATCACGCCGCCGTTCGGCTACAACCTGTTCCTGATGAAGGCGATGGCACCGCCCGAGATCACGCTGGGCGACATCTACCGGTCGATCGTTCCGTTCGTCGGCCTGATGATTTTGACGATCATTATCCTCATGGTGTTCCCGGACATCGCCCTATGGCTGCCCAACTGGTGGACCGGCCGATAGCCCGGAAACGCCTTGCGCGAAGGAGGTGAGAGGAACACAGTACGGAGAAAACCAGGAGCTGCAGAAACGGCAGTCCGCTCACAACAACGAAAGGGGAACCGGACATGAGCGAGAACAAAGTTACGAAACGCGACTTTATCCGCAATGCTGGCCTGGCGACCGCAGGCGCTGTCGGTGCGACATTGGCAACGCCGAACATCGTCCGCGCGCAGAGCCCGATCCGCTGGCGTATGCAGACCTATGCCGGCCCGGCTCTGGCCGAACACGTCATCAAGCCCGCGATCGACGCCTTCAACAAGGCGGCCAACGGCGAGATGGTCATCGAGCTCTACACCGCCGACCAGCTCGTGCCGCAGGGCGAGCTGTTCCGCGCCGTCCAGCAGGGCACGATCGATGCCGCCCAGAGTGACGACGACTCCATGGCCGCGCCGGTCGACGTGGCCGTCTTCGGCGCCTATTTCCCGTTCGCCTCGCGCTACAGCCTCGATGTCCCGGTGCTGTGGCACTGGTATGGCCTCAAGGAGATCTGGGAAGAGGCATACAGCGAGGTGCCGGGCGTGACGTGGCTGTCCGCCGGCGCGTGGGACCCGTGCAACTTCGCCACGACCAAGCCTATCCGCAGCCTCGAGGACCTCAAGGGCCTGCGCGTCTTCACCTTCCCGACGGGCGGGCGCTTCCTCAGCCGCTTCGGCGTCGTGCCGGTCACGCTGCCGTGGGAAGACATCGAGGTCGCCATCCAGACCGGCGAGATCGACGGCATCGCCTGGTGCGGCGCGACCGAGACCTACACGGTCGGCTGGGCGGACGTGACGAAGTACTACCTCACCAACAACATCAGCGGCGCCTGGGCCGGCTCTTTCTTCGCCAACACCGAAAAGTGGCAGGCCGTTCCGGATCACCTCAAGACACTGTTCCAGCTCGCGATGGACTCCTCGCACTACTACCGCCAGCACTGGTACTGGTGGGGCGAAGCCCATTACCGCACCACCGGCGGCAAGCTGGAGCTGACCACTATTCCCGAGAGCGAATGGAAGCAGGTGGAGGACGAGGCGATGGCCTTCTGGGAAGAGATCGCCGCGACCAGCGAACGCAACAAGCGCGTCGTCGAGATTCTCAAGAAGTATCTCGAGACGATGCGCAAGGCTGGCGCTCCGTACCGTTACTCCTGAGAAAGCGGGGCCGGCCGCGCATGAGGCCCGGCCGGCCCTTCCCCATCTGGCAAGGAACAACGAATGACCGCCTACACGCTTGAAGCGCTCAAGGCCGACGTCTCTGCGGGTGTCATCGACACCGTTCTGGTTGCCTTTCCCGACATGCAGGGGCGCCTGATCGGCAAGAGATTCCAGGCTGAATATTTCCTCGAAAGCGCGCTGGAGGAGACCCACGGCTGCAATTACCTGCTGGCCGACGACATCGACATGGAGCCAGTCCCCGGCTATGCCGCGGCAAGCTGGGAGAAGGGCTATGGCGATTTCGTCATGAAGCCCGACCTGTCGACCCTCATGAAGACCACATGGCTCGACTGCACGGCGCTGGTGCTCTGCGACGTGCTCGACCACCACGGTCACCCACTACCGCATTCGCCGCGAGCCATCCTGAAGGCGCAGCTCGCCAGGCTCGAAAAGCTGGGGCTCACTGCCAACATGGCCTCCGAACTCGAGTTCTACCTCTTCGACGAGGACTACCGGACGATCCACGAGAAGGATTACCGGGACATCAAGACGGCCGGCTACTACATCGAGGACTACCACATCTTCCAGACGACCAAGGAAGAGCCGGTCATGCGGGCCATCCGCCGGCACCTGCAGGCTTCGGGAATTCCGGTGGAGAATTCCAAGGGCGAATGGGGTCCGGGCCAGGAAGAAATCAATGTGCGCTACGCCGACGCACTGACGATGGCGGACCGGCACGTGGTGCTCAAGAACGCAGTGAAGGAAATCGCCCATGCCCAGGGCAAGGCGGTGACTTTCATGGCCAAATGGCGGTATGACCTGGCCGGTTCGTCCGGGCACATCCACATCTCGCTCGCCAGGGACGGGAAGAACATCTTCCTCGACGAGAAGGATCCGCTGGGCATGTCCGAGACGATGAAGCATTTCGTGGCGGGCCTGGTGAAGTATGCGCCGGACGTCACGGTGTTCCTGGCGCCCTATGTCAATTCCTACAAGCGGTTCCAGGCCGGCACCTTCGCTCCGACGACGCTCACCTGGAGCCAGGACAACCGCACCGCGGGCTTCCGGCTGTGCGGAGAAAACAGCAAGGGCATCCGCATCGAGTGCCGCATCGGCGGCGCCGACCTCAATCCCTACCTCGCCTTCGCCGGCCTGCTGGCGGCGGGCCTCAAGGGAATGGAGGAGAAGCTGCCGCTTGATCCGCCCTTCTCCGGTGACGCCTATTCCGTCGGCGAGCTGCCGCAGATACCGAAGACCCTGCGGGACGCAATCGTGGCGCTCGAGGGCTCCACGATGCTGCGCGAGGCGATGGGTGATGCGGTGGTGGACCACTACGTCCATACGGCGAAATGGGAACAGCTCGAGTACGACCGCCGCGTGACGGACTGGGAACTGAAGCGCGGCTTCGAGCGCTACTAGACAATTGAGGTTTTCGCATGCGCGCCGTTAACCTCAACGGGTGACAGCCCAGCGGCCCTCGCCCCCGACGCAACGAAGGGTGAGGACCCGATGATCACCAACGCTCTTCACCTCATCCTTCGACAAGCTTCGGGATGAGGTGTGGAGGAACCGGCCTCTCCTGGCTTTCAAGAGGAAGCGCGACCCTGATGGTTTCAGGATAGATCAGATGACACAACAAACGATAAAGATCATTTCGCCCATCGATGGCTCCGTCTATGCGGAGCGCACCTGCGCCACCCCCGAACAGATCGAGGCGGCGGTCAACCGCGCCCGGGCCGCCCAGCGCGCCTGGGCGGCCACCGGCCTCGCCGAGCGCACTGCGGCGCTTACGCGCTTCACCGACGCGCTGCTCGCCATGAACGACGAGATCGTGCCGGAGCTTGCCTGGCAGATGGGCAGGCCCGTGCGCTATGGCGGCGAGAAGCGTGGCCTGGAAGAACGCGCACGCTACATGATCTCCATCGCGGAAGAGGCGCTGGCGCCGCTCGAAAAGAAGGACAAGCCCGGCTTCGTCCGCTACATCCGCCGCGAGCCGCTCGGACTCGTGCTGGTGATTGCGCCGTGGAACTATCCGTTCCTCACGGCCATCAACTCCATCGTGCCGGCGCTGATCGCGGGCAACGCGGTGCTGCTCAAGCACGCCAGCCAGACGCTGCTGGTGGGCGAACGCTTCCAGAAGGCCGCCGACGCCGCCGGCCTGCCGGAGGGCCTGTTCTGCAACATCGTGATGGATCACGAGAGCACCGAGAAGCTGATTGCATCCGGCCGCATCGACCACATTTCCTTCACCGGATCGGTGGAGGGCGGCCGGAGGATCGAACGGGCAGCCGCGGGCACCTTCGCCACGCTGGGGCTGGAGCTCGGCGGCAAGGATCCGGCCTATGTACGGCGGGACTGCGACCTCGCCTACACGGTCGAGAACCTCGTGGATGGCTCCTTCTTCAACTCGGGCCAGAGCTGCTGCGGCATCGAGCGCATCTATGTGGATGCCGCCATCCATGACGAGTTCCTGGAGCGGTTCGTCGAGACGGCGAAGGGATGGACGCTCGGCAACCCGCTCGACCCGGATACGGTCGTCGGGCCGATGGCGCGGGCCAATTTCGCCGATCTCGTCCGCCGGCAGATCGACGAGGCCGTGCGCCAGGGCGCGGTCGCCCATCTCGACACGAAGCATCCCGAGGACCGGGAGGGCTCGCCGTATCTGGCGCCGCAGGTGCTGTCGAATGTCAACCACCAGATGTCCGTCATGCGCGAGGAGAGCTTCGGCCCGGTGGTGGGCATCATGAAGGTCTCCGGCGACGAGGAAGCCATCACGCTGATGAACGACAGCCCCTACGGCCTCACCGCCTCGATCTGGACGAAGGATCTGGAAGCGGCGGCGCGCATCGGCGCGCGGATCGAGACGGGCACCGTGTTCGCCAACCGCTGCGACTATCTCGACCCGGCGCTGGTCTGGACGGGCGTCAAGGACACCGGCAAGGGCGGCGCGCTGAGCGAGATCGGCTACCACAACCTTACCCAACCCAAGTCGTACCACCTGAAAGAAGTCTGATCCCCCGATGACCATCAAAGCCAACTGGAACTATCCCACCACCGTCCGCTTTGGCGCGGGCCGCATCGCGGAACTGCCGGACGCGCTGAAGGCTGCCGGAATCTCCAAGCCGCTGCTCGTGACCGACGCGGGGCTCGCCAATCTTCCAGTCACCCAGAGGGTGCTCGGCATCCTGCGCGACGCGGGTTACGAGGCCGCGATCTTCTCCGACGTGAAACCGAACCCCGTTGCCTCCAATGTCGAGGCGGGCATTGCCGTACTGCGCAAGGGCGCCCATGATGGCGTCATCGCCTTCGGCGGCGGCTCGGGCCTCGACACGGCCAAGGTGATTGCCTTCATGGCCGGCCAGACGCGTCCCATGTGGGACTTCGAGGACATCGGCGACTGGTGGACCCGCGCTGATCCGAACGGAATCCTGCCGATCGTGGCGGTTCCCACCACTGCGGGCACGGGTTCTGAAGTCGGCCGTGCGGGCGTGATCACCGACGAGACGACGCACACCAAGAAGGTGATTTTCCACCCGCTAATGATGCCGAAGGTGGTGATCGCCGATCCGGAGCTCACCGTCGGCATGCCGCGCTTCATCACCGTGGGCACGGGCTTCGACGCGCTCGCCCACTGCATCGAGGCCTATTGCGCGCCGGGCTATCATCCGATGGCCGACGGCATCGCCGTCGAGGGCATCCGGCTTGCGATGGAGAACCTGCCGAAGGTTGCCGCCAAGCCCGACGACATCGAGGCGCGCGGCCACATGATGAGCGCCGCGGCGATGGGAGCCACGGCCTTCCAGAAGGGTCTCGGCGGTATCCACGCCCTGTCGCACCCGATCGGCGCGCTCTATGACACGCATCATGGCATGACCAATGCCGTGTTCATGCCCTATGTGCTGGTGGCTAACCGCCCGGCGATCGAGGATCGGATCAAGCGGCTCGCCGCCTATCTCGGCCTGGAGCCCACCTTCGAGGCTTTCCTGAAGGCCATCCTCGACCTGCGCAAGGAGCTCGACGTGCCGCACACGGTGAAGGAGCTTGTCCAGGGCGAGAGCATCGACGCGGCCCAGCGCGACCGCATCGGCGAGATGGCGATCGTTGACCCGACGGCGGGTGGCAATCCGGTCAAGTTCACCAAGGAATTCGCGCTGGAGACCTTCGACCGCGCCATGGAGGGACGGCTGGACTGACTTCCCGCCAGCCGGGCTTCCGATAACTCTCCGCAATAACGAGAGCGCCGGCTGCCTTGAGCAGCCGGCGTTCTTGTCAAACGGACTTCCGTTGCTGCGCGGACGGGTTCCTCCGGTTGACCGCGATCTTCAATCAGACGCGGACGGAGATCCGGCGCGACAATCCAATGTCATGCCCCATAGGGTACCCAGATCGTCTTCACCTGCGTGGCACGGTCAAGCCACTCAGGGCCGCGGGCGACAGCATCGTCCACCCAGTCGATGGCAAGGCCGTTGTTCGTCCACACCTGCTTGAGATTGCCAGCAGACAGGCGCTCCACTTCGGCGGCGCCCTCAGCGGTGCCGCAGTACCAGAGGCCGTTGACGGCATCGTGTTCAGCCAGCACCTTGGCCAGCGTGTCGCGGTCGCCGGTGACCAGGTTCACCACGCCCGCCGGAACATCCGAGGTGTCGAGCAGCTGGTAGAGCGGCTGGACGATCAGCGCACAAGCCGGCGACGGCACGGCAACCACGCGGTTGCCCGTGGCGATCAGCGGCAGCACCAGCGACATGAGCGAAAGCAGCGGCGACTGATCGGGCGCGGCGACACCGACGATGCCAATCGGCTCCTTCACCGAGAGGGTGAGATGGCGCGGCTTGGCAGCGTGGATGAGGCCGTCGTGCTTGTCGGCCATGCCGGCATAATAGAAGCAGCGCTCCAGCGTCTGGCGCACCTCCGCCGCGGCCTTCTCCTTCGAGACGCCCGTCATCCGCTGGAGCAGAGCAGCCACCTCGGCGGCGCGGGCGGAGAGGTTCTCCGCAAGATAGTAGAGCACCTGCGCGCGGTTGTGCGCGTTTCCGGCCCAGGAAGCCGCCTTGGCCGCCGCTTCCACGGCGTTGCGGATGTCCTTGCGGTTGGAGATGGGCGCGAGCCCCAGGATTTCGCCGCTCGGATCGCGCACCGCATAGCTCGCACCGCCATCGGGACGGGCCTGCTTGCCGCCGATGTAGTTCTTCATCGTGCGGTCGATGTAGGTGGCAACCGCGCCTTCCGTCTGCGGCATCGCGGTGAGGTCAGCCGGGACGATCTCGGCGGGAGCAGCCTTCCTGACGCTACGCTTGAGGTAGCCGAGCATGCCCTCGCGCGCGCCCTCGCGGCCGTAGCCACTTTCCTTGTAGCCGCCGAACGGTGCGTTGGCGTCGAAGATGTTGGTGGCGTTGATCCACACCACGCCCGCCTTCACGCGCGCGGCAAGCTCCGTCGCCCCGTTGATGTTCTCCGACCAGATGGAGGCGGCAAGGCCATAGGACGTGTTGTTGGCGAGCTGCACCGCCTCATCGACCGTGCGGAAGGTCATGGTGACTGCAATGGGTCCGAAGATCTCCACCTGAGAGACCGTGGCGGACGGCTCGGTGTCCGCGAAGAAGCCGGGGGCGATGAAGCGACCGCGTTCAGGCAGCGGGCAGGACGACTGCTCGAGCCGGTAGCCCTCCGCCTTCGCGCCCTCCAGAAGGCCCATGATGCGCGCCTTCTGACCGGCAGAAACAATGGCGCCCATATCGGTCGACTTGTCGAGCGGATCGCCCACGCGCAGGCGCTCCATGCGGGCGCGCAGCTTGGCGAGGAAGCGGTCGGCAATCCCCTCCTGCAGGATCAGGCGGGAGCCGGCGCAGCAGACCTCTCCCTGATTGAACCACACGCCCTCGACCACGCCCTCCACGGCAGCGTCAAGGTCGGCATCGGCGCAGACGATGAAGGGCGACTTGCCGCCAAGTTCCAGCGACAGCTTCTTGCCCGAACCGGCCGTGGCGCGGCGGATTTCGCGGCCAACGGCAGTCGAGCCCGTGAAGGCAATCTTGGCGATGTCGGGATGGCGGACGATGAGCGCGCCGGTGGCGCCGCCACCGTGAACGATGTTGACCACACCCTTCGGCAGGCCGATCTCCACCAGAAGCTCGGCAAAGGCGATGGCGGTGAGCGGCGTAAGGTCCGCCGGCTTCAGCACTACCGTGTTGCCTGCGGCGAGCGCCGGGGCGATCTTCCAGGCCAGCATCAGCAGCGGGAAGTTCCACGGGATGATCTGGCCGCAAACGCCGAGGGCCTCATGGCCGGGGAACTCGGTGTCAATGGCCGCCGCCCAGCCCGCGTGGTGGTAGAAATGGCGGATGGCGAGCGGAATGTCGGCGTTGCGCGTCTCCTTGATCGGCTTACCGTTGTCGATGCTCTCGAGCACCGAGAAGAAGCGCTCGCGCTGCTGCAGGTGTCTGGCGATCGCGTAGAGATAGCGCGCGCGCTCGAAGCCAGGCAGCCTCGACCAGGCGGGGAAAGCTTCCTTCGCTGCGGCGACGGCCGCGTTGACCTCGGCTTCCGTGCCTTCTGGAATACGGGCGATGACCTCGCCCGTCGCCGGGTTCTCGACCTCGATCGAGGCATTTCCGGCACCGGTGAAGCTGCCGTCGATGAAGTGGCCGAACACGCGACCGCGGCTTTCCAGCCACGCCTCAACGTCGGTCGATGCTTCCGGAGCCGGGCCGTAATCCATGGTTTCCATAATGTCCTTGATGTTCATCTCTTCCGACCTCAGCTCAACGCATGGTGCTCGGCATTGGCGTAGCGCCCGGTGACGTGGTGTTCGAGCTGGCGCTCGATGTCGCCGAGCAGCGAGGAGGCGCCAATGCGGAACAGGTCGGGCTGGAGCCAGCGGTTGCCAAGCTCCTCCTTCATCAGGGCGAGCCAGGCGAGCGCGTCCTTGGCAGTGCGCAGGCCGCCGGCCGGCTTGAAGCCGATGGCGTGGCCAGTGAGCTCGCCATAGTCGCGCAGCGCGCGGAGCATGGTGAGCGAGACGGGCAGCGTGGCGTTTTCCGTTTCCTTGCCCGTCGAGGTCTTGATGAAGTCCGCACCTGCCTGCATGGCGACCATAGAGGCGCGGTAGACGTTGGTGAGCGTGCCGAGTTCGCCGGTAGCAAGAATGGCCTTCATGTGCGCCTCGCCGCAGGCCTCGCGCATGGCGCGGATCTCGTCGTAGAGCGCCTGCCAGTTGCCGAGCAGCACATGCTCGCGGGTGATCACGATGTCGATCTCGTGCGCGCCCTCGCCCACCGCATAGGTGATCTCCGCAAGGCGCTGCGGCAGCGGCGTCAGGCCGGAGGGGAAGCCGGTGGCGACCGAGGCCACGGGAATGCCCGAGCCTTCCAGCGCCTTCACGGCATGCGGTACCATCGTGGGGTAGACGCAGACCGCGCCCGTGGTGATGTTGTCGACGCCGAGCGCCTCCAGGATGTCGGGACGCACGGGCTGGCGCGCCTTGGCGCAAAGGCGGCGCACCCGGCCCGGCGTGTCATCGCCTGCAAGCGTGGTGAGATCGATGCACTGGATGGCGCGCAGCAGCCAGGCGGCCTGGTAGTTCTTCTTCACCGTGCGGCTGGCCGTGATGGCGGCAGCGCGCCGCTCGGCGGCCGTGCGGTTCACCTGAACGTCCTCGAACCATTCGGGCCGAAGCTCCGTTCCGGGATTGCGTGTGGGGGAGACTGACATTTACTGCTCTTGTTATTCGGAAGCGGAAAGCGACTTGCAGAATTCCTCGAATTCGGCGGCGGTCGCGTAGGATTTTTGCGTACCCCGGCGCCCGACCGAGAACGCCGCGTAGCGCGCCGCCCTGTTGAGCGACTGCTCCACGTCGCCGGTGGCAGCAAGGAAATGGGCGAAGGAACCGATGAAGGCATCGCCAGCGCCGGTGGTGTCCACGGGCTTCACCTTCACCGCTTCGATGACCTTCACGTCATCGGCGGTGACGAGCCGGGCGCCGCGGCCGCCGAGGGTCACGATCACGGTGCCGATGCCCTGGGCAATGAGGCTGCGGGCGGCAGCGACGATCTCCTCTTCGGTCGTCGTGGGCATGCCGGAGAGAAGTTCCAGCTCGCTCTCGTTGGGCACCAGGAAGCTCAGGCTGCTGATGTCGGAAACCTTCAGCTCCTTCGTGGCCGGTGCCGGATTCAGGATGGTGCGCACGCCCCATTCCGCCGCGCGGCGGATGGTGTAGGCCACCGTCTCGAGCGGAATCTCGAGCTGCAGCAGAATGAGGTCGGCCTGGCGCAGCATGTCCTCGGCAGCGTCCACGTCGGCCGGGGAGAGGTCGGCATTGGCGCCCTTCACGATCAGGATCGAGTTCTCGCCCGAAGGCTCGACGAAGATGGGCGCGACGCCTGAGGACTTGCCCGCCACCTTCTTCACATGCGTGGTGTCAACGCCATTCTCCGCGAAGTTGCGGATCGTGTTGTCGCCGAAGAGGTCGTCGCCGACCTTGGTCACCATGCTCACCTGCGAGCCGAGGCGCGCGGCCGCGATGGCCTGGTTGGCGCCCTTGCCGCCGCAACCGATCTCGAAGTCAGGCGCCTCGACGGTCTCGCCCGGTTTCGGCATGATCTGCACGTAGGTGATCAGATCCACCATGTTGGAGCCGACGATTGCGATGCGGCCCGTCTTTTCCGAAGACACCATTGGCTCAACCCCTGCTCAGATTGTTGACTTCCGTGATCGCACCACCCGCTTCCGCGGCGCTCAGGTAACCGAGCGTGACCGGGAAGCGCGCCGTCCCGCCCGGCGCCAGCAGGCGCACATGGCCCTTGGCCTTCTCGGCCGTATAGCCCTCCGGCTCGCAGGTGGACGGCAGCGCAAAGGCCGCGACCTGCGCATCGCCATCATTCAGGATCCAGCGCACGCAATGCGGCAGGTCCTGCGGCCGGTAGGCGATGGAGAAGGCGTCGCCTTCCGGCAGTTCCATCACCAGGCGCGTGCGGCCGTTGCCGTCGGTACCGAGGCCCCTGATGTAAAAGACCTGCTCGGGGCTGTAGAGATCCGGCTCAGCCAGACGCTGCATGCGTTGCGGGTTGCGTCCGAGTTCGTCGAGCAGATCCAGGAAAGCCTGTGACGGCTTCACGTGGCCCGGAATGCTCTTGCGGACCACCGTGCTTTCAGGCGTGTAGGGCGCGGGCTGGTGGATCACCGCATTCGCCACGAAGGCGAAGTTGGCATGGAGCATGTACATGAGCTCCATCTCATGGGCGGACCGGTTCTCCACCACCATCTCGGCATGGAGCAGGCCGCTTGCTCCATGCAGGCGGACGCGCGGACGGGCGACGTAGTGCGGACCGAAGCCCATGACGTATTCGGTGTGACCGCCGACCTCGACAAAGGTGCCCCCCTCATCCTGGCCGAAGCGCACGTGGGCGCTGTCCATCGGGCGGACCGGCATCTCGCCATGCAGCGGATGCGTGTCCTGCGGGCCAGGCGTGCCGTTGCGCAGGACGCCGGCGTGATAGGCAAAGGCGCCATAGGTGTCGAGGATCGAGCTGCCGTGGCGCGGATACGGGAAGACGTTGCCCATGGTCAGGCGGCGGCCGTCGAAGACCGCATCCCAGATCATCTGGCCGAGATAGGGCAGCACCACCACATGGCCGCGCGCATTGTCGATCCGCAGGCCCTCGACGCCGGAGAGATAGCGGAAGGCCGTCACCCGGAACGGGCCGCTCTCCGCAATGACGCGCTCCCCGCGGGCCGGAAAGTCTTCCGGCTGCAGGTGAAGGATGACGTCGTTCACGGTGCTCATTTCGCAGACCTCAGGTAGTTGATCGCGATCACGACGACGAGGAACGCGCCCCAGATCGCGTCGATCAGGAAGTTGGACACGCGCATGATCTGCAGGCCGGAGGAGAGCAGCATCAGCGAGACCAGCGCCAGCAGGACGCCCGCCACGCGACCCTTGCCGCCCGCCGGATTGGTGCCGCCAAGCACGGCGATCAGCACCGCCTGCAGCAGATAGGACGAGCCGAAGTCGGCCTTGGCCGAATTGGTGCGGCCCGACAGGAGAATGCCCGCGATGGCCGCCATCACGCCGGTCATCGTGTAGCTGTAGATGATCATGCGGGCGCTGCGGATGCCGACAAAGACGGCGGCGCGTGCGTTCGTGCCGATCAACATCAGGTTGAGGCCGATGTGCGTGCGCGTGAGGATCACCGCCACAACCGCCGCCACGACGATCAGGATCCAGAAGGGAACGGCGAGTCCCAGCAGCTTGCCCGTGCCGATCCACGTCCAGGCGTCAGGGAATCCTGCGATTGCCGGACCGCCGGTCAGTACCAGCGCGAGGCCCGCGAAGACCTGACCCGTACCGAGCGTGGCAAGGATCGGAATGATGCGCAGGCGGGCGATCAGCACGCCGTTGAGCAGGCCGGAGAGCAGGCCAACCATCAGCGCAATCAGCACGCCCATCGTGACATGGAACGCGGCCCCTGTCCCGCCCGCCGCCAGCGCCTCGGCAACGCCCGGCTGCTTGAAGTAGATGCCCGCCGTGATGGCCGCGAGGTTGGCGATGGCGACAATCGACAGGTCGATGCCGCCCGTGAGCATCGCCACCATCATGGCAAGGCAGAGAATGCCGAGCTCCGGCATCACGTAGGTGATGGACTCGAAATTGTAGTAGCGCAGGAACTTGTCCGGGTTCATCACGGTCATCAGAACGAAGATGACCACCGTGATGACGGCAAGCTGCAGGATCGATGCGTCCGAGCCGAGAAGGCGGCGGAACACGGAGTTGCTCCTGGTTTCGGCAACCATGTCTCTTCCCCTCCTCAAGCCAGCTTCTTGCGGTCACGCCAGGCGGTTATCGCCGTGGCGATGATGATGATCGCGCCCACCACAACGCGCTGCCAGGTCGTGTCGACCTTCATCAGGATAAGCGAGTTCTTGATCATGACGAGCGTGAAGACGCCGAGCATGGTGCCGAGGACCGAGCCGCGCCCGCCGAAGATCGAGGCGCCGCCAAGGACCACCGCGGCAATCACATCGAGCTCCCAACCGACGAAGTCGCGCGGGTTGGCCTGCCAAATCATCGAAGCCTGCAGGAGGCCCGCGAAGCCCGCGAGAAGCCCGGCCGTGCAATAAACGAAGAAGATGGTCTTGCGGATGTTGACGCCCGCGCGGCGGGCCGACTCCGCATCGCCGCCATAAGCATAGATCGAACGGCCGATCATCGTGTGGCGCAGGATGAGGTGCATGACCACCGCAACGCCGAGATAGACCAGCACCATGGCCGTGAGGCCGACCGTCGCGCCATTGGCGGCGGTGACGGAGACCAGATCAACCTTGCCGAAGGCGATAAGCTCTTTCGGCATCTTGTTGATGTTGACGATGGAGGTGCCGAGCAGGCCCAGCACCAGGCCGCGGATGATCGATGCCGTGCCCAGCGTCACGATCAGCGGGATCATCTTGAAGCGTTCGATGATGAAGGCGTTGAAGGCGCCGAGCAGGATGCCCAGCACGCACGCTCCGATGAATGGCAGCACCACGCCATCATAGCCGATGGCTACCATGGTGCGCACGGTGATGTAGAGTGCTGCCGCCGCTATGGCCGGGAAGGACACGTCGATGCCGCCGGCGATCATCACCAGCAGAACGCCAAGCGCCATGATGCCGATCACCACGTTCGACTTGGCCAGGCTGAACAGGTTGTCCACGCCCCAGAAGGCAGGGTTGATGAAGCCGATCGCCAGCATGACGAGGATGAGAACAGCGGCGATGACGGCTTCCGTCGACTGAAAGATCTTCATGCTCGCTGCCTCACCTCAACGCCTTCAGACTGTCGTTGATGTTGTCGTCGGTCATGTCATCGCCACTGAAGGTGGCGACCATGCGCCCCTCGTGCATGACATGAACGCGGTTGCAGTTTCCGGTGAGCTCCGGAACATCGTCGGAAATCATGAGAACGGCCAGACCCTCCTTTTCGGCGAGGCCGCGGATGATCTGGTGAATCTTGGCCTTCGAACCGATGTCGACGCCCACCGTGGGGCCGTTGAGGATCAGGATCTTCGCACCGGTGAGCAGCCAGCGGCCGAGCATGACACGCTGGGCGTTGCCGCCCGACAGGAAGCCCACGGGCGTCTCCGGCGAGGGCGCGGCGATCTGCATCGCGCCGAACATTTCCTCGGTGCGGGAGCGCATGGCCTTGCGGTCGAGGAACAGGCCCTTGCGCAGCCAGTCGAGGATGCTCACCACCATGTTGCGCTCGATGCTCTGGCTGAGGAACAGGCCTTCTGTCAGGCGATCCTCCGGCACGTAAGCGATGCCGAGCTCGATGGCCTCCTGGACGGAGCGCGGAAAGGCGTCCTTGCCGAAGATCCGGAACTTGCGGGCGGCGGCTGTCTCCATGCCGAACAGGGCGCGTGCGAGTTCTGTGCGGCCCGAACCGATGGGACCGGTGATGCCCACGATCTCGCCCGGACGAACCGTGAGGCTCACGTTGTTGACAAGGCCGGAAACGGAGAGCCCCTCAACCTCAAGAGCCGGGACAGCGGTCATGTCGATGTCGGGCCGGTAAGGTGTTTCTTCGAGCTCAAGGCCCGTCATGGCACGGATGATGGCCGGCTCGTCAAATTCGCTCATCGGGCCTTCCGCCACCTTGCGGCCGTTGCGGAAGACGGTGAGCCGCTCGGAAATCTCCAGCATCTCGCGCATCTTGTGGCTGACAAAGAGCGTGGCGATGCCCTGCGCCTTGAGGTCGCGCACGATGCCGAACAGAGCGTCAACCTCCTTGCCCGTCAGCGCCGTGGTGGGCTCGTCCATTATGATGAGTCTGGCTTCCGCCAGCAGGGCGCGGGCGATGGCGACCAGCTGCTTGCCGGAGGCCGGGAGGCTCTCGACCTCCGCGTCGATGTCGATCTTCACGCCGAGGCGGGCGAGCACATCCTTGGCCATCTGCCGGGCACGGGCCCAGTCCATGCGCTTGCGGTCTTCCAGGAGGAAGCTGTTGATGGCCAGGTTTTCCGCCACGGTCAGATTCCCGAAGAGGGAAAAGTCCTGGTAGATGACCTGCACACCGCTGTGAACCGCGCGGATGGGATCATAGCTGCCGACCGGGGCGCCATCGATCCAGATCTCGCCTTCGTCCGGCGTGTAGATGCCGGACATGACCTTGATGATGGTCGATTTTCCGGAGCCGTTCTCACCTGCCAGGCAGTGGATCTCGCCGGGCCGGATTGCAAGCGACACGCCGTCGAGCGCACGCACGCCGCCAAAACGCTTGCTGATGTTCTTCAGTTCAATGAGATATTCGGACATGACCTTCCGGCGGGCCGAGAACAGCCCTGCCCTCGCTGGAGAAGCGAAAGGCCGGCGCCAGCTTCCGCCGGCGCCGGCCGTCCGTTCGGGATCAGAAGTCGTACTGGTCCATGTTGTCGGCCGTCACACCGACCCAGCCTGCGCCATAGAGCAGGTTCGGACGGCTGGCGTCCGGGGCGGTCAGGGACTCGTAGCCGACGAGGCCGAGGTTGAGACCTTCCTTGATCTGGTCACGCTTGCCCTCAAGGGCGGCAACGGCCAGCATGTTCATGGCATAGCCCGCGACGGCCGGATCCCAGAACTGGATGTACTGGATGTCGCCGCTGGCGAGATACTCACCAGCCACGGATACCAGGCCCGTACCGGCGAAGAAAACCTTGCCCTTCAGGCCGCTCTCGGCGATCAGGCGGCCAGCGCCAGCCGAAGTCGGCATCGGAGCGCCGAGGATGCCCGTGATGTCCGGATAAGCGGTGAGAGCTTCCTTCAGCTTGGTATAGTCGATCGCGGCGTCGTCATAGGTCTCCAGACGGTCGCCGACCAGCTCCATGTCGGGGAAGTTTTCCTTCTGGTAGGCGACAGCGCCGTCGATCCACTCCATCTGGCTCTTCGAGGTGAGCGAGCCGACGGTGGCGACGTACTTGCCCTTGCCGCCCATGTACTCGCCGAGCACCTTCATCAGATTGGCGCCATAGGCGTGGTTGTCGAAGGCCTCAAGGTCAAAGTCGGTGTTCACGAGGTTGGAGGCCTCGTGCGAGATCACGACAATGCCGCGCTCGCGCGCCTTCTGCAGAACCGGCTCCACGCCTTCCACCGAGAACGGCACCACGGCGATCGCGTCGACGCCCTGGGCTATCAGGTTCTCGATGATCTGAACCTGGGCCGCGGCGTCGGCCTGGCTCGGGCCGACCATCCAGACGTCATGCCCGGTGTCTTCCTTGAACTGCTCGACGCCCTCGCGCATGCGGTCAAACCACGCGATGCCGTCCACCTTCACGACCGTCGCGATCGTGTATTTCTTGTCATCCGCCGTCTGGATCAGATCCTTGTTGACGTTGGACGTGTCAACGACCTGAGCAAAAGCGGTCGATGCCATCAGCGAGACGGTCAGCGAAGCTGCCGCCAGGATAGTCCTTATCACGGTCCTACTCCTCCATGATGCCATAAGTGGGCGTTTTCTCCCGAATTAACCCGTACCTTGCATCCGTACGTATTGATTAATTCGCTTCATTATGATCATGTCTGATCAAAATGCGCAAGCCTCTTGCAAGGCCTGTAATTATGAAAGAGTGGATTGCGTCGGGAAAATCAGCGGCGGGTCACATTCAAAGAGGGAACGCGTGGCGAGGACGTCCGGACGAGCAGCACGGATAAAGGCGCTTCAGAAGCTGTGCGCTTCCGGGGCGATCATCCACATTTCCGAGGCGGCCCGGCAGCTTGGCACATCCGAAATCACCATCCGGCGCGATCTCAGCAAGAGGGACAAGGGTGTCGTTTGCCTCGGCGGCTACCTGATGCTGGCGCAGGACAACGGCGAATACTATTCGCTCTCACGCGCTGAGGGCACCAACACCCAGGCCAAGATCGAAGTGGCGCGCAAAGCGGCGGAGCTGATCACGCCCGATGACACGATCTTCATCGACTGCGGCTCGACGCTGCCGCATCTGGTGAGTCGCATCCCGCAGAACGCCAACGTGACGGTGGTGACGCCCGCGCTCAACATCGCGGAAGCCGTTGCCCGCATGGAGGGTATCAACCTGCTGCTGCTGGCCGGCATCTACCATCCCTCGAGCGGCAGCTTCAGCTCCGACACGGCTCTGAAGATGCTGAAGGAAATCAACATCACCAAAGGCTTCTTCTCCGCCGCTGGCGTGCACGAGAAGGAAGGCGTGACCTGCTTCCACTTCCACGAGGTGGCGGTGAAGCGCGCGGCCATGGCCCGCTCGCAGCAGCGGTTCCTGGTGGCGGATGCGTCCAAGTGGGGCAAGCTCAGACCCGCTACCTTCGCCCAGCTTGACGAGTTCGACCTCTGGATCGGCAAGCCGGAAGAAGTGGCCGCTCAGTGAGAGCGGGCGGTCGAGCCCATCGCCACTCCCCAAGAACGACGATGGCAGCCGTGCGGCTGCCATCGGGATTCCTGTTCGTTTGAGCCCGGCGCCTATCGCGCTCCCCAGCCGCCACCGTTGGCGGTCTGGATGAGGATCTCGTCGCCGGGTTCAATCACGAGGCCGCTGACAAAGGCAAAGTCCTCGCGGCGGCCATCGGCGCGGATCACTGAAAGGCCGTTCGTGCCGCCATTGGCGCCGCCGTTGAGGCCCCAGACGGGCTCCTGATTGCGGCTGTAGCCGGCCGAGAGAACGGCCCTGCCCCGCGGCCGGTAGCTCGCGGTGAGCCCGCGGCCGCCCCGGTGCAGGCTCGTTTCGTCGTCCTGCTCGTTCAGCCGCTTGAAGCCCACGTCGATGCCATAGCGCGCCTCGCAGATCTCCACGGGGCAGTTGAAGGTCTCACCGTGGCTGCAGGAGTACATGGCGTCGAGGCCGTCGCGCCCGGCGGTTGCGCCCCAGCCGCCCATCTGCGGTTCGACCATGGTGTAGCGACGGCCGGTGTCGGGGTGATTGCCCGCGATGACGGTGCCGCAGATCGAGGCGAAGTGGCCCGCCGGCAGGCGGTCCGGCATGGCGTTCGCCATGCAGCGCCACAGCATGTCGTAGAGGCGGATGCGCGTCTCGAAATAGTAGCCGTGCGGGGCGCTGCCCTCGGCATGGAAGATCGTGCCCGGCTCGGTGATGACTTCCAGCGGCCGGAACGATCCCGCATTGGCGAAAAGCGTCGGATCGGTCAGAGCCTTGAAGATCATCTGGGCGGAGATGACCGCGCCGTCGCGGCTCGTGTTGTACGGGGCCGCGCGCTGCTCGGGGTTGCCGCGCAGGTCCACGATGAACTTCTCTGGCGTGATGGTGATGGCCGCACGCCAGATAGCGCCATCGTCCTGACGCTCCTCGATCTGCCAGGTGCCGGTGGGAAGCTGCGAAAGGCCAGCGAGACCGCGCCGCTCGCCCTCGTCGAAGAGATCGGCGACGGCCTTGCGGCAGGTTTCCAGCCCATATGTCTGGACGAGCTGGCGGATGCGCGCCTCGGCCTTGCGGCTTGCCGCCACCTGCGCCCAGAGGTCGCCACGGACGAAGTCCGGCAGGCGCGAATTGGCGCTGATGATCTCGAAGACCGAGCGGATCGGCTCGCCCTTCTCGAACAGACGCACGGCGGGAAGGCGCAGGCCCTCCTGGTAGATCTCGGTGACGTTCACCGCCATGGAGCCCGGCGTCATGCCGCCGATGTCATTCCAGTGGGCGATGGAGGCGGCCCAGGCGAAAAGCTCGCCATCGGCGAAGACCGGATGGGCGATCACCACGTCGTTCAGGTGGGTCACGCCGCCATAGTACGGGTCGTTGGTGATGAAGACGTCACCCTCACGGATGTTCTCAAGGCCCGTGAGTTCGACAATGCGCTTCACCGCCTTGTCGAGCACGCCGACGAAGGTCGGGATACCGGCGCCGGAACTCACCAGCTCGCCACGGGCGTCGGTGATGCCGGTGCCAACGTCCAGCACCTCGTAAATGATCGGGCTCATGGCCGTGCGCTTCAGCACCGCGAACATTTCGTCCGCGGCCGCGGAAAGGCCGGCCTGGATAACCGCAGCGGTGATCGGATCAATCGGCAATCCTGCCATCGTCACACCTTTGCCCGGGATACGTCGCGCGGCAGCGACGAGAGGATTTCGGCGCCATCCTTGCGCAGGATCACAATCTCCTCCAAGCGGATGCCGAAGCGGCCCGGCAGGTAAATGCCCGGCTCGATGGAGAACACCATGCCCTCGTCCAGAACCAGCTCGGAGGTGGCGGTGATGTAGGGCGGCTCGTGAATGTCGATGCCGAGGCCATGGCCGGTGCGGTGGACGAAATACTCGCCATAGCCAGCGTCGGTGATGACCTTGCGGGCAGCGGCATCGACGTCCCTCGCCTTCACGCCGGGCCTGGCGGCGGCGACGGCAGCCTGCACGGCCTTCTCCACGATGGCGTGGACTTCCTCATAGCCTCCCGGGGCGCGGCCCAGCACCGCCATTCGGGTAATGTCGCTCGGATAGCCGTCCTTGCGGCCGCCGATATCCATGACGACCGCATCGCCCTCCTGCAGCAGGCGGTCGCCGGTGTGGTGGTGCGGGAACGCGCCGTTCGGGCCGCCGCCGATGATGGAGAACTCCACCACGGCGCCTTCCGAGGCGAAATGGTCGCGCACCACACCGGCCACATCCTTCTCGGACATCCCGGGACGAAGTGCTGCCCAGGCGGCCTGCATTGCACGGTCGGCGATGAGGGCGTTCATCTTGAGCCTGGCGTATTCGTCCTCGTCCTTGCGCATGCGCAGCGCGCCGACCGTATCGGCAAGGAAAGTGTGCTTGGCGTCCGGAACGGCGCCGAGCAGCAGCAGGGCGAAGTCGGCACGCATGGTCTCGTCGAGAGCAATCTTCGCGCCCGGTTTCACGCCGACCTCGGCGAGCGCCGCAGCGAGCGCCGCGTTCGGGCCCTGGTCGTCGCTCCAGGTCTGGAAGGAAATGTCCGTGTGCTCGCGCGAGCCCTCGGCATTGAGCGCGGGCATGAGAAAGGTCTCGCCGGTGGCGGAGACGAGCAACAGGCACGGGCGTTCATCGGGATGCGGGTAGAAGCCAAGCAGCCATTGCATATGCGAGCCGGGCGCAAGCGCCACGAGGTCCGTGCCATTTTCCTTCATCTTCTCACGCAGGAGCGCGAGGCGCCGTTCGGTAACAGCCATGATTTATGCCTCCAGAAATCCTGTCATCTTTCCGCGGTTCCAGACCGCGCCGGGACCGCCAGCCGGCGGTCCCTTGTGTCTTGTCAGTCCCGAAGCGTCAGCCCGCGAAGCCGTAAACCTCGAGCGCGCGCTCCCGCGTGATGTAGCCGTTGCGGATATCCTCGATGATCGCCTGCCGATCGCGCTCCTTCGGGTTGCCGTAGCCGCCGCCGGTGCCTGTGCGGATGCTGATCACGTCGTCCCTGTTCACGGTGAGGCCCGAGACGAAGGAGTAGCGTTCAGTGCTGCCGTCGCGGCGGATCACCTCAACGTAGTTGGGCGTGCCTTCGTTGCCGCCTGCGAGCGACCAGGGCAGAACCTTCGATCGTGTGTAGCCCGCCGTCAGGAAGGAGCCGTCGACGCGGATGCGGTAGTCGAGGCGGATGCCCCTGCCCCCGGTCCAGCGGCCCTCGCCGCCGTCCTCGACATTGAGTTCCATGCGATCGACGAAGAGGCCGTTGCGCGCCTCCGAGATTTCGGCCGGACAATTGTAGGTCTCGCCGTGAAAGCCGGAGAAGATGGCGCAGTTGCCATCGCGTCCATGGCTCGCGCCCCAGCCGCCGACCTGCGGCTCGATGATCGTGTAGTGACGGCCGGTGTCTGGATGGATGCCGCCGATGAAGGTGCCGCAAATGGACGAGAAGTGGCCGGCAGCCAGGCGCTCCGGCACGTGGCGGGCGAGGCAGCGCCACATCAGGTCGTAGGCGCGGACCTCCGTCTCGAAATAGAAGCCGATGGGCGACGGCTCCTTGGCGTGGAAGACTGAGCCCTCTCGCGTCAGCAGCCGGATGGGCCGGAACGAACCCTCGTTGCACGGGGAGTACGGGTCGGTAAGCGACTTGAAGATCATCTGGGCGCAAACCATCACGCCGTCGCGGCTGGTGTTGGTCGGGCCGTTGTCCTGATCCGGGTTGTCGCGCAGATCGACGATGAACTCCTTGTCGGTGATGGTGATCTTCACATTGTAGACGCGACCGTCATCCTGCTCCTCCGACAGCTCGAAGGTGCCGTGCGGAAGCTTGGCGAGTTCGGCCAGCGAGACCTGCTCGCCGAAGTCCATGAAGGATTCCATGGCCTTCTCGAAGGTTTCGACGCCGTATTTCTCGGCGAGATCCTGCAGGCGCTTCGCACCGATGCGCACCGAGGCGATGGCCGCCCAAATGTCGCCCTCAAGGAAGTCCGGCATGCGCGAGTTGGTCTTCATGATCTCGAAGACCGGGCGGATGGGCTCGCCCTTCGAGATGATCTTGATGGCCGGAAGGCGCAGGCCCTCCTGATAGATTTCCGTAGCGTCAGCGGAAAGCGAGCCCGGCAGCTTGCCGCCGATGTCGGAATTGTGAGCGATGTTCGCCGTCCAGGCAATGATGCGGCCGCCGGCAAAGACCGGCATGGCGACCACAATGTCATTCAGATGCGTAACGCCACCATAATAGGGGTCGTTGGTGGTGAAGACATCGCCGGGCTCGATGTCGCCCGGTTTGTTGAACTTTTCCACGATCACCTTCACGGCCTTGTCGAGCACGCCGATGAAGGCGGGAATGCCGGCGCCGGAGCTGGCGATCTGACCCTTCGCATCCAGAATGCCGGTGCCCATGTCGAGCACCTCGTAGATGATGGAACTCATCGCCGTCTTCTTCATGGCGACGAACATCTCGTCAGCCGTCGCCTGAAGCGAGTTCTGGATGATCTCGAGGGTGATGGGATCAGTGACCTGTCCGCTCATGACACACCTCACTCGGCCAGGTGAATGTGGATGTTGCCGTAGCCGTCAACCTCTACCCGGTTGCCCGGATGGATAACGATGGTGGTGCCGGGATCCTCGACGATGGCCGGACCGGCGAAGGTCATGCCAGGTTCAAGCTTTGTGCCGTCGTAAATGCCGGCCTCGTGGATGCCCTCCAGCGCGTAGTCCACCTTGCGGCGGCCCTTGAGAGCGATTTCCGCCGGCGTGCCGGTGGGCTCACGGCGGGTCATGACGAGCTTGCCCACCTCAGCCGCGGCGACGACATGGATGCCCACCATCTCCACCGGTGCGTCGAGACGGTAGGTGTATTCGCGCTCGTAAGTCTCGTGGAAGGCCTTCTCGATATCGGCCAGACGCTCGTCGGTGATCGCGCCGCCATCAAGCAGAACCTCGGTGGTGTGCTCCTGGTTCTGATAGCGGAACTTGCCGTAGCGGAGGAACTTCACCTTCTCCGGCTCGATGCCCTCGCGGCGGAACTGGTCGCGGGCGCGGGCCTCCGTCTCGGCGAAGACAGCCTCGATGCCGGCAGCCGCACCCGGGCGCAGGTCGGCCAGGCGCGTGACGAAATAGTCGCGGCGCAGGTCCGACATCATCATGCCCCAGGCCGAGAAGACCGAGGCGGCAGCCGGAACGACGACCTTCTTCACACCGAGTTCGGCGGCGAGCGCCACGGCGTGCATCGCGCCGCCGCCGCCGAAGGCGATGAGCGTGAAGTCGCGCGGGTCGTGGCCGCGATTGAGCGACACGAGCTTCAGCGCGTTGACCATGTTGTTGTTGGCAATGCGGATGATGCCGCGCGCCACCTCGTCGTCGTCGATGCCGAGCTTCTCGCCGAGGGCGCTGAGAACGGCGGTGAGAAACTAGTCCACGGAAGCGGCGGCATGGAGCTGCTGCGGGCGGTGTAAAAGTCGTCCACCCTTTCCCTTTCTGCGACAGCAGGGAGGG
>NZ_BAABGS010000069.1:0-54943 GCF_039541695.1 Chelativorans composti | reverse complement strand
GCCGGAGCTTTACATCGCGGTTGGCATCTCCGGTGCGATCCAGCACCTTGCGGGCATGAAGGACTCGAAGGTGATCGTGGCGATCAACAAGGACGAGGAGGCGCCCATCTTCCAGGTCGCCGACTACGGCCTCGTCGGCGACCTCTTCCAGATCCTCCCCGAGCTCGAAAAGGCGCTTTGACTTTCGCGCACGCCCACCGGTTGAGAGCCGTTCGGGTAACCCTGCCCGAGACTGGTCCGGACCGGCGATGGACGTGCCCCATCAAACCTGCCAATCAGTAGTGGAAGCGGGGAGTGGAAGCCACTCCCCGCTTTCGTTTGGTAAAGGTTTCCGCAGGAACTCCGGAACGCTCCACCAGTCCGCAACCGGGGCCGGAAAGCCAACGCCCGGTCCCTGTGATGAGCTGCCGGATGCGAGCCGGGGACGAATTAGAACCTGACCGCCAGCGTCGCCCGTCCGATGACCTGCTGCTGTTCGCCATTGAACAGCGTCGACGCCCCAAGCTCAAGCGATGCCTTCTCCGACAGGCCGAACTTCAGCGAAGCATCGAGGGTGCCGAACAGGTTCTGCCCCTTCGCCTCGAGCGGGTAGGTCCAGCCATCCCCCGACATGCCGTTCAATCCGAGCCGCGTGGACCAGTCGGTATCGCCCACCAGGGCGAGAACACCGGCCCGCACCGCACCGGTGACCGGCTTGCCGCCCAGTTCGAAGGATCCACCCAGCTCGACCGATGGACGGATCGTTCCGACTGTGTAGTCGATCGCTCCGACATTCAGGCCGTAATGATCGCTGCCACGCTCGCCATAGGCATCCTGACGCAGGTGCAGGACGCCGGCGTCCAGCTGCGGTCGCAGCCAGGCTGTCTCGCCCAATGCGAACTTGTGCGAGAGATGCGCCTGGGCCGAGATCCACCGCAGATCCGGGTCTGCAGTGTGCATGTTCAAGCCCTCTGGGGTGAACACCCAGCGCTCCTGGTCGAAGCTGCCCAGGCCGCCGGAGACGGTCGCTCCCACCGCCGTCGCACCGAATTCGCCCTTCAGGCCGAGTCCGGCGTGGAAACGATGGCCGTCGCCGGAGAGGTTGCCCGCGCTGAGCGACGACCAGTCGTAACCGAGCGCCACGCTAGCCGACCAGTCTTCAGCGAAATCGAACCGGGCACCGCCGTGGAAACCGATCTCCCGGGACCTGTAGCCCAATTCAAACGCACCGGAATCGCGCCGGTTGTAAATGCCCTCGGCCTCGAACCAGCCGCAGCCGTCGGGGCCGCTCACGCGCAGACCGGCAACGCTCCACGCCGGGCAGTCCTGCAGGCGACCGGCAAAGCGTACAGCCGAATGGACCGTCGCTTCACCCGGGGCAAACAGCTCCACCGGCACGAAGCCCGCGTAGTAGGCGAGCAGGCCATCCATCGTCTCGATCTGGTGCGCCGTGTTCAGCAGGCCGTCGATGAAGCTGTGGCTTTCACCGAGCAGACCCAGCCGAAGCGAGTACAGGTTCTCCAGATGGGCGCCGAAAACCGCCGGGTTGCCGGGAACCGAAACCGCCTGGCGGTTCGGATTGTCCCACGGCGTGTAGTCGATCTCATAGGAGAGATCGATCGCTTCTCCGCCCTCCGGCAGCGTGTGTTGCGAAAGCCGGTAATGAACCACCGCCATATCCTGAACGGTCAGCGTGTTCGACGCGATGCCAGGCTCTGAGACAAAGAAGGTGAAGGTACCGGTCGTTCCGTTGACCCTGCCTTGGGTCACCGGTTTGACCGTGCCGGCCAGCCGCGGTGCGGGCGAGCCGTTGGTCACCGTGATGAGGTCATGTTCGCCGCCAACGGAGAAGTCGACCATGATCGAGCCCGGATCCGTCTGGACGAGCGAACCGCTGATCTTGGTCGTGCCGATCCGGTCGCCCTGTCCGGCCGAAATCAGGCCGGAATTGTAGAGTGTACCGCCATTGCCGAGGTTGACCGTCCCACCCATGCCGAAGATCGCTCCGGCGGCATTGGTGAAGGTGATCGGACCGGATTCGCCCTCGGCCGCCTGGGTCAGCACCGACCCTTCGATGATGCCGTTGTTCTGAACTGACAGGGCAGACCCGTTGGTGCGGATCACGTAGTTTTCTTCGCCCGTGCCCAGATGGCGGATGACACCATCGTTGATGATGTAATTCGTGGCCTTGCTGGCCTTTCCAGCGCCATCAAACAGGGCAATCGTCTCGGCACCATCCGCGGCCGTCGCCACGGTCGCGGTCTTCGCCACCTTGATGGTGATGACACCCTTGGCGTTGTCATCCGAGACCTGGGCCACAGGCTCCGGTTTGGGATCGGGATCGATCCTGTCATTGTCGCCGTCGCTCTGGGCGAGAATGGCGCGGCCACCCTTGCCCGAGGCGATCACGTTGGCATTGACGTTGATGGTGACCTTGCCGCTGGCATCACCCTTGTCCTTGCTGCCGGCCACGCTCTGGGCGATGATGCCGTGGGCGCCTTCGCCGGACACACGGATGGCGCCGTTGTTGGTGACGGTGATGTCTCCGCCCTTGCCCGGGTCACCCGCGCTGCCCGCGAAGGTAAAGATGCTGGGCCTCGAGGTGTCGCCGGATATTTGGGCGATGCCGCCGGAGCCACCCACCGACTGGGCAAGGATGCCATGGGCGCGGGCGCCAACCGTCGTGACCGCGCCCGCGGTGATGTTCAGCTTGCCGCCGTTGCCGCCCTTACCCGCGGATTGCTGGACTCCGATACCGGCGCCGATGTTCAAATGGATCCAGGAAGCGGACCAGCCCAGCTCGACATCGCCGGCAGCACCACCGCCGCCGCCGACCGACTGGGCGAAGATGCCAAGGGCGCCCTCCCCATAGGTCTGGATCGCACCCGGCAGATCGATCGTGATGTCACCGCCGTGACCACCGCTGCCGCCGCGACCTCCAACAGTGACAGCGCCCCAGAGGCCGTTTGCACCTATGCCGCCATCGCCGCCGCCGCCGCCAACCGACTGGGCTCTCACACCAAAGGCCTGCTTGCCATAGGTGGTGATCCTGCCAGTTCCCGCCACCAGGAGGTTGCCGCCATCGCCGCCAGCCCCTCCCGAGCCGCCGACAGTGACGGTCACCTCGGTGAAGGTCGGGATAAACGTCATATCATGCCAGGCCCTGCTGATCGCATCCGCGGTATCGTTGTCCCACCAACCGCGAATGCCAAGCGAACCGACACCGCCGATACCGCCACCGCCACCGACCGACTGGGCGTAGATGCCATGGCTCTGGATGCCATAGGTAATGATGTCTCCGTCGTGCATGACAATTACGTCGTCGCCGTTGCCGGCGGCGTTGCCGCTGCCGCCGATGGAAACGTCAAGCGTTGCGGTGATGTAGGTTTCGTCTTCATCGTAGAACAGGTTCCGGCACTGGTATCTACCACCGCTGAGAGCCGTGCAGACGCCATTGAAGGAAATGGTGTCGGCCGAGGCCGTGCCGCCGTCACCACCTCCGCCACCAACCGACTGGGCGAAAATGCCGGTCGAATGATCACCGACTGTCGTGATCGTGCCCGTGTTGCGCACGGTCACCACATCTCCGTCCGCCCCCTTGCCGCCGCTGCCTCCGACGGAAACGGTTATGTTGCCGTCGATGCTGCGTCTTTCCGTTGCATTCGGCTCGTTCCACTCTCCAGGAGCCGGGCTGGCAGGCATCGGGGTGGCGATCAGGTTGGCGGAATTGCCGCCCTTGCCGCCAGTGCCTCCCACCGATTGGGCATAGATGCCGCTGGAACCGCTCTTCCTGGTTGTGATGTTGCCCGCGTTTTCGACCCTCACCTGATCGGCGTCGGCTGCATCGCCACCCGAGCCTCCAACGGTGGTGTTCACGTTCCAGCCGAATTCCTGATGCCTGGTCATAATGAGGGAGTGGGTGGTGCCACCCTTGCCCCCGTCGCCGCCGACGGACTGGGCGAAAATGCCGTTGGAATCGTACCCGTCAGTGGTAATCGCGGCAGCGTTGTACACCATGACCATGCCGCCGCGGGCTCCGCTGCCGCCACTGCCGCCAACCGCCACGTTGATGTCGAAGTATTTCTCCTGGTGATGGTCATCCGACAACGTGGCCAGGTACGAATAACTGCCGGAACCGCCAGACCCGCCCACAGACTGGGCAAAAATGCCGTGCGCACCATAGTCGGCTGTCGAAATGCTCCCGTAGGCGCCCACCGTTACATTTCCGGCACTTCCGCCATCCCCGCCCGAGCGGCCAACCACGACGCTGATTTCCTTTGCGCCGTCGAGACTGCTCGTAAAGCTTCCGTTCGCCATCAGGCCGCCATTGCCGCCTGCGCCACCGACAGACTGGGCCAAGATGCCGTGCGCCTGGTAGCCAAATGTCTGGATAGTGGCATCGCTTACAACTGCGACATCCCCGCCCTTGCCGCCGCGTCCGCCATCGCTACCCACGATGACGGAGCCATTGGCCATGGCCGTCAGCGCGGCTACGTGGATTGCACCCTTGCCGGTGCCACCGCTACCGCCGATCGATGATGCCTCGATGCCGCTCGAATATTTGCCCAGGGTGACGATCGTCGCGAGGTTGGTGACGCTCACCGCACCGGCCGTACCGCCGCTGCCAACCTCATCGCCGCGGCCAAGCGTTACACTAAGATCAATGGCCGTATAAACCTCACCCGAAATCGCGAGGCCAACCGTGCCGCCTGACCCGGCAACGCTGATAGCTTGGATGCCCTCGGAAAGATTGCCGGCAGTTCGAATGCTGCTTCCAGCGGCCGTGGACACTGTGACAGTACCGGCCGAGCCACCATTGCCGGTGCGGTAGTCACCAACATTGATGTTGGCGGATCCAGCACTTTTCACCGTGCCCGCGAGCACCAGCGTTCCGGAGCCACCGCCGCCGCCGACGCTCATGGCCTTGATACCCTTGGATTCGACGCCGGCGGTGTTCACAGCACCGTTGAGCGAGACGGTGACGTCACCTCCGTTGCCGCCATCCGCGCCCCCTGCGGAGAGGGCCATATTCACGTTCCACTTGGAGACGATGTCCACCGCAGCGGTGGCACTGGCTGCACCGCCGCCTCCGCCAACGCTCATGGCTTCAATCGCTGTCGAGGCATCTCCGCGGGTTGAAACATCACCCGCAATCACGTGGACGGCATCAGCATTGCTGCCCCTGCCGCCCGAGCCTCCGACCGCCATCGTGAGCGACCCGCCCAACCACTGTACTCTTTGTGCGCCCGCGACGGCGAGAACCAGTCCGGAATGACCGCCACCACCGCCGATTGACTGGGCAACAATGCCCGCCGCGCTCTTGCCCGTTGTGGAGACGCTTCCTGTCTGTTGCACGAACACCCGTCCCGCAGAACCGCCGGCCCCACCCTTCAAGCTGATACCGAGATTGATATCGCTCTGTTCCGTATAGCCGGTACCCGTGAGCACCATTCCGGACGCACCACCGCCACCGCCGATCGACTGGGCAACGATACCGGCGGAGTAATCACCCGACGCCGCGACCACCCCGGTCTGCTGCACGGATACGTCGCTTGCCGAACCGCCCCCACCGCCGTTGCCACCGATCGCAATCTGCAGGGCGCCGTGGGCACTGATAAACGAGCCAGCCATCGCCATGCCGCCCCATCCACCCCCGCCGCCAATCGACTGGGCAACAATGCCCGCCGAACCGCGGCCAGTGGTAACGATATCCGCCGCCTGACGAACCGATACCTTTCCGGCGGAGCCGCCAGAGCCACCCGTGCCACCGACGGCAATGTTCGCGGAGCCGTACACGGTCACGCTGCTTTCAGAGAGCCCCGCTCCGGCCGTACCACCACCACCACCAACGCTCTGGGCAAGAATGCCCGCGGAAAGGTCGCCAGCGGTCGTGATCACGCTGCCCCAGTTAACGGTAACTTCACCACCCTTGCCCCCGCGACCGCCCGAACCGCCGAGCGACAAGTCGATGCTGGCGTAGTAGGTCGCTTCGGATGCGCTGACAGCCCAGCCACCGGAGCCACCGCCGCCGCCGACCGACTGAGCCACAATGCCGGAAGAGAGGTGCCCTTCGGCCGACAGCGCCCCGTAACCCGAGACTGTCACAGCCGCACCATTGCCGCCATCCCCGCCTTTGCCACCAACGGAGGCTTCTCCCGTCACGGGGCTGGCCAATGCCATCGCGATTGCGATACCGCCGCTGCCACCACCACCGCCAACGGACTGCGCCACGATGGCCCCGGCAAGATGGCCCTTGGTGCTGATATTGGCAGTGCCGTTCAGATACTGCACGGTACCGCCATTGCCACCTGCTCCTCCCTCTCCGCCAAGGTTGACGTTGACCACCGGGGTTACGCCGGCGCTTGCTGCGTACCCGCCAACGCCGCCGCCACCGCCGCCGATCGACTGAACCGTGATGGCATCGGCAAAATGCCCTGCCGTGGTCACCACGCCAGAGTTGCTGACCGTCACCGCGCCGCCGTTGCCACCCTTGCCGCCCTTGCCGCCGACCGCCAGGACCGATGCGGCGGAAGTATGGGCCGAACCGCCACCGCCGCCCACACTCATGGCAACGAGTCCAGCGGCCCCCTCGCCCGACGTGCTGATCGTGCCATCGTTCGTCACCGTCACCGCGCCACCATGGCCACCGGTGCCACCCTCGCCCCCGAAGCTGACAATGCCAGGCACGCTGCCGCCGTCACCGCCACCACCGCCGATACTGGCAGCATGAAGTGCAATCGCACGCGCGCCCGTTGTCAGAAGGCGGGTATCACGCTCGACCGTCACGCTGACCGCGCCGCCAGAGCCACCGGCAGAACCGTCACCGCCCAAGCCCCAGATGGCACCGCCGAAGCCCCCCCCGGCCGCCGCCGCCACCGACCGACTGCGCCTGAAGCGCATAGGCGTGGTCGCCCGCGGTCTGCAGCCTCGTGCCACTTGTCAAGGTTACGAGAACCGTGCCGCCATCACCGGCACTCTCACTGCTGCCGCCAAAGGCCACAAAGCCCCCAGCGCCACCGCCGTCACCCGCGAAGCCGCCAACTGCCTGCACGAGAATCGCATTCGACTCGCTGCCGGTCGTCGTTATGCTGCCCGTAAAGGTCAGCGTCGAGTTGCCCGACGGGCCGGGCCCCGCACCGGCGCCACCCTTGCCCTTGCCGGCAAATGAATCCGCGTTACCACCGTCGCCGCCGGCACCGCCATAGCTGCGCACCACAATGCCTTGGCTGCGGTGGCCTGCGGTGGTGATGTTGGCGGCAATGTCGGCCGTCACGTCGCCTCCACTACCGCCCTGCCCGCCATCGCCGCCATACGAATTTCCTGCGAAGCCGGACCGCGCATTGCCGCCATTGCCACCCGTCCCACCGATGCTCTCGAGCCGGATCGCCTGCTGGCTCTGCGTGGTCGACGTCATCGAAATGGAGATCATGCCGCTGCCGCGGGTGACGCTCACCGCGCCAGCATCGCCGCCGCGGCCGCCATCGCCGCCCCAGGCTGCGCCCATGTTGCTATCGGCATTGCTGCCCGTGCCGCCCCTGCCACCAAGGCTTTGCACGAGAATTCCGCTCGTGCCCGCATCCACCGTGATGGAGCCCGATCCAAGCGACAGGGACGCCGTGCCGCCATTGCCACCCCTCTGCCCCGCGCCACCGTGGGCATTGCCGCCGCTCCCGCCGCTGCCACCATGGGCCGCAGCGGTCTCGGTTTTCGCATAGCCACCGGTGCCGCCATCGCCGCCGTAGGACCCCACATGGACCACAACACCTTGCCGAGCATTAAGCGACAGAGCCGCATTGCCGATCTCGACACTGGCGTCTCCACCTCTGCCGCCGCCGCCGGCGTCACCGCCCCATGCGTTACCGAAAATGGCAGATGCTCTTCCGGCGTCACCACCCGACCCACCACGCGAGGTCGCGGTAACCACGGAATAGGTTCGACCCGCCACCGAACCGCACAGGGACAGGTCTCCTGAATCGATCTTCACTGCCACGCGGCTGCCGTCACCACCGGAACCGCCTGTCCCACCATGAGCCGAACCGGCCAAACTCGAACGGGCCCCACCGCTCTTGCCGCCGTGGCCACCGATGGCGGTCGCCCGCAGCAGAACGAGCGAGTCCATCTTGTCGGACGCGTAGGCGTCCGAAATGCTGATCGTTCCGCCGGCATAGTCCAGCGTTACGGTACCCGCCTTTCCGCCTGCCCCACCATCATGGCCCCGGGCATTGAAGTCCCACATATCGCCGTCGCCGGCCGATCCGTTGCCGCCCTGGGCGCTGACACCAAGGGCTGTGTTTCGCGCGCCATAAGCATCGGACAGACCCGTGATGGTGCCGCCCCTTCCGTCATAGTCCAGCGTCATGGCCGGCGTTGTACCGCCTGGATTGCCGTCTCCGCCCGGACTGTTCCCCTGCCAGGAAATGATGAACGGCCCCTGGACCTTGCCCGAGACCTTTCCGACCTCCATGGTCTGATACTGATTGGCATAGACAGCCGGCGCGCCGCCATCGCAATAGATGGTGCTGGCATCCTGCATCACAGTACAGGCAGCATACGCCGGCAGGCTTACAGGAACGGAAAGAGCGGTCGTCCCGAGAAGAAGATCAAACGACCGTATACGGCGCCTGCGTGCACGTATCGCGATACCCCCCGATGCCTTCATTCAGATCTTAACAATTAGCAATAGTTATCTAAGATAAGGATAATGTAAACACCTCCTGTTTACACAACCGGCCATACTCCGAGCCTCGGCTGCGACTATGGCCGAAGCTGCACAGACATGATCCTCGCAACCCGAGCCAGATGTTTTCCCGGCTGCAGTTAACAGATGAAGAGGAGTGCGGTAATCCGCCATCCCGCGCTGTCTGGCAATCAAGGCATGCGGATGCAGGCCTGTTGAAAGACGCGGAGTCAGGTCAGGCAATCGGCCAGCCGCCCGAAGTGTAGCGCTATGAAGAGGTATGCTTTCCGGAGTTTACCGGTGTGACCATAGGATACTGGTGAAGCCCCGGTACTGCTTGCAACAAAGTTCAAGGCATCCGCTTGAATATGTATTCAGGTATCCGTTACCACGCCAGCACCTCACGCTATCCATACGAAGGCTGCCGGACGTATACACTTTCAACAGACGCAGGACGCCGGCCTCAGCTTTCGATCGCCTTGGCGTAGGCCGCAAGGATGAAGCGCTCGGCCTGCAACAGGTAGGCCTCCAGCATCTTCGCCGCTTCCTTGAAATTGCCCGCCTCAACCTGCTCGATCAGCTTCTCGTTCTGGTCGACGAATGGCGCGTGAATGTACTCCGGATCCTTGAGCAAACCGAAGACCAGGCGCAGCTCCAGCGAAATGTGTGAATAGAAGGCGGACAGGCGCGGGCTGTCGGCCAGCTCCACGATCGCGCTGTGGAAAGCGATGTCAGCGCTGCCGACCGCGAGCCAACGTCCCGCCTCGCGGGAGGCCTTCGCCGCCTCGACCGCCTCACGCATCTTCCGGATGGCCGGATGACGCGGATATGCCTCGGCAAGCGCCTGGCACTCGATCAGCCGGCGGATACGGTAGATGTCGATGATCGTCGAGATGCTGGGCGTCGTGACGAACACGCCGCGGTTCGCCTCGTGCCGCAGGATGCCTTCCTTGGTGAGAAGACGGAACACCTCCCGCAGCGTGTTGCGCGAAACCTGCAGTTCCTCTGCCAGAGCCACTTCGGACAGGTGTTCCCCCGGCTGCAGCTCGCCCGAGATGACCTTTTCGCGGATCCTCGCGGCAACGGTTTCAGCCAGCGGTTGGTGGCCGGCGCTGGCGATCGGTGTCACGATCTTTGCTGGTGCTGGCATGTTACTCTCACGCTGCCGCTGGGCCCTTCCGAAAAGAGCCGGATACGGACGGTGCTCAACAGACCGCCTCCGACTCATCGGGATTATCTAGCAAAATCAGATGCGGCGTGTCGCTACCCCAATTCCATTTACAAGATTGTTGAACAGTCTGGACAAGGTTGTGGGAGATTGTTAGGGTTTGATAACAATAAGCCTCCAATCCTCAAGTACGGCTCTAGTTTGTGAGGGGCTCAATTGGCTTGTGATCTGAACAGCGACCTGGGCGAAAGCTTTGGCCCGTGGCCCATGGGCGACGACGTCGCCATGCTCGACGTCGTCAGCAGCGCCAACATCGCCTGCGGTTTCCACGCCGGCGATCCGGCCGGAATCTTTCGCACCGTGAAGGCAGCGGTCGAGCGCGGCATCGCCATCGGCGCGCATGTCGGTTACCGGGACCTGGTGGGCTTCGGCCGCCGCAACATGGAGCCGACCCGCGAAGAGCTGTTTGGCGACGTGATCTACCAGATCGGCGCACTGCAGGGCATTGCGAAGGCTGCCGGAGGCAGGGTCACCTACGTCAAGCCGCACGGCGCGCTCTACAACACCATCGCCCATGATGAGCGGCAGGCGGCCGACGTCATCCGCGCCATCCTTGCCATCGATCCCGGGCTGGTGCTGCTGGCGCTGGCCGGCGCGCCGGTGGTGGAACAGGCGCGCGCCGCGGGCCTCACGGTCGTGGAGGAAGTGTTTGCCGACCGCGCCTACATGCCCGACGGGCAGCTCGTCTCCCGCCGCCAGCCGGGCGCGGTGATCCATGACCCTGAGACAGTCGCCCAGCGCGTGCTGGTCATGGCGCGCGACGGCGTGGTCCAGGCGATCGACGGTTCGACCGTGAAGATCACCGCGCAGTCGATCTGCGTGCACGGAGACTCCCCCAATGCGGTGGCGATGGCCCGGGCAGTCCGCAAGGCGCTGGACGAAGCCGGCATCGAAGTCGCGCCCTTTGCTCCGGCCCGCCCCTGAAATGACCAACCTATCGCAGCCACCATCTGCGCCGAGGATCCGCGCCATGCGGCCGGGCGCGTTTCTTGTCGAGTTCGACACGCTCGAAGACGTAATGGCTACGAGCACTGGCCTGGCCGATCATCCCGTCGAAGGCATTCGCGAACTTGTCCCCGGCGCCCGCACCCTGCTGGTGCGCCACAATCCGCGCGAGACGAGCCCCAAGCAATTGCTCGGCCAGATCATCGAGCGCAGCCGGGAGGCTTCGGCCGCAGAGCCGGGCAGCGTCGTCGAAATTCCTGTTCTGTATGACGGCGAGGACCTGGAGGACGTCGCGCGGTTCCTCGGCTGCGACCCCGAGGAAGTCATCCGCCGGCATACGAGCACACTGTTCTCGGTCGCCTTCACCGGCTTCGCACCGGGCTTTGCCTACCTTGCCGCAAAGGACTCCGCCCTGCACGTTCCGCGGCGGCCTTCACCGCGCACGGTAGTGCCTGCCGGCTCGGTGGGACTGGCGGGCGAGTTCACCGGCGTCTATCCGAAGGCAAGCCCCGGCGGTTGGCAGCTCATCGGCCGCACCGATGTCGCCATGTTCGACATCAACCGTGAACCTGCCGCGCTGCTGCGCCCAGGCATGGGTGTCCGTTTCCGCCGCGTCGAGACGCTATCGGGCAAAACACCGTCGAAGCCAACGAAACCGGCGAACACGTCAACGTCCTCGGACCAGTGGATCGAAGTGGTAAGCGCGCCGCTCCCTGCCCTTGCGCAGGACTTCGGGCGGCCCGGCCTTGCATCCCAGGGCATCAGCCTGTCCGGTGCGGCCGACCGCGGCGCGCTTGCCGCAGCCAACCGCATCGTGGGGAACCCGCCATCCACCGCCGCACTGGAAATTCCCCCGGCACCGTTCACGTTCCGGGTGACGGGCAATCTCGTTGCCGCCGTGACGGGAGCAGCGGAAGCAATCGTCATCCGCGATACCGACGGCGAGACGGTACGCCTCACCCCGTGGACCGCGCTCGCCCTCAACGATGGCGACATGGTCACCGTCGAGGCGCCGCGGCGGGGCGTGCGCTCCTATCTTGCCGTGCGCGACGGATTTGCCTTCGAGCCGGTGCTTGGCAGCTGCTCGACCGACACGCTGGCCCAGCTCGGACCCGATCCGATCCGCGCGGGCGACCGGGTTTTCGTGAGGTCAGCAGAAATGAAGGTTGCCGTGCAGCCTTCCGCGGAGCGGCCCTTTGCCATGCCGGGGGCGGGCGAGACCGTGACGCTCGACGTTTACCTCGGTCCCCGCGACGACTGGTTCACCGACGAGGCCGTCAACCTGTTCCTCTCCCAGGAATGGACGGTCGGCCGGCAGAGCAACCGCGTCGGCATGCGCCTTGAGGGCACGCCGCTTGAACGGCGGCGGCAGGGAGAGTTGCCGAGCGAGGCAACTCTGCCAGGCTCCATCCAGGTGCCGCCCAACGGCCAGCCGGTACTTTTCCTGGCGGATCATCCGGTGACGGGTGGATACCCGGTGATTGCAACGCTAAGCGAAGACCGACTCGGTCTTGCCAGCCAGATTCCGCCAGGAGCGCGCATCCGCTTCAACGCCATAGACTGCATGAGAAAGGGCGGCAGACCATGAAAAAGGTCCTGATCGCAAACCGCGGCGAGATTGCGCTGCGCGTCGTCCGCGCCTGCCGTGACTATGGCGTGAAATCAGTGGCCGTCTATGCCGACGGGGACGTCAACGCCCTGTTCGTTCGCCATGCCGACGAGGCCTTCGCGCTTGGCGGATCGACACCGAAGGACACCTATCTCAACATTGGCAAGCTCATCGACATTGCGAAGCGCAGCGGCGCGGATGCCGTGCATCCGGGCTATGGTTTCCTGTCCGAGCGTGCCGAGTTCGCGGAAGCAGTGACTGCCGCAGGCCTGACCTGGATCGGACCTCCCGCCGACGTCATCCGCGCGCTGGGCGACAAGCTCGAGGCCCGGCGCATTGCCGCCAGGATCGGCGCGCCGCTCGCCCGTGGCAGCGAGAACGCCATCGACAGCGCGGCGGAGGCTCTTGCCTTTGCCCGCGAGATCGGCGTGCCGGTCGCGATCAAGGCAGCCCACGGCGGCGGCGGACGGGGTTTGAAAATTGCCCATGACCTTGCGGAAGTCGAAGAGCTGTTCGAATCCGCCCGCCGCGAGGCGCTCGCCGCCTTCGGCCGCGGCGAATGCTTCATCGAGCAATATCTGGACCGGCCGCGCCACATCGAGGCGCAGGTGATCGCCGACACCTGCGGCAATGTGGTCGTGGTCGGCACGCGCGACTGCTCGCTGCAGCGGCGCAACCAGAAGCTGGTCGAGGAGGCCCCCGCCCCGTTCATCACCGAGGCGCAGCGCGCCGCGATTCACGAGTCCGCCGCCGCGATCTGCCGCGAGGTCGGCTATGTGGGCGCGGGAACTGTGGAATACCTTCTCGGCGCCTCAGGCGTGCTCTCCTTCCTCGAGGTGAACACCCGTCTGCAGGTCGAGCATCCGGTGACGGAGGAAACCGCAGGCATCGACCTCGTGGTCGAGCAGCTTCGGATCGCCGATGGCTTGCCGCTTTCGATCAGCGAGACGCCCGCCCCGCACGGCCATGCCATCGAATTCCGTATCAACGCAGAAGATGCGGGCCGCGGCTTTCTGCCTGCCTCCGGCGAGATCACGCGCTTTGACCCGCCCGCAGGCCCCGGCATCCGCCTCGACAGCGGAGTAGAAGCCGGTTCAATCGTGCCGAGCACCTTCGACTCCCTCGTCGCCAAGCTGATCGTGACAGGGCAAACGCGCAAGCAGGCCATTGCCCGTGCCCGCCGTGCACTCGCCGAGTTCCGGATGGAAGGCGTACCGACCGTGCTGCCATTCCACCGGCAGGTGCTCGAAGAGGCCGATTTCGTCGGACCGGAGTTCCGCGTTCATACCCGATGGATCGAGACCGATTTCGCGGCTAAGCTTGAGGCCGAGGCCCGTCCGAAACCTGCGCGCAAACCGCAGACCCGGCGTGCCAGAGTCGAGATCGACGGCAGGATGATCGAGGTCGAGGTGCCGCGCGCCTATTGGTCGGTGTTTGGCGCCGGCGCGGATGACGGCCTCGCGGCAACGCCCGAGGCTGCGTCCGAAGATCCCGGCCGCGTACTGGCGCCCATGGCGGGCACGCTCGTCGCCTGGCGCGTGGAAAGCGGGACGGCTGTGCGGGAGAACGACGTTCTGGGCGTAATGGAAGCCATGAAGATGGAAACCCCGATCCTGGCTGGTTGCGACGGCATCTTCACCGCGACGGTCGCCGCGGGCAGTCCTGTTGGCGCGGGCGACGAACTCGGCCGTATCGTTTCACACAGCACCCAGGAGCCGACACCAGCATGACGACTTCGACGCCACTCCTGTCGATCGAGAACCTGACCGTCGCCTTCGGCCAGTCCCGGGTCGTGGAGAACCTGAGCTTCACCGTGGAGGCCGGGCAGACCGTCGCCGTCGTCGGCGAGTCCGGCTCCGGCAAGTCGATCACCTCTCTTTCGATCATGCGGCTGACCGACCATCTCGGCGCGCATTTCGAGAGCGGCAGGATAATGTTCGAGGGCCGCGATCTCGCGCAGGCCACGCAGCGCGAGATGCGCTCGATCCGGGGCAACGACATCGCGATGATCTTTCAGGAGCCGATGACCTCGCTCAACCCGGTCTTCACCGTGGGCGACCAGATCACCGAGGCGATCCTGCTGCACCAGAACATTTCACGCGCCGAGGCGCGGGAGAAGGTGCGTCAGCTCCTGGAAAAGGTTCGCCTACCGGATGCGGCGAACCTGATGGACCGTTACCCGCACCAGCTCTCGGGCGGTATGCGCCAGCGCGCGATGATCGCCATGGCGCTCGCCTGCCGGCCGAAGCTGCTGATTGCCGACGAGCCCACCACCGCGCTCGACGTGACGATCCAGGCGCAGATTCTCAACATCATGCGAGATCTCAAGAAAGAGCTTGGCATGGGCCTGATCTTCATCACCCATGACATGGGCGTGGTGGCCGAGATGGCCGACCACGTGGTCGTCATGTGGAAGGGCAAGAAGGTCGAGGAAGGCCCGGTCCGCGAGATCTTCGCCAATCCGAAACATCCCTATACCCGCGCACTGCTTTCGGCGGTGCCGCGCCTCGGTAGCATGACGGGCGAGCCGTTGCCCAAGCGCCGCGCGCTCACCGTCATCGAGGATGGTCAACCCAAAATCATAGGCGACGAGCGCGCGCAGGACACCGTGCGAAGCGATGAGCCGTTGCTGTCCGTTCGCGACCTGGTGGTGCGTTTCGACATCAAGAAGACGTTCCTCGGCAAGGTTACGCACCGGCTGAGCGCCGTGTCGAAGGTGAGCTTCGACATCTATCCCGGTGAGACGCTGGCGCTGGTCGGCGAGTCCGGTTCGGGCAAATCGACCATTGGCCGCACGATCCAGCAGCTGCAGAGGGCGCAGTCGGGCACGATCAGTTTCCGCGGCAAGAGTTTCGCCGACATGACTCCGGCCGAGCTGTTCCGCCTGCGCCAGGAAGTGCAGTACATCTTCCAGGACCCCTACGCGTCGCTCGATCCGCGCAAGACCGTGGGTTTCTCGATCGCCGAGCCGATCCACACCCACAAGCTCATCACCGATCGCAACGCGGTCAGGAAGCGCGTGCACGAGCTGCTGGAGCGCGTGGGCCTCTCCCCCTCGGTGGCCTCGCGCTATCCGCACAAGTTCTCAGGCGGCCAGCGCCAGCGCATCTGCATTGCGCGCGCGCTCGCCTCGAACCCGAAGCTGATCATCGCCCATGAGGCGCTGTCGGCCCTCGACGTGTCGATCCAGGCGCAGATCATCAACCTTTTCATGGAATTGCAGGCTGATCTCGGCCTCTCCTACCTCTTCATCAGCCACGACCTCGCTGTTGTCGAGCAGATGAGCCACCGCGTCGCGGTGCTTTATCTGGGCCAGATCATGGAGATGGGAAGCCGCCAGCAGATCTTCGAGAACCCGTCTCACCCCTACACGCGGCGGCTGCTCTCAGCCGTTCCGATCGCCGACCCGACGCGCGAGCGTCCACCGGTCCAGATCGAGGGCGAGATCCCGAACCCGGTGCGGCGCGTGGGGGACGAGCCTGCAATTGTCATGCACGACGAGATAGCCCCCGGCCACCTCGTCGCGAGAGTGCCCGCTTAACAGCTCACAGAGGAGTGAACACATGAAAATCATCAGACGGGGAATTCTGGCGGGACTGTCCGCGCTCGCACTGGGCGCCGTGTCGTTCTCCGCACTGCCTGCATATGCCGAAGGCAAGGTGACGGTTTCCGCGCCGCAGGACGCCGGCAGCTGGGATCCGATCGACACCTTCCTGGTCGCTTGGGCGGCTGTCGCCACCAACATCTATGACGGGCTGACCTACCGCGGTCCGGACATGAAGATCGTTCCCGGCCTTGCCGAGTCCTGGGAAGAGCTGGACAACGGCACGCGCATCCGCTTCAAGCTGCGCGAGGGCGTCAAGTTCCACAATGGCGAGGACTTCAACGCCGAGGCCGTGAAGTTCACCTTTGACCGCCTGCTCGGCGAGGAAGGCGCCAAGGGTCCGCAGCGCTCGAACTACGTCTCGATCGACAGCGTCGAGATCATCGATCCCTACACCGTCGACTTCAAGCTGAAGGCTCCGGATCCGGTGCTGCTCACCAAGCTCGCCGGCTACGGCGCGATGATCGTTCCGCCGAAGTACGTTCAGGAGAAGGGCGAGGAGTTCAACCTGAACCCGGTCGGCACCGGCCCGTTCAAATTCGTCTCCTATGAGCCGAAGGTCGGCATCAAGCTCGAGGCCAACCCGGACTAACGGGGCGGCGCGCCGAAGATCTCCGAGCTTGAGTACCGCTTCATCTCCGAGCCGTCGACCGCAGTCGCTGAGCTGCAGGCCGGCCGCGTCGACATCGTGGTCCCGCCGACCATCCCGATCTCCATGATCCCGGTCATCGAGAGCGATTCGAAGCTCGAGGTCATCAGCATCCCCGGACCGACGGTTGACGCGCTGCGCTTCAACACCCGTGACGGCATCACCGCCGACGTGCGCGTGCGCAAGGCGATCATCATGGCCGTCGACCGCAAGACCATCGTCGACGCGATCCTCTCCGGTCAGGCGTCGGAGATCGTGAGCTTCCAGAGCTCGCTGTCGTTCGGCTACGATCCGGAGCTGAAGGGCCTGCCCTATGATCCGGAAGGCGCCAAGAAGCTTCTCGAGGAAGCGGGCGTTGCGCCGGGCACGGAGTTGCAGATCGACATCCGCAGCAACGACGCGGCCATGAACGAGGTCGCCCAGGCCATCGTGGCCTATCTGGAGGCCGTCGGCCTCAAGGCGACGATCAAGCCCTACGAGACCAGCACGCTGATCTCCGACATCATCCCGCAGGGCAAGACCGGCGCGATGTTCCAGCAGAAGTGGGGCGGCTGGACGTTCGACTACGACAACACGGCTTACGCCATGTACCACAGCGGCGAGCAGTGGAACCCGTATGGCAACGATCCGGTGCTCGACAAGATGCTGGAAGACCAGCGCCCGGTCACCGACCGCGCCGAGCGCGAGAAGATGCTGCAGGCGATCGCCAAGTACGTCGCTGACGAGGCGCTTGAGCTGCCGCTCTACAACACCAACGCGATCTACGGCGTGAACAAGCGTGTGAAGAACTTCCAGGCGGCCCCCGACAACCGCCTGAAGCTCAACGAAATCACCGTCGAGTAACGTCAATCGGAGCGCCGCTTTTTGGCGGCGCTCCCTCACCCGAGGATTGGGACCGTGGCAAGCTATCTGCTCAAGCGAATATTGCAGGCCGTCTTCGTCGTCATCGTCATTACGCTGTTCGTGTCCTATGCCGTGCGGCTGACGGGCGATCCGGCAGTGATGATGTTTGCAGGCGGCGGTGGCTCCATGTCGGAAGCCGATCTCGAACGCATCCGAGCCGCGCTCGGGACAGACAAGCCCTTCTACCAGCAGTATTTCGGTTTCCTGAAGGGACTGGTCACCCTCGACCTCGGCCGCAGCTTCGTGGGCGGCACGCCGGTCTCCACCCTGATTGCCCAGGCGGCCCCGTCGACGCTGAAGCTCGCCTTTGTCTCACTGCTGATCTCGATCGTCATGTCCATCCCGCTCGGCATCTGGGCGGCAGTCTCCAAGGGCAAGGTGGCCGACCAGGTGATCCGCATTTTCTCGCTGATCGGCGTTTCCTTTCCGAACTTCTGGCTCGCCACGATGCTGGTGCTGCTGTTCTCGATCTTCCTCGGTTTGCTGCCGCCGAGCGGCATGACCGGCTTCGAGAGCTACATCATGCCCACGCTCACCATGGGCGTGATCCTGACGGCCACCAATGTCCGCCTCGTGCGCACCGCCATGCTGGAAACGTTGCAGTCGCAATATGTCATGGTCGCGCGTGCCAAGGGCTTGAGCGAGCGGCGCGTGCTCTACAAGCACGCGCTGCGCAACTGCGCCATTCCATTGATCACCTATTTCGGCCTGCAATTCGGCGGCATGCTCGGCGGCCTCGTGGTCATCGAGAAGGTGTTCAGCTGGCCGGGCCTCGGCACCCTCGCCTTCGACGCGGTCAACGCCCGTGACTATCCGGTCCTGCAGGCGGTCATAACCGTGCTGGCGCTGCTGATCGTCGGCGTCAATCTCATCGTCGACATCGCTTACAGCCTTGTCGATCCGCGCATCCGGTTGGAGTAGTACCTATGGCAACAGCCACCGCCCGCCGGGCCCGCTTCAACAATTTCGAGTTCATCTTCGGCGCCTCGCTCACCGCGTTGATCGTCCTGGGCGTGCTCTTCTCCGATGTCCTGTTCCCGGGTGGTGCGGCCAAGGTCGACCTCATGGCGCGCCTGACCAAGCCTTTCACCAGCCTGGCGCATCCCTTCGGCACCGATCCGCTCGGCCGTGACGTGCTGGCGCGTGTTCTCGCCGGCGGTAAGGTCTCGCTGCTCGTCGGCGTCGTCTCGGTGATCGGAGCCGTGATCCTCGGCACCGTACTCGTCCTCGTGGCCGGCTATTTTCGCGGTTTCTGGGACATGCTGCTGATGCGCTTTGCCGACGTGCAGCTCGCCATGCCGTTCATCCTGCTGGCGATGACCTTTGTCGCCATTGTCGGCCCGAGCCTCACCAACACCATCTTCCTACTCATCGTCTCCGAGTGGGTGAAATACGCCCGCCTCGTGCGCGGCCAGATGCTGTCGCTGCGCGAACGCGAGTTCATTCTCTCGGCCAAGGCAATCGGCGTCAGCAACGCCAAGATCATTTTCCAGCACCTGCTGCCCAATCTGGTCGGCCCGGTGATCGTGCTGATGACGCTGAACGTCGCCAACAACATCTTGCTCGAAAGCAGCCTGACATTCCTCGGTCTCGGCATCGACCCGTCGACACCCAGCTGGGGAGGCATGTTGGCCGACGGCCGTACCTACCTGCAGACCGCCTGGTGGGTCAGCGTCTTCCCGGGCCTTGCCATCCTTCTCACCGTCCTGGGCCTCAACCTTCTCGGTGATTGGCTCCGCGACACCCTCGATCCGACAGGACGAAGCTCCAGACCATGACCCTTTCATTGCTTGCTGAACGCACGTTTGAACGCACACTCGACCGCATCATCGCCGAGGCACGGGCCGGCGACGAGTTCGAGGCCTGGGTCTTCGACGACCGCAAGACCCGCAAGACGGCCGAAGAGGCGCTAGCTGCCAAGAGCGTGAAGGCGCGCATCCGCTCGGCATACAAGCCGCTACTGCACGCATTCCTCGAGGAGATCGACCTTGATGGCATTGCCGCGATCGAAGTGCGCTATCCGGTCCACAAGCACGCGCCGAAGAACCGCTTCCGGCTCGAGTGCTATCCGCTCGCGGCCATGGTCGGTGAGCGCAGGATCTGCTTCGTCCAGCGCGAGGACGGTGACTTCCACTACGACGTGCTGCTCACCGGCACCGACAGCTCGGTGCGCGAGGTGCGAGTCTTCGCCCCGAACCGCGTCCACGAGGATCCGGCGGGCGAACCTGCCGTGTCGCCGACGGGCTGGATCCGCCCCGCCGGCGAGGCTGAAGGCGAGCGGCTGGTGACGGACTACGAGCAGGTCTACGCCGCCGCCATGGAGGCGATCGCCGCCCATGACTGGGGAGAAACGGAGCCCTTCTTCCAGGAGCTCAACATCCGCATCGAATACCCGGCGGAGGACGAGCCCCTCCCGGTGGGTGACGAGGTGATGAGCCTGCGCGAGGCCCTGCACGAGGACCTTTACTTCTCCGGCATCGAATTCTTCACCCGCAAGACCGGCCGTGCCTTCACCGACCGCACGTTGCGGCCCGGCCAGATCGTGCCGGAAGTGGTCCAGGGTTCCGGTGAGGTGACGCTCAGGATCGAACTGCGGGATTTCACCACCGATTTCATCCCCTCACCCGACCAGCAGCTCGAGAAGGCCACCGCCCCGCTCTCGGCCGAGCAGATCGCGGCCGAGCTCGCCGCCATCGGCGGCAGCAGCTTCAATGCCTCCGCCCGCTCCGGCCGGCAAATCCGGGCCACCTACGTCGAGGGGACCGATATTCCGGTGATGATCAGCGGCGGCCAGCACGCCAACGAGACAACCGGTGTGGTCGGCGCTCTCAGGGCCGCGCAGATCCTGGCCAAGCGCCCCCGCGCGCACTTCACCGTCGCGCCGAGCGAAAATCCGGACGGCTATGCGCTGCACCAGCGCCTGCGACAGGACAATCCGCGGCACATGTCGCATGCTGCCCGCTACACCGCGCTCGGCGACGATCTCGAGTACCGCAGCGCCGAGAATGCCGGACCTTTCCTGTTCGAGAAGGCAATCCGCCTCGAGGCGAAGGCCAAGACCGGCGCGGCGCTGCACGTCAACCTTCATGGCTATCCCTCGCACGAGTGGACGCGCCCGCTTTCCGGCTATATTCCGCGCAATTTCTCCATGTGGATGGTGCCGAAGGGCTTTTTCCTGGTGGTCCGCTATCACAATGGCTGGGACAAGCCGGCGCGCGCGCTGACGGATGCCGTCACCCGCCGTCTGGCTCAAATTCCGGGCCTCATCGAGATGAATGCGAAGCAGATCGCCCTGTTCGAAACACACGCGGGAGAGACAGGCTTCGAGATGGTCAACGGCTTCCCGTGCCTCATTTCAGAGGACGAGCGCGGCATCGTGCCGGTGACGCTCATCACCGAGTATCCGGACGAGACCATCTACGGCGAGGCCTTCATTGCCGGCCACACCGCCCAGTGCGAGACGGTTCTTGCCGCCTATGAGGCCTGGCAGGAAATCATGAAGGAAAGCGGAGCGGCCATCGCCTGAGGTCAGTCATCCTCGCCGCCGGCCCGCCATTCCGGCAGGCCCGGCACTGATCCAGCGGCCTGAGCGCCCGCGCTTCAGGCCGCTTTTCTTTCCGAGGGTCTATCTTACAACGTAAACCGACACCTTGGCGTGGCGGGCGACACGGGCGGCGTTCGGGCCCAGCAGATAATCCTCGGGTCCAGGCGTTGCCGCGGACATCACGATCAGATCCGCCTTGCAGACGTCGCCATAGTGCAGGATCTCGCGGTAGATCGAGCCGTGGGCCACGATGTGGCGATGCCGAACCTCCTTCGGAACATGTTGCTTGGTGAACTCGTGGAGCGCGACATTCGCGCGCTCCAGAGCCTGTTTCTCATGATCCTTCGGGAAGAAGCCTCCGACGAGCGAGAAGCCGAAGTCCGGCACCACCGTCAGCACGTGAAGGTTGGCGCCGGTCATTCTCGCGAGTTCGACGGCGGTGTTGATGGCTTTCGTTTCCGCCTCCGCCTTGCCCAAGTCCACCGAAACCAGAATGTTCTTGTACATGGCATCACTCCCTGGGCTCCTAGACGGCCTTTGGATTGCCGGCAAGCGTTCCACCACGCCGACGCTGCGACCAAACCACCAGCGCCAGAAGCAGCACGGCGGGGATGTAGAAGACCTCGCGGGGCATGCGATCCGCGCTCACCTCCACCTCTGACACCCGCACCGGTTCGTCGGCATAGAAGTCGAAGTCCGAGAGCGCCCGGCCGGCGAGGCTGTTGAGGTCCATCGGCTCCTCGAGCGTGATGGTGTCACCTTCGATCTGCATGACGAGGCCGGTGGACTTTTCCAGACGAATGTCACCGGGCTCGCCCGCAGGTCCGAGGCTGAAGGACATGGTCCGCTCGCGGGTCAGGTCCGGATTGCTGAACGACTGTCCCACGACCTTGAGGCGGATCTCCGCATTGTCCGGCTCGGCTGCCACCGTCTCATACAGATTTCGCGGCTCCACCATCTGGAACGGCGGCTGGACCAGATCGAGGAAGAATCCGGGGCGCAGAAGCAGGAAGGTGACGAGCAGCAGTGCCACCGTCTCCCAGATGCGGTTGCGCGCCATGAAAAAGCCCTGCGTTGCCGCTGCGAAGATCAGCATCGCCACCGTTGCCAGGCAGAAGATCCAGATGCCGCCCAGGAAGCTCACGTCAATGAGCAGAAGATCCGTGTTGAACACGAAGATGAAGGGCAGCAGGACCGTGCGCAGCGAGTAGAAGAAGGCCACGAAACCGGTCCGGATCGGATCGCCGCCGGAGACGGCCGCCGCCGCAAAGGAGGCAAGGCCGACGGGTGGCGTCACGTCCGCCATGATGCCGAAGTAGAAGACGAACATGTGCGCTGCAATCAGCGGGATCAGCACGCCGTTCGCGGTACTCACCTCAACGATCACAGGCGCCATCAGCGACGACACGACGATGTAGTTCGCCGTCGTCGGCAGGCCCATGCCAAGGATCAGGCTGATGATCGCCGTGAACACAAGGATGAGGAAGATGTTGCCGCCGGACAGGAGTTCCACGAACTCCGCCATCACCTGGCCGATGCCGGTGAGGGTGACCGTGCCGACAATGATGCCGGCGGCCGCCGTGGCACAGGCGATGCCGATCATGTTGCGGGCGCCGGCGATGAGACCGGCCACGAGATCATCAAAGCCCTCGCGCAGCGCAGCCATCTGCTGCGAGCTCTGAAGACCGCGGAACAGCGCCTTGAGGGGTTTCTGCGTGAGGACCACCACGATGAGCAGCAGCACCGCGTAGAAGGCGGACTGTCCCGGCGAGCGGCGTTCGACCATGAGGAACCAGACCAGCACAAACAGCGGCAAGAGATAGTGCAAGCCCGTCTTGATGACGTCCTTGACGAGCGGCAGCTCCACGACGGGGGCATTCGGATCGTCCAGTTCGAGATCCGGCTGCCGCGCGGCGTACCACATGAGGCCCAGATAGACCCCAAGCAGCAGCACGATCAGCACCGGTCCCGACGCGTCAGGCATCAGCATCCGCACGAACATGATGAAGTAATAGGCCGCTCCGGCAAGGATGATGACCGAGGCTGCGACGATGCCAAAGCGCAGGAGCGACTGCACACCGGTGGTCTGCACGCGCTTCGGCAGCACGGGCATGTCGTTGCGAACCGCCTCCAGGTGCACGAGGTAGAGCAGCGCGATGTAGGAGACGACCGCCGGAAGGAAGGCGTGCTTGATAACCTGGATGTAGGGGATACCGATGTATTCCACCATCAGGAAGGCGGCAGCGCCCATGACCGGCGGCATGATCTGGCCGTTCACGGAGCTCGCCACCTCGACCGAACCGGCCTTTTCGGGCGTGAAGCCCACGCGCTTCATGAGCGGGATGGTAAAGGTGCCGGTGGTGACCACGTTGGCGATGGACGAACCGGAAATCAGGCCGGTCATCATCGATGAAAGCACGGCCGCCTTGGCCGGTCCGCCGCGCAGGTGTCCGAGCAGGGCAAAAGCCAGTTTGATGAAGAAGTTGCCCGCGCCCGCGCGGTCCAGCATGGAGCCGAACAGCACGAACAAGAAGACGAATGCTGATGACACGCCCAGAGGCACGCCGAATACACCGCCGGTGGATAGCCACATCTGGTCCATCGCGCGGCCGAAGGACGCTCCGCCCCAGCGGATCACCTCAGGCAGCCAGGATGACGAGCCGAAAAAGACATAGGCGAGGAAGACAAGGGCGACGACGGACAGGGGCGGACCGAGGGCGCGCCGCGTCGCTTCCAGCAGGAAGATGATGCCCAGGCCAGCAACGACGAGGTCCTGCGTGATCGGCAGGCCCGGCCTACGGGCAAGTTCGGCGTAGAACACGCTGATGTAGAGCGCGGTGCAGGCGGCCAGGATCGCGAAAATCCAGTCCTGGACCGGCACCCGGTCGCGCGGGCTGCTGGCCAGCGCCGGATAGGCCATGAAAGCAAGGAACAGGCCGAACGCCAGGTGGATCGACCGCGTCTGCGTGTCGTTCAGCACCAGCGGCAGGCCGGTGAGGCTGCTCAGCGTGAACGGCAGGGGAGACGCGATGTAAAGCTGGAACAGCGACCAGCAGAGCGCAACTCCAGAAATCACCCATGCGGCATATCCAACCGGCTTTCTTGCTCCAGTATCGGTCGCCGCCACAAGATCCTGCAATTCGGCTTCGCTCAGAGGCGCCGTCGAGCCAGGTTTGCCGTTCTCAACTGCCATCGGGTTCCCCTCCCCGGTACTCGATTGGAGAAAAAGTCGAGGACACCGCCTCAGGCTCATCCCGAAATTCAGACCGGGAATGAGCCGGGGCTTTCCGGCCCCGGCAGCCGGCGGAAATACGCCGGGCCCAAACCGCTCCGGAATACGCCCTCACTGCTAGGCGGCGCCGCGCTCAAGCGCGCGGCGCGCGATGGGCAGAAGCACAACCGTTTCCCAACGGGCCCTGCTCCCGCCCGCGGCAGGCTTACTTCAGCCAGCCCTTCTCCTTGTAGTAGGCCTCAGCAGCGGGATGCAGCGGCGCGGAATTGCCCTGGTTGACCATGCTCTCGGGGGTCAGGTTGGCAAGCGCCGGATGCAGGCCCTTGAATGCCTCGAAATCCCGGAACACCGAATCCACGAACGCCCGCACGACATCGTCCGGCACATCGGCGGAGGTGACGACCGTGGCGCCCACGCCGAACGTGTTCACGTCGTCCGGATTGCCATTGTACATGCCGCCCGGGATGACCGCCTTGAAGTAGTAGGGGTTCTCCTCGACCAGACGGTCGATGAGTTCGCCCTCAACCGGGATGATCCTGGAATCACAGGTGGTCGTGGCCTCCTGGATCGCGCCCGCGGGATGGCCGACGGTATAGGCGAAGGCATCAATGTTGTTATCGCAAAGCTGCGAGCTCTGCTCGGCCGGAGCCAGCTCGGCTGCCAGCGCGAAATCCGAATACGACCAGCCCTTCTCGTTGATCAGCAGATCCATCACCGCGCGCTGGCCGGAACCAGGGTTGCCGATGTTGACGCGCTTGCCCTTGAGGCTGTCGAAGTCGGTGATGCCGGAGTCTGCGCGCGCAACGATCGTCAGAGGTTCGGGATGAAGCGAGAAGACCGAGCGGAGTTTCTCATGCGGGCCGCCCTCGGCGAAGCCCCCCTCACCATGATAGGCATTGTACTGCACGTCAGACTGGACGACGCCGAATTCCAGGTCACCGCCCTTGATGGCGTTGACGTTGAAGACCGAACCGCCCGTGGACTCAACGGAGCAACGGATGCCGTGCTCGCGGCGGGTCTGGTTCATCAGACGGCAGATGGCTCCACCAACGGGATAGTACACGCCGGTCACGCCGCCCGTTCCGACGGAAATGAAGCGCTGCTCCTGAGCCGAGGCCGTGCCTGTCATCAGCGACCCAACCATGGCCGCAGCCAGTCCAGCTCCGAGAAGTACGTGTCTTTTCATGCAACTCACTCCCTGTTTGGTACGAAAATGTTCCCGTCAGCGCCAGCTCCCGTGCACAGAGCTCGCTTCTGGCGAATGATTGATATTAACGCAAATCGGCGAAGCTTACTCCCCCCGATTGCTTCATCGTATGTCCGACTACCCGATCACCGCGTCGACGGCCTCGCCAAGCCGCTCCACGATGCGGTCGATATCCTCCGGCTTGACGATGAAAGGCGGCGCAAGAAGCACGTGATCGCCCCGCGCCCCGTCAATGGTTCCTCCCATCGGATAGACCATGAGGCCACGCGCCATCGCCTCCTTCTTGATCGCCGCATGAACCTTGCGCGCGGGAGCGAAGGGGCGTTTGGTCGCCCGATCCTCGACCAGTTCGATGGCCCGGAACAGTCCGCGTCCGCGAATGTCGCCGACATGGTGGTGGTTGCCGAAACGGGCCCGCAGGCGCTCGTCCAGCAGGTCGCCCATCGCCCTGACATTGGTGAGAAGGTTGTCGCCCCGGATGGTTTCAAGAACCGCAACCGCGGCAGCCGCCGCCATCGGATGGCCCATGTAGGTGTGGCCATGCTGGAAGAAGCCCGAACCGGCCCTGATTGCATCATAGATCTTTCCGGACACCATCACCGCGCCTATCGGCTGGTAGCCGCCGCCCAGACCCTTGGCAATGGTCATCAGGTCGGGGGCGATGCCCTCCTGCTCGCAGGCGTGAAGCGAGCCCGTGCGCCCCATGCCGCACATCACCTCGTCCAGGATCAGCAGGATGCCGTAGCGGTCGCATATCTCGCGGATCCGCCGGAAATAGTCGGCAACGGGCGGTACCGCGCCCGCCGTTGCGCCGACCACGGTCTCCGCCACGAAGGCCAGGACCGTGTCGGGCCCAAGTTCAAGGATCTTTTCCTCGAGCGCGCCGGCAGCACGGGCTGCATACTGCTCGTCCGTCTCGCCCTCCTCCCTGAAGCGGTAGGAAAAGCAGGGGTCGATGTGATGCGTCTCGATCAGCAGGGGGCGGAACTGCTGGCGCCGCCACTCGTTACCGCCCGTGGCGAGAGCGCCAAGCGTGTTGCCATGATAGCTCTGGCGGCGCGCAATGATATGGCGCCGCTGCGGCTGACCGATCTCAACGAAATACTGCCGCGCCATCTTCAGCGCCGCTTCCACCGCCTCCGAGCCTCCTGAGACCAGATAGACGTATTCAAGACCTTCCGGCGCATCCTCGATCAGCAGCTCGCCGAGCCGCTCGGCCGCTTCGGTCGTGAAGAAGGAGGTGTGCGCGTAGGCCACCGCCTCCATCTGCCGGCGCATCGCGTCCAGGACCGCCGGATGACCATGACCAAGGCAGGAAACGGCCGCGCCGCCGGACGCGTCAATGTAGGCACGTCCGTCCGCATCAAAGATCTCGATGCCACGGGCAGAGGTTGCGACAGGTGGCGTTGAAAGGAGAGAACGATGCATCAAGCGCGTCATGCGGCGCAGACCTTCCTACTTGCACAAACTGTATTCGGAAAAATTGAAACCGTGGCTCCTGCCTGCCACGGCAGCCGGTCACGACCGAGCCTGCCACGCGAAATATCCGGGCGGCCTGCCGGTACCGCACAAATCCTGTTGGTTCTGGAGGAACCGCACGGACGAGCCTTTTCCCGTCCTGCCGCGGCCAGCTGCTGGCAGCCGGTGCGCATACCCGGACAACGCCGATTTACAAGACCACTAACGAACATAAAGTCCTGCACGGGTTTGATGGGCAAGTCCTCCATGGCTAGAGGCTAGCCTTCGCGCATGACCAATGCAATACCAGTTTCGCAATTGCAAATCGCATGAAATATGAGCGTGAAGTCCACCTGAGGAAAACCCGATGCAGCACACCCCAGACAGCCTTCCGCCGGTTCCCATCGCTGTAGCACCGAACGGCGGGCGGCGCACGAAGGCCGACCATCCGGCTCTTCCCATGACACCTGAGGAGCTGGCGCGGACCGCTGCCGAATGCCTGGATGCGGGGGCCGCGATGATTCACGTCCATGTGCGTGACCGGGACGGAAAGCATCTTCTGGATGCGGAAGCCTACAGGCAGGCGATCGGGGCGATTCGCGCCGAGGTCCGCGACCGCCTGGTCATTCAGATCACGACGGAGGCGCTGGGCCAGTACGGCCCTGACCAGCAGATGGAGGTCGTACGCGCCGTCCGTCCGGAAGCGGTGTCACTTGCCCTGCGGGAGGTGCTGCCATCGTCCTCGGGGGAAGCGACGCTGGCCGGCTTCCTGCAATGGCTGAAGATGGAGCGGATCGCCCCCCAGTTCATCCTCTATGATCCATCCGAGGCCCTTCTGCTCGACGACCTGCGAAAGCGCGGGGTGGTCCCCTACGAGGAGCCGCCGGTTCTCTATGTGCTGGGCCGCTACACCGTGAACCAGACCTCCCTGCCACGCGACCTGCTGCCGTTCCTGGCAGAGGGACAGCCACGCTTCCCCCGCTTCATGGTCTGCGCCTTCGGCCGCTTCGAGGCGGACTGCACGGTTGCGGGGGCCCTTTTCGGCGGAGGCCTTCGGGTGGGCTTCGAGAACAACCTGTTCCTGCCTGATGGCCGCATGGCCGACGGCAACGGGGATCTCGTGGCGACGGTGGCCGCATCGCTGAAGGGGCTGGGAATTCCGCGCATGACGGGCGAAGAGCTGAGGCAGGACTGGGCAACTCTCTAGAATGCCTGCCTCATCGGCTCATGGACCTCAGCAAGCCCCCTCCTAGACTGTCTCCTCGACATGGCCGCCGAGGAACAGCTGGCCGACGCGCGGATCCTTGAGCAGCTTGTCAGCCCTGTCGTGCATGCGGGTCTGGCCGAGCTCCAGAACGATCCCGTAGTCGGACATGGCGAGCGCTGCCTTGGCGTTCTGCTCGACCATGAGGATCGTCACGCCCAGGTCGCGCAGGCGGATCAGTGTCTGGAACACCTCCTGCACGATATTGGGCGAAAGGCCGATGGAAGGTTCGTCGATCAGCATCAGTTTGGGATCGAGCAGCAGGGCGCGGGCGACCTCGAGCTGCTTCTGCTGGCCGCCGGAAAGTTCGATCGCCTTGCGATCCTTGAACTCGCGCAGGATCTGGAACTGGTCCATCACCTCTTCGATGCGGCGCTTGACCCTGGCCTGGTCGCGGGACGTGATGCCGCCCAGCTCCAGATTGTGGTAGACCGACAGCTGCGGCACCACGTTGCGGCCCTGCGGCACGTAGGTGACACCGCGCGCGATCATCTCCGCGGGCGTGCGGCGCGTCACGTCCTCGCCGTCCAGCAGGATCTGGCCGGAATGGATGCTCAGCAGGCCGAAGATCGCCTTGAACACCGTCGACTTGCCCGCGCCGTTCGGTCCGATGATCGTGGTGATCGACGCCTTCGGGATCGTGAAGCTGGTCCCGTTCAGAATGGTGATCCGGCCATATCCGCCGGTTACGTCGCGCAGTTCCAGCATGTCAGCCTCCCAGATAGGCGTCGATGACCGTCTGGTTTGACCGGATCTCCTCCGGCTTGCCCTCGGCGATAATCTCGCCCTGCGCCAGCACGATAATCCGCGTGCAAAGCGACATGACGAATTCCATGTTGTGCTCGATGACCACGAAGGTCGTACCGTGCTCGCGGTTGTAGGTTTGCAGTCGTTCCTTGAGATGGGCGAGCATGGTGAGGTTGACGCCGCCCGCTGGCTCGTCCAGCAGCACGATGTCCGGCCCGGCCATGAAGGCCATCGCCGCATCGACCAGTTTCTGCTGGCCGTAGGAGAGCGATCCCGCCTCGGTGTCCCGGTAGGGCGTCAGGCGGAAAAACTCGATGAGCTGCTCAGCCTTTTCCGTGAGACCTGCATCCGACGGGCCGAACAGGCGGGAGAACATGGTTCCCACGTGCTCCTGACCGGCCAGAATGACGTTGTCGAGCACGGTCATCTTCGGGAAGACGGAGAGCTGCTGGAACGTGCGTCCCACGCCCATCAGCGAAAGATCGGCGGGCCGCACTCCATCGGTAGACCTGCCCTTGATCTCGCAATGGCCGCTCGTGGGCTTGAGCTGCCCGAGGATGCAGTTGAAAAGCGTGGACTTGCCGGAGCCGTTGGGCCCGATCAGGCCGAGGATTTCGCCCCTTTTCACGTCGAAGCTCACGTTGTTCACGGCGCGGATGCCGCCGAAATGCTTCGACATGTTGCGTACAGAAAGAATGGTTTCCGTCACAGCTGCACCCCCTGCTGCAGATCACGGCGAGCCTCGTAGCCCGGCCTCAGCCGGTTGTAGATCTTCTGGCCGAGTCCGATCAGACCGCCCGGGGAATAGACCATGAGGACGATCACGGCCGTGGCATAGATGATGAGATAGTAGCCCTCGGTGAAGCGCAGCGTCTCGGGAAGCAGGATAACGATAGCCGCACCCAGCATGGGCCCGAAGAAGTAGCCTGCACCGCCCACGACGACCATGAGCAGGATCTTCAGCGAGTGGATGAGCCCGAAGCTGCCCGGCTCGATGAACTGCACCAGCGGCGACTGCACGGCGCCCGCCAGACCGCCGAAGGCGGAGCCGATGGCGAAGGCGAGCAGGGTCTGGCGGCGGATCTTCAGGCCGAGGCTCTCTGCTCGGATCGGATTCTCGCGGAGCGCTTTGAAGGCCCGTCCCCAGGGCGAGCGCAGGATCCACCAGAGCGCGCCGGCCGCGATCAGGAAACAGACGAGCGTGACATAGTAGAACTGCAGGTTCTTGGCGGTCGAGACGCCAAAGAAGCTCGGGCGCGGCATGCCAACCAGGCCGAACGAGCCGCCGGTAATCTCCTCCTCGTTGCGGAAGACGAGAAAAAGCAGCGTGTTGAAGGCAAGCGTCACGAAGGCAAGGAAGTGGTTCTGGACGCGGAGCGCCGGATAGCCGAGCAGCAGGCCGATGACGAAGCAGGCCGAGACGGAAGCCACCACGGCGACTGCCCAGTGGATGCCGGCAAGCGTCATCAGGGCTGTGATATAGGCTCCGATGCCCATGAAGCCAGCTTGTGCGAGCGAAACCTGACCGGCATATCCGAGCGTCAGGTTGAGGCCCATCGCGGCGATCGAGAACATGAGCCAGGATGACAGGATGTAGATGATGTAGTTGCCCTGGCCCAGCGGAGCCACGAAGAGGGCGACAATGCCAGCGGCGATGAGGAAAAGCTTGAGCGGGGTCATACCGTGCGTCCCTCCGCAGTTCCGAGAAGGCCCTGCGGGCGAAGGAGAAGGATCATGATGAGCAGGATCAGAGGAATTGCCGAGCGGTACTGGGCCGAGATGTAGACCGCAGAAAGGTTATCCAGCACCCCGATCAGGAGACCGCCCACCAGCGCGCCGCGGATCTGATTGAAGCCGCCCACGATGGCTGCGGTGAAGGCGACGACGCCGAGCGTCTCGCCATTGGAGAACTTGGCGAGATAGATCGGAGAGATCAGGACGGAGGCGACCGTGGCCAGCGCGGCGTTGATGAGGAAGGTGTACATCACCATTCGCTTGATGTTGACGCCAAGAATTTCCGCCACCTGCGGGTTCTGTGCCGTTGCCTGCATGCAGCGCCCCGTGCGTGTGCGGTTCAGGAACAGCTGCAGGCCGCCAATGACGAGCATCGACACGATGAGGTTGCCGACATCCTGCATGGACACGCTCACGCCGGCGATCTGGTGCACGGTCTGCGGGAAGACAGGCGGGAAGGGCTGGGCGGTCGCGCCATAGAATTCCTTCACGCTTTCCTTGAGCAGGAGACCGAGGGCGATGGTGGCGATGACCAGCGGCAGCGTCCCGTGGGGCAGCATCGGCTCCACGATCAGCTTCTTGAACAATACGCCGAGAATGAGAAGCGACACCACCAGCGCGAACAGCACCGACGGCCACATAGGCATTCCCAGAACGGTCATCCCGACCAGCACGAAGAAGGCGGGCAGCATGACAAACTCGCCCTGCGCGAAGTTGATGGTCTGGGATGCCTGCCACAGGAGCGTGAAGCCCACCGCCGCCAGGGCGTAGATCGACCCTGCAGCCAGGCCCGATAGGATGAGCTGAAGGAACTCAGTCATTAGCGTCCTCGTAGAGGGCGTTGATATTGATTGCCGTTCTTCGGAACCGGCCGGCGGCAAGGCCGCCGGCCGGCCTGCCGGTCCTTAGTTCGGCGGGAGGATAGCCTTGACGGTCTGCTTGCCGTCTTCGACCACGACGAAGAAGCTCTCGCGGGACATCTCGCCGGTGTCATCCCAGCTGGTCGTCATCAGGATGCCGGGGCATTCCTCGACCGACAACGTGAGCCCGTGCATCTTCTCCACGAAGGCCTCGCGGTCGAACTTGCCGATCTGCTCGGTCACGCACTTGATGGTCCAGGCGGCGGTGTAGCCCTTGATGGCGTTATGATCCGGCGTGTACTTGTACTTGATCTTGAAGCGGTCCACCATCTCGGTGATGGCCGGAACGCCGGCATCAGCCGACAGGCCCACGTGGCCCATCGCACCATTGGCTGCATCACCGGCCAGTTCGATCACCTTGGCGCCGATCAGGGTCGTCTCGCCGATCATCGGCAGGCCAATCGACTGCTTCTGCGCCTCTCGCAGGAAGCGGGCGCTCTCTTCTTCCGTCAGGTAGACGAAGACGGCGTCGGCGCCGGAGTTCTTGGCCTTCACCACGTCGGCCGAAAAGTCGGTCTGGGCCTGCTCGGTGGGAATGTCGGCAACGATCTCGAAGCCATAGACCTTGGCCTGCTCGATGAAAGCGTCATAGCCGCCCTTGCCGAATTCGGTGTTCGCCCAGACGAGAGCAACCTTCTTGATGCCCATCTCCTCAGCCATGTACTTGGCCACCTTCGGCATGCCCTTCTGGGAGCCGAACGCGGTGCGGAAGATGTACGGATTGCCCTTCTGGACGATCGACGGCGCCTCGGAGCCGGTGAACTGCGGAATGCCGGCCTGCTGGGCGACCAGCATGTTCACCACGGTCGAGGACGAGAACACCGTGCCGGTGATGGCATAGACGCCGTCGTCAATGGCACGCTGCACCATCGCGCGGCTGACCTGCGGATCAGTCTGGCTGTCATACTCAAGGAGTTCCACCTTCTCGCCGAGAATGCCCCCGGCAGCGTTGATCTCCTCGAAGCCCATCTTCACGCCGTCATGGAAGTTGACACCCGCGGCAGCGCCGGGGCCGGAAAGCTCGACGATCGAGCCGATTTTCACATCAGCAGAAGCGGTCGCGGCCGACAGAGCGAGTGCGGCGGCCGTGGTGGCCAGTAATTGTTTCAGCATTTCATTCCTCCCATATCCCCGGATATTCCTCGAGCTGCATCCGCGACCATCCGGACACCGCGAGCAGCAGGCTTCTCAGCCCTCCCGAAACTGCCGCAGACCACTGACCATTGCCCTTCGCGTGACGGGGCCTCCCGATCGTCTTGCCTGCGCCAGAACGCGCCTCCCTTGCGGGATCACAGTTCTCTAATCAGCTATCTCCAGTTTCCGTACGCCCATCAGCAGCTCGGCGAGCAGAACCGCCTGGGCGCTGAACATTCCAGATCCCGGCATTGTTGCGCAACCGATCTTTCGCGCGGCCGCGATCAGCGGGGTGATCGCGGGCTTGGTGACGACATCGCCGACGAACTGTTCGGGAACCAGCAGATCCACATCTACCGGGAACGGATCGCCCTCCCTCATCCCCAGGGGTGTCGCGTTCGCAACCAGAGCAACGCCCCTCGGATCCGGGCTCCCTGCCCGCACGCGGCCCGGGAAAAAGACCTTGAGACGCTCGATCAGCGTGTCCCTACGGACCGCGTCGATGTCGTGGATGGCAAGTTCCGTGGCGCCGCGCGCCAGGATCTCGTAGGCGATCGCCGATCCGGCGCCGCCTGCGCCCACCAGCAGGGCGGGCTTGCCGGAAACGTCGAAGCCTTCCGCCGCAACACCATCCATGAAACCTTGGCCGTCGGTGGCGTCGCCCAGCCATCCGTCCCTGTCGCGGATCATGATGTTGACCGCTCCCGCGGCGCGGGCCCGTGCGGTAACGCGTGTACAGTGGCTGAAGCACGGTCCCTTGTGCGGGACAGTGACGATGATGCCGTCGCAGTTGCGCAGGGCACCGGCCTGGTCCAGCCATGCGCTCAGGTCTTCCGGCAGGATGTGCGCGGGGACAACAATGCCGTTGAAACCGCGGTCTGCCATGATCTGGCTGAGAGACGCAGGCGACTTCACCTGGCCGATCGGATGGCCGATAATCGGGAAGACCTTCGTTTCCCCGTCGATCCTGAGCGGAGCGGTCATGCTTTTTCTCCCGCTTCAGCCTGAATGGAGGCGGCACGGTGCGAGCTGGCCGCCCCGTCGGGACGCCAGTGTGCCGGTAGGGTGCTAAAGTGCACGGGCTCTCTCCCTGAGCTCGGTTAAAGCTTGCGATATTCCGTCCGCGATCGGAGTCACGGGATGGCTGCCAAGATCCGGCGGAACCGGATCAGAGGTGAGATCAGCCGGGATGCGAAGCGGAGCGCCCTCGATGGTGATCTCGCTCCACCCCGTCTGGCGCGCGAGCTCGGCCACGAAGTCCTCCATGGCATGGGTATCCCCGGCCATCGTGAGCACGCGGGCCCCGGACAGACCGCCACTGACAGCGGCGGCCAGTAGGCGGGCAACATCTCCCACGTAAACAAAGCCGACACGCCCGGAAAAGCGGATGGTCGCCGGCTCCCTGCGGAGCGCTGCAGCGATTGCGATCGACGGACCAGCCGCGATCCCCGAACTGATGCCGGGCCCATAGACGATGTAGGGGCGCAGCCCGAGGCTCGGAACCTGGTGGTCCAGCCAGTAAACACGCGCGATACCTTCGACGGCGAGCTTGGTAACCCCGTAAATGGACATGGGCAGGGGATGGACCGCATCGTCCGGTCCGTACACGCCCGCCGTGCTGAGATAGGCAACCGGCAGTCGGCGTTGGCGCGCAGCCTCGAAGACATTGACGCTGCCCATCACGTTTACCTGCGCACCCAGCACCGGATCGCGGGCGCAATCGACCGTCATCAGACCGGCGAGATGCACGATCGCATCGCAGCCTTCCACCGCAGCCGACACCGCCTTCGCATCGGTCACGTCACCCGCGACGACCTCCACGCCGGCAGGAAGCGCCTCCTGCCGCGGCTTGAGGTCGAAGACGCGGACCCCGTGGCCGGCCGCCATCAGCCGGGCGATGGTCGGTTGCCCAACAAAGCCACTTCCGCCGGTGACGAGAACCTTGCTCATGCTGCCTCGCTCCGCCGGGACGCGCCGGCCCGGGCCGCCGCGTGGCGCGCTGCGATTGCACCGAAGACGATGGCAGGGCCGATGGTGATGCCGGGGCCGGGATAGACGCCTCCCATGATGGACTGCAGGTCGTTGCCGCAGGCGTAGAGCCCCTCGATGACCGAACCGTCGCGACGCAGCAGCCGGGCATTCTCATCCCCGACAAGACCCATCGCCGATCCGATGTCGCACGGCCAAAGTTGGACGGCGTAGAACGGAGGCGTCTCAAGCTTGCCGAGCGTCGGGTTCGGCCCGTGGGAGGGATCGCCGTTGACCCTTTGGTAGACGGTGGTGCCGCGTTGGAAATCCTCGTCCACGCCGGTCTCGGCATAGCGGTTCATGCGGGCGACGGAGTCCTTCAGGCCATCGGCGTCGATGCCGAGCTTGCCGGCCAGCTCCTCGAGAGTCGCGCCCTCCGTCAGATAGCCATCGGCGAGGAACGGTCTGATGTCCGAACCGCCCGGCCGGATCATGCCCATGCCGTACTTCGCGAGCGCGCGGGAGTCGGCGATCAGGTAGACGGGAATGTGCGAGCCGTCGCGGTTTACCGCAAACTGCGCCGCGCCGAACAGATGGTAGCTGGTGGATTCGTTCACGAAGCGGCGGCCGTCGCGGCCGACGGCGATGATACCCGGCTTCGATCGATCCAGAACGAAGTGCGGGAAAACCGCCATGGTTCCGTCCGGCCTGCGGCGGATGGAGCAGGGGGCCCAGAAGCAGGGCTGTGCGGCTTCCTCGCCGTGATGGGCGCCGAGCTCGAAGGCAAGGTCGTGCAGTGCGCCGGTGTGACCCGGCGCCGAAGGACTGTACTCCGGCACCGGATGGGGCAGCTTTTCCTGCCGCATCCTGGGATGCCGGGCAAAGCCGCCAGAAGCCAGGACGATTCCGCCCGCCACGGCGATGTCGCGCGACTCCCCATTCTGGCGGAGGGTCAGTCCGGTGACGGCCCCATTCTTAGAGCGCAACGCAACGGTTTCCGTCTCCGTCAGGATATGCACGCCCAGGCGCAGCGCCGACGCGAGCATGCGGCCGATCAGGGCATTGCCCATGACAAGACGCGTATCGCGCCCGTAGCGCAGGCGGGAGATATAGTACTTGCCGATGAGCTTGGCGGAGTAAACGGTCGACTCAAGCGACTTGCCTATCTTGAGAAGATGGGGAATGTCGTCACGGTCGATCATCATGCCGCCAAGGATGGTGAATTCCGGAATGGGCGGGCGGATCAGCTTGAGTGCATCTCCCAGGGAACGCGCATCGAACGGCTCCGGCTCCAGCGCACGACCGCAAGCGGTCGACCCTTCCAGTTCGGAGAGATAATCCGGATGCAGCGGTCGCGGGCGGAACTTCATCTCGGTCCGTCGCTCGAGTTCAGCGACCACGCCGGGCCCAGCCTTGAGGAAAGCTTCCCGCATCGCGCGTGGCGCTCGGTTGCCGACAGCATTGTCGAGGTATCCCAGAACCTTGTCGTAGCTGTCCTCCGCGCCGACCGTCCTGGCGTGATGCGTCAGCGGTATCCACGTCGTGGCAGCGGAAAAGGCGGACGTACCTCCCAGATATTCAGTGCGCTCGACAAGCAGCACCCTGGCGCCTTCCAGCGCCGCGAACACCGCGGCCGACATGCCGCCCGCGCCGGCTCCCAGCACAACAACATCATAGCTGTCCGCGGCATGACGCAATCCGCGATTCATGAGCTCCTCCTTAGCCGGCCTCTCCTCCGGACCGGAGAACCATGACAAAAAATGGAAACCGTTTCAAGAATAAAAAGTGCTTCCGTTTTGTCGGAAAACCGTTTATCCAAGACGCATACAAATAAGGATGCAGCAAATGTCGGAACGGCTTGGTGTGGCGGTAGTCGGCGCGGGCGTAATCGGACGCACGCACGTCGAGACTCTCGCGCAGCACGACCGGCTGCGGCTCGCGGCGCTGGTCGATCCAGTCCCCACATCCGCGCAGCTGGCGGAATCATATGGCGTGCCATGGTTCCCGGATGTGCCGGCGCTCTTGTCATCCGGCATCGCGCGGGCGGCGATCGTCGCCACTCCTAACGAGACACACCTGCCCGTGACGGAATCGCTCCTGCGCGCCGGCCTGCCGGTTCTGCTGGAAAAGCCCGTCGCGGAAAGCCTCGCTTCGGCCCTGAAGCTGATCGGGATCGCCGACGACACGGGCATTCCGGTTCTTGTCGGCCATCACCGGCGCCACAATCCGATCGTTCGGAAGGCTCGGGAGATCATCCTGTCCGGGCAGATCGGGGACCTGGTGATCGCCAATGTGGTCTGCTCCCTTTACAAGCCCGAAGATTATTTCGACGCCAAGTGGCGCAAGACTCCTGGCGCGGGCGGCCCGCTGCTCATCAATCTCGTCCACGAGATCGACCTGCTGCGGCACTTCTTCGGCGAAATCGCCGAGGTGAAGGCCATCACGTCCCACCGCCAGAGAAGCTTTGAGGTGGAAGACGGCGCTGCCGTCTGCCTGACCTTCGCAAACGGGGCTCTGGCCACGCTCGTCATCTCCGACTCGGCTTCCGGCCCCTGGGCATGGGACCTCACCTCCGGCGAGAACCTTGCCCGCTTCCCCGCCCACCACGTGACCGCGCACCACTATGCCGGAACGCGTGGCGCTTTGAGCCTGCCGGACCTGACGTTGTGGCTGCCGGAAGGGGAACCTGACTGGACGAAAAAGCTGCGGCCCGAGTCGATCCCGGTCGCTCCGGCCAACCCCTATTCATTGCAGCTGTCACATTTCGCCGATCTGATCGAAGGCGCCGAGACGTCACCGCGCGTCAGCCTGCGGGACGCAACCGCGAACATGATCGTCATTGATGCCATCAGGCGGGCCGCGGGCGACGACGGCCGGATTGCGATCGATCTTTCATCATTATCCCCCCAGGGACTGGCTCACTCTAACGGAAACAGACAATGAGCAGCGTCCTAGAGAAATCCCTCGCGATCATCGAGCTTTTGATCGAACATCCAGCCGGGCTTCCGGTTTCCACCATCGCCAGCACACTGGACCAGCCGCTGTCCGGCGTCCACCGCACGCTTCAGGAACTCGCCCGGCTCGGCTACGTCCACCAACTGCGCGCGCAGGGCGACTACATGCTGACGATCAAGCTGCCGGCGATGGGACTGAGCTTCCTCGCGCGGGCGGGTATTACCGACATTACCCAGCCCGTGCTCGACACCCTGGCGGCGGAAACGGGGGAACTCATCCGCCTTTCCGTCATCGACGGGGAAAACCTGACCTGGGTGGCCGTGGCGCAGGGCACCACGCACGGACTGCGCTACGATCCCGGCCAGGAACAGGGCGTCGTCGCACATCTTGCCAGTTCCGCCGGCGGTCAGGCGTGGCTGGCAACCATGTCCGACGAGGAGGCGATAGCCCGGGTCTCCGCGCAGGGGCTCATCCGGAATGCCAAGGACGCAGGCCCCAACGCACCCCATACCTTCGCCGATCTCCTGCAGCGCCTGAACGAGGCACGCGAGCGTGGCTACGCCGTGGCGGTGGACAGCTACATTCCGGGCATGGCGGCCATGGCCGTTCCCGTCCGCTTTCACGGTGACGGACCAGTGCTCGGCTGCCTTTCCATTGCCGGACCCGCTGTCCGGCTGGATCCGGAGCGGATGGCGAGGCTTGCCCCGCGGCTCAAGGCGGCCGCGGATGAAATCGGCCATGCCGCGGCCGGTTCGCAATATTTTCGATCGAAGGTGCGGGAACTGGAGCCCGCATAAACTGCCGGGCACGGGTGAATATTCTATCCGCAGCATAAAGCGATAGCGCACGACGTGGGGAGGAGACGATGGGCGCGCGGTCAATGAGCGAGCTCAATTGCGACGTGCTGGTGATTGGATCGGGGGCCTCGGGGCTTGCCGCCGCGGTTACTGCCGCGCATTTCGGCCTGAAGGTCATCGTGGCGGAAAAGGCCCCGGTGTTTGGCGGCACCTCCGCCTGGTCGGGCGGGTGGCTGTGGATTCCGCGCAATCCCCTGGCCGTGGAGGCAGGCATCCAGGAGCCCCCGGAGGGACCAATGCGCTATATCGAGAGCGAGCTAGGCGAGCGTGCCCGGGATCCGCGCCTGCCGGTTTTCCTCGCCAACGGCCCGGAGATGGTCTCGTTCTTCCGCGATCACACGGCAGTCCGCTGGATCGACGGAAACCGCATCCCGGACTTCCATGAGGGACCCGGCGCGCTCAAGGGCGGACGGTCCGTCTCCGCAGCGCCCTACGATGGCCGCGAACTCGGTCCGTGGATCAACAAGCTGCGCCCGCCGCTGGACGTGACGAGCCTCTGGGGCATGGGCATCGCCAGCGGTGCGGACATGGCCCACTTCTTCAAGGCGACACGCAATCTCCGCTCGGCTCTGCACGCTGCCCGCCGCATTGCGAAGCATCTTCGCGACCTCGCCCTGCATGGAAGGGGCATGCAGCTCGTCAACGGCAACGCGCTCGTCGCGCGTCTATTGCGCTCCGCGCTCGACAAGGGGGTCACGCTCATCGAGAGCGCCCCGGCGACCATGCTGCTGCGCGATGGCAACCGCATCGCCGGGGCCGAGCTTTCGACGGCCGACGGGACTGTCGTCGTCAGGGCCGCGAAGGGTGTGGTGCTGGCAACGGGCGGCTTTCCGCATGACACGCCGCGGCTCGACGAACTTGCCGCCCATGCCGGCGGCGGAGCCGGCCACCATTCGGCCGCACCGCGGGAGAACACGGGTGACGGCCTGCGCCTGGGCGAACTGGAAGGCGGTGCGGTCGCACGGGATCTGGCTTCCAGCGTGGCGCTGGCGCCGGTGTCGCTCGTGCCGCGCCGCGATGGCTCCGTGGCCAACTTTCCGCACCTTGTGGAGCGCGCCAAGCCGGGCATCATCGCCGTCACACCCGAGGGGAAGCGCTTCGTCTCGGAAGCCGACAGCTACCACGACTTCATGCGCGCCCTGATCGCTGTGACACCCGCGGGCAAGCTTCCCACCTGCTGGCTGATCGCCGATCACCGCGCGCAGCGGCGCTGGGGGCTGGGATGGGCGAAGCCTTTCCCCTTCCCGCTCGGTCCGGCTATTCGTTCCGGCTATCTCAAGCGCGGCCGGACGCTCGCCGAGCTGGCGCGGGCCTGCGATCTGCCGGCGGACGCTTTGGAGGCGACCGTCGCCCGGTTCAACAGCTACGCGGTGCGGGGAGAGGATCCGGACTTCCATCGTGGCGAGAGCACCTACAATCGCGTCCAGGCCGATCCTGAGCACGGGCCCAATCCGTCGCTGGCGCCGCTAGACCGGCCGCCCTTTTATGCCGTCAAGATTGTGCCGGGCTCTCTCGGAACCTTCGCCGGGCTGAAGACCGATCCCCTCACCCGCGTCCTGGATACCGAAGGGAATCCAATTCCCGGCCTGCATGCGGTTGGCAATGACATGGCCTCCATCATGGGCGGGAATTATCCGTCCGGGGGCATCACGCTCGGCCCGGGCATGACCTTTGGCTACATCGCCGGCAGGGTGCTCGCCGGGCAGCCGGTGAAGGGCATTTCAAAGCAGAAGGAGGAGGCTGCATGACCTATTACGAACTGACGACGCTCGACACGGTCATATTTGGAGCGGCAAAGGCCGCGCCCGGCATCGAGGCCTGGGTGAAGGCGGGCAAGGGACGGCTGTGCGGAGCCTGGGGTACCGACATCGGCACCCTGAACCGGGTGTTCGTGCTGCGCGCCTTCGACGACCTGGGCGAACTACTGGAGGAGCGCGAGCGCGCGTTGCGGAGCAGCGATCCGTGGGGCTGCACCGATCATCTCGTATCCCTCAAGATGGAGAGCTACCGCCCGCTGGATTTCCTGCCGCCGGTCGAGGCGGGCAAGTTCGGTCCGGTCTACGAGTTCCGCACCTACCGCACGAAGATCAACGGCCTCTCCCCGACCATCGAGAAATGGCGGGAAGCTGTGCCGGAGCGGGAAAAATATTCAAAGCTCACGGTCGCCATGTACGGCCTGGATGGAGAGCCGAGGCTCACCCAGATCTGGCCCTACGAGAGCCTCGCAGCGCGCACCGAGGCGCGAATGAAATCCGTCGTCGACGGCAAGTGGCCGCCCAAGGGCGGACCAGACTGGCTGAGCCCCGACATGACGAGTCAGATCGCCATGCCGCTGCCCTTCTCACCGCTGCAGTGAGGCTGGACATGGCACATCCGCTTTCCCTCGCCTTCCTGACCGTCTTCGACGTCGGCCCCGTAGACGCCGTGAGAATTGCCTCACGCGCCGGTTATGACCTTGTCGGCGTGCGCATCCTGCCGGCGGCAGTTTCCGGCGAGCCTGACTATCCGCTGCTTACCGACGACCGTCTTCTGAAGGAAGTGCAATCGGCTCTCGCGGATACGGGTGTCCGCATCGCCGATGTCGAAATCGTGCGGCTCAAGCCGGAGAACGACTGGGCGCTGTACGACCGGTTCTGCGACCGGTGCGCCGCACTTGAGGCCCGGCATGTCCTCGTTGCGGGCGACGACCCCGACCACGCGCGGCTGACCGAGAGCTTTGCCCGGTTCTGTACGATGGCTGCAGCGCGCGGCCTGACCGCCGACCTCGAGTTCATGCCCTGGACGGCCGTGCCCAACCTCGCCGCTGCACTCCGGATCGTCGAGGGTGCCGGCTGCGGGAATGGTGGCGTGCTGGTGGATGCGCTTCATTACGACCGGTCCGAGACCCCGCTCGAGGAAATCGCTTCCCTGCCCCGCAGCCGGGTCAACTATGTCCAGATCTGCGATGGACCCGACCCCTATGATCCTTCCGACGAAGAGCTGATCCGCGTCGCGCGCAACGAACGTCTCATGCCTGGCCTGGGTGGCATCGACCTCACGGGCCTGGCAAAGGCGGTTCCGGAAGGTGTAACCATCAGCGTGGAGATCCCGCACCGGAAGCTTGCTGCAACCATCGATCCCCTGGGGCGGGCCGAGATGGCGCTCGCCGCGACGAAGGCCATTCTGCGGGCTGCGGGCCGCGCCTGACCGGTGGGGTTGTGGGAGCGGTATTCCACTTCAGGTCCAGCGCTTTCCACAACGGCCCGTTTGATCGCGCAGGCAGGAAACGGGGCACTCTCCCTGATATGTGATCTCCGTCACGGCCGTCAGTGGCGGAGAGCGTCTTCCGCCAGCAATCTACGCTCACAGCCTGCGCTCACAGGCTGACTGACTGCCAGGACCTTCTCCTCATGAAGGACTTCAACCTGGCCATGGCGCGCCCCACGGAGAAGCAATCAGTCATCCTCACATAAAGAAGAGGTGCACTTTGCGATGGTTAAGCGTTGCGAAGTGCCCGCTAAGAAGTTACCCCTTCGCTAGACGAAGCGCTGGGCGGAACAGTTAGCGCCCGGATCGTGGCGTTCCCGCCTTCTGAAATAACGGAGCAGGACATTGAACCCGACTACCATTCAGCTTATCGCTGCGCTGTTGTTTGCCGTCGCCATCCTGCACACGTTTTCTGTCAAGTTGTTCGAAAAGCTGGCCCATAGCGATCCCCGCCACGGCGGAGTCTGGCACCTGCTTGCCGAGGTCGAGGTCGTATTCGGGTTCTGGGCGATGGTGATGATGCTTTTCATGTTCGCCATCGAAGGGCGGGAAACAGCCGTCCATTATCTCGACACCCGCAATTTCACCGAATCGATGTTTGTCTTCGCGATCATGGTGATCGCGGCCACCCGGCCGGTTCTGCAGTTCGCCCAGGCGCTCGTCCGACTGTTCGCATCGCTGCTACCACTGCCCACGCAGATCTCCAATTTCTTCACGGTGCTGTTCCTTGTGCCGCTGCTCGGCTCCTTCATCACTGAACCGGCGGCGATGACCGTGGGCGCGATGATCCTTTCCAGGACGGTTTTTTCGCACGGGATTTCGGCCAAGCTGAAGTATGGCGCGCTCGCCGTCCTGTTCGTCAACGTTTCGATCGGTGGCACACTGACGCCTTTCGCGGCGCCGCCCGTCCTGATGGTCGCAAGCACCTGGAACTGGGACTTCGCCCACATGCTGACCCACTTCGGCTGGCGTTCCGCGCTTGCCGTGGCAGTCAACGCCGCCGCACTGGCCTTTCTGTTCCGCAAGGAGCTCGCCACCCTTCCGACCGCAGCCGAAACGGCTGTCAAACCCGTGCCGAAGACGCTGATTGCCATTCACCTCGCCTTTCTCGCGCTGGTGGTCATGTTCTCGCACCACCCCGCGACCTTCCTGGCGATCTTCCTCTTCTTCCTCGGCGTCGCCCAGGCCTACAATTCCTACCAGGATAGGCTGATTCTGCGTGAAGGCCTGCTGGTGGCCTTCTTCCTCGGCGGACTGGTGGTGCTCGGCGGCCAGCAGCAGTGGTGGCTGCAGCCAGTGCTGATGAGCATGTCGTCCGATGCGGTCTACTTCGGCGCGGCTGCACTTACCGCCGTGACCGACAACGCCGCCCTCACCTACCTCGGCTCCCTTGTCGAGGGCCTGACGGACGAATTCAAATACGCGCTTGTCGCGGGTGCCGTGACCGGCGGTGGTCTCACGGTGATCGCCAATGCTCCGAACCCTGCGGGTCTTTCCATTCTGCGCCGGCATTTCGACGACGAGACGGTCAACCCTCTGGGGCTGCTCGTGTCGGCTCTCCCGCCGACCCTGATTGCAATCGTTGCCTTCTGGTTCATCTGACAGACAGAAGCCTCACAGATTGAGGCAGGCGCCTGACACTTGAAACTGCGCGCCCGGAGCATCTTGCTGATTTCCTGGCAGAGGCCGGTGAGGATCGAAGATGCTCTGGCAATGCCTCTTATTGGGTTGCCGGAATGCGCCGCATTAGTTCCTCGACGGCCTCTGAATCGCGAGGATCTGTGAGCCGGTGCAGAAGATCGTCCTTCGCCAGCTTGCCGCCGCCCTTGAGCTGGTTGTGCAGCCTGGGGTCTCGTTTGTTCCACTGCGCCGAGACAATATTTCCGCTCGCGTCATCGGCCTAGGTGATGACTGCGTCATACGCTTCTGACGCGGCTTCTAGAACGGCCATCGCCGTCTGCGGATGGCGTTCCGCCAATATTAGACGGCCCTCTCGCCCCGCTTGCAACGGTCTTGCTCAAGGGACCCTCCCCTCGTCGAACAGAGCAAGTCACCGAATCGCCATTGGCGGCGGAAGACAGGTAGGCGGTGGTGGCGCGACAACTGCCGCTAGTAGAAAGCCTCCGCAGATGAAGTTGCACGCCGGTGTAAAGGCGATGCCTTCTCCGGGCCCGTCTCATGTGCCGGCCGCCACCGCATAAGCTTGCGTACACCAATCGGATCAACTTGCGCGGTATCACGCGGCGGATTCCGCGCTGACAGTCAACATCCATTCCAATTCGTTACGGCCGGGAACTGAAGGTTGCCGCGCTTCCCGCGGAGCGGCCTAACCGCTCATCGGCTAGATGGCCAGGCAACAGATCGGACGAATAAGAGCCGCCTCTCTATTGCTTCACCTTATTGACATTGTTTATATTTCCATCCGTTATGCCTATTATTCCGCTATTTACTTGAGTCACATCCGTTCTCTGAGATTTCGCCTTTCATTATCGATAAGTTCCCCTTATCGACAGTGACGGCTGTGAAGGTGCAAAATCGCGCCAAACGGGTCTTTGCCCGCTCGGGAACCTGTCCGGGAGATGGATTCCGTTGCAGAGGAAGAGGAGCTACAGTGGAAGCCATGAGCAGAATCATCAGCGGTAGCGGAATGATGTCAGGGTCCACCATCCAGAAGGCCGAGGCCCTGGATGCGCTGGAATCCATCCTGCCATTCGACCGGCGGGATTTCCTGGCCGAGATCCTCACCACCGACGACATCGAGACGCTGCGCCATCTCGCCAAGGAAGGCCTGGGCGAAAACACGCTGCGGGCGCTTGTCTCCGACCTTGGCTATCTCGAAGCATGGTGCACGGCCGCCACCGGCGAGCCGCTGCCCTGGCCCGCGCCAGAAGCGCTGCTGCTGAAGTTCGTCGCCCATCACCTCTGGGATCCGGTACGCCGCGAAAGCGATCCGGAGCACGGCATGCCGCAGCATGTGAGCGACGAACTGCGGGCACTTGGCCTGCTTCGCAGCGACGGGCCGCACGCCCCCTCGACCGTCCAGCGCCGGCTGTCCAGCTGGTCGACGCTTACCCGCTGGCGCGGCCTCACCGGCAGATTCGACTCGCCCGCCCTGAAAAGCGCGCTGCGACTCGCGATCAGAGCCAGCGCACGGTCAAGACGGCGCAAGAGCGAACGGGCGGTCACCAGCGACATCCTTGCCCAACTGCTCGCCACCTGCGCATCGGACCGCATTGCCGACGTCCGCGACTGCGCACTGCTGCTCACCGCCTTCGCCTCAGGCGGCCGCCGCCGCAGCGAAGTCGCTGCGCTGCGCTGCGAGCAGATCATTCCCCAGGAAAGCGTACCACGGGATCCCGAGGATCCAGAGAGCCCGCTTTTGCCCTGTGTGCGGCTGCGTCTCGGCCGCACCAAGACCACCCAGGCGGACGACGACAACTACGTCCTGATGATCGGTCAGCCGGTGAATGCCCTGCGGCAATGGCTGGAGCGCGCCCAGATCACGGAAGGCTGGGTTTTCCGGCGCATCGACCGCTGGGGAAATGTGGAGCGGCGCGCCCTCACGCCGCAGTCCGTGAACCTGATCCTGAAAAGAAGGGCAGCACTCGCCGGGCTCGACCCTGCGCTCTTCAGCGCCCATGGCCTGCGGTCCGGCTACCTTACCGAAACGGCACGACGTGGCATACCGCTGACGGAAGCCATGCAGCAGTCCCAGCACCGGTCCGTTTCGCAAGCGGCCCGCTACTACAACGACGCGGAACGCGAGCTGGGGCAGGCCGCCCGGCTCATCGTCTGACTGGTATCACGGGTTGATTGCTTTGCCCGATCGACACATGGACCATGCCGGTGCCGAACATGCGGCGCTCACCGCGGACACCGAGCCAACGGATGGTACGGGCTTGCGCGGGCCTTCGCCTTTCCTCGTACCGGACCTCGGATCCCTCCACGCTCGCTCCTCGACGCGCCCCGCTTGCGAACCGCCAACCCGGTGGGATGGCTTTGGGAAGCCATTCACCGCGCACAATCGCGAGGGTCAATTCGCCGCGCTTCGGACCCCGTGAAAGAAGTGCTCCAAGGAAATTCCTTTCGCCCATCGATGTGCGCAGGGGTAAAAATATTTGATGGTTTGCGATAATTCAGTGTCAGCTGGTCGCGGTATTGTGCATTACCATGGGTATTGTAGGGCCAGTCCAACACGGTTCGGAGGCGATAATGCGATATTCCAGACGCTCCATGCTCTTTACTGCAATCCTCGCAGCGTCGGTTCAGCTCGGTGGGCTCGGTTTTGCCTTCGCCCAGCAGCGGGAACTCACCAATGTCTCCTATGATCCGACCCGCGAGCTCTACCGCCAGTACAACGAGGCCTTCGCCGCCTACTGGAAGGAAAAGACGGGAGAGACCGTGAAGCTCACCGCGACGCACGGCGGTTCCGGCTCGCAGGCCCGCACCGTCGTTGACGGTCTGCCGGCGGATGTGGTGAGCCTGGCGCTCGCCAGCGACATCTTCCCGTTGGTCAACGCGGGCCTGATCGAGCCCGGCTGGCAGCAGGAGTTCCCCGAGAACTCGACGCCCTACACCTCCACGATCGTCTTCCTCGTCCGCGCGGGCAATCCCAAGAACATCAAGGACTGGGACGACCTGATCCGCGATGACGTGCAGGTCATCACCCCCAATCCGAAGACTTCCGGCGGCGCGCGCTGGAACTATCTGGCCGCCTGGGCCTACGCCATGGACAAGAACGGAGGCGACGAGGAAGCCACCAAGGAATTCCTGACGAAGCTTTACCAGCACGTGCCGGTGCTCGACAGCGGCGCCCGCGGCTCCACCAACACGTTCACCCAGCGGGGCCTCGGCGATGTGCTGCTGGCCTGGGAGAACGAGGCTTTCCTCGCTCTCGAGGAACTCGGCCCGGGATCGTTCGAGATCATCGTGCCGCCTCTGTCGATCCTGGCTGAGCCGCCGGTCGCCATCGTCGACAAGAACGTCGACGCACGCGGTACGCGGGAGCTCGCCACGGAGTATCTCCAGTATCTCTACTCCCCGGAGGCCCAGAAGATCATTGCCGCCAACTATTACCGGCCGCGCTATATGGAACACGCCGATCCGGAAGACCGGGCACGCTTCCCGGAGGTCAAAACGGTGACCGTCGACGACGAAATCTTCGGCGGCTGGGAAAGGGCCCAGAAGGAGCATTTCGCCGACGGCGGGATTTTTGACCAGATCTACTCGCCAAACTAGTTGAGGGGGTCGTTGCCGGCTGCTCTACTACCCGCAAGCAAACGATCAGGTTCGGACCCGGGTCTGGGCCTGACCATTGCCGTGAACGCGGCATGCTCCATCTTTTCATGAATTACTGGCCAACGGGGAAACGTTGCGCATGAGACGTATCCACTTCCGCCAACCGAGCATCATACCCGGTTTTCGGCTGACGTTCAGCTTCACGATCCTTTATCTGCTGATCATCGTCATCATTCCGATTGCGGGCCTGTTCGTGAAGACCTTCGAGCTGGATTGGAATACGTTCGTCAGCATCGTCACGGGCCCCCGTTTCCTCTCCGCTCTGCGTGTCAGCTTCGTCACTTCGGCCCTCGCTGCCCTGTTCAACGTGGTCATCGGCCTGCTGATCGCCTGGGTACTGGTGCGCTATGAATTCCCCGGCCGGAAAGTGTGTGACGCCATCATCGACCTGCCTTTCGCTCTGCCGACTGCGGTGGCAGGCATCGCTCTGACCGCCATCTATGCGCCGAACGGCATCATCGGCAGCCTGTTCGCGCCCTTCGGCATCCGTATCGCCTACACCACGATCGGCATCTGGATCGCGCTGGTGTTCATTGGCCTGCCCTTCGTGGTCCGCACCGTGCAGCCCGTGCTGCAGGATTTCAACCGGGAGATCGAGGAAGCCGCGGCCACGCTGGGCGCCTCGCGCCGCCAGACGATCCTGCGCGTCATGCTGCCAACGTTGCTTCCCAGCATCCTGACGGGCTTCGCCATGGCCTTCGCGCGCGCCGTGGGCGAATACGGCTCGGTCATTTTCATCGCCGGCAACATCCCGCGTCAGACCGAGATCCTGCCGCTGCTGATCGTGTTCCGGCTCGAAGAGTTCAATTATACCGCGGCGGCGGCCATCGCGGCCGTGATGCTCACGGTCTCATTTGCCATCCTGCTTGCCATCAATCTGATCCAGGTATGGTCGCAGAGGAGGTTTGGTCTTGGCTGATATTACCTCCAATCTTCCCGGCCTGACCTATGGGCCGGCGACGTACCGTTCGCCGGTCACGGAAAGGCGCGGCACGCGGCTGATCCTGATCGGCCTTACAATCCTGCTGCTCGTCCTGTTTCTGGTTCTGCCCCTTGTCACCGTATTCAGGGAGGCGTTCCGGGCAGGCGTGGGCAAGTTTCTGGAGACTTTCCAGAACCCCGACGCCCGGTCGGCCATCTGGCTGACGTTGCTGGTCGCGGCCCTCGCTGTGCCCTGCAACCTGGTCTTCGGCGTCGCGGCCGCCTGGGCCATCGCCAAGCACAAGTTCCCGGGCCGGGCGTTCCTGATCTCGCTGATCGACCTTCCCTTCTCGGTCTCGCCGGTGGTCGCGGGTCTGATCTACATTCTGCTCTTGGGCACGAACGCCCCGATCGGTGGGTTCCTCTACGAGAACTTCGGAATTCGCATCATTTTTGCGATCCCGGGTATCGTGCTCGCAACCATCTTCGTCACCTTCCCGTTCATCGCCCGCGAGCTGATCCCGCTTATGCAGGACCAGGGCACCGGAGATGAAGAGGCCGCCATTTCTCTGGGCGCCACGGGTTGGCAGGCCTTCTGGTATGTCACCCTGCCCAATGTCAAGTGGGCCCTGCTCTACGGCGTCCTGCTCTGCAACGCCCGCGCCATGGGCGAGTTCGGAGCAGTCGCGGTGCTTTCGGGCAAGCTCAGGGGCGAGACGGTGACCATGCCGCTGCAGGTGGAACTGTTCTACAACGAGTATGCGACCGTCGCCGCCTTCAGCCTCGCTTCGCTGCTGGCCGGACTGGCCTTGGTGACGCTGATCATCAAGTCGTGGCTCGAGTGGCGCTACGGCGATCACCTCGCACCCGGCGGCCGAACACACTAAGGAGACGACCATGGAACTCGCCATCCGAAACGTTACGAAGATCTTCGACGGGTTCACGGCGCTCGACAATATTTCGCTGAATGTCCGCTCGGGCGAGCTGATCGCCCTGCTCGGCCCCTCCGGTTCGGGCAAGACGACGCTACTCCGGCTCATCGCGGGCCTGGACTTCCTCACCAGCGGGCAGATTCTGTTCGGCGACGAGGATGCCTCGGCCAAGTCCGTGCAGGAGCGCAATGTCGGCTTTGTCTTCCAGCATTACGCGCTCTTCCGGCACATGACGGTGCTGGAAAACGTCAGTTTTGGCCTCAAGATCCGCCCTGCCCGCAGCCGGCCGCCGGCCGCAGAAATTCGCCGCCGCGCCCTTGAGTTGCTCGACCTGGTGCAACTCACCGGCCTTGAGAACCGCTATCCGAACCAGCTTTCCGGCGGTCAGCGCCAGCGCGTAGCGCTTGCCCGCGCCCTTTGCATCGAGCCGCGCGTACTGCTGCTCGACGAGCCGTTCGGTGCGCTCGATGCGCAGGTGCGTCGCGAACTGCGCCGCTGGCTGCGCGAAATCCACGACGCTACCGGCCACACGAGCATCTTCGTCACCCACGATCAGGAAGAAGCCCTGGAGCTCGCAGACCGCGTGGTGGTGATGAACAAGGGACGGCTGGAGCAGATCGGCACACCCGACGAGATCTATGACAATCCGGTCTCGCCCTTCGTCTTCAGCTTCATTGGCGAGTCCAGCTCCCTGCCGGTCAAGATCACCAATGGCCAGGTCTGGCTGCAGGACAGGACGATCGGGCTCACGGAACCCAACGCCCCCGATGGGCCGGCCACCCTCTTCTTCCGTCCGCACGACATTGAGATCGTCGATGGATGCGGCGGCTGCATCGCCGGAACGGTTGTCGCCAGTCGCCGCGTGGCCGGCACGAAGCACGTGGAGATCGAGATTGGCGCTGAACAGCATCGCGTCGAGATCGAGTTGCCGGTGGAGCATCCCGCCGCCACGAGGAGCCGGATCGCCTTCCGCCCGAAGAAATGGAAGGTTTTCCCGGCTTCCGGCGAACCTCTCTACCATACTGCCCCGGCGCCGGCGGAAACACACCCGGCCACAATGCTGGGACGCGTGGCCGTATAGCCCCCTGGCTTTGCGAGGTTTAGAGCGCATAAAGACACCTTTGGCTTGCCTTCGGCGACCACGCGCTCCTGCCGGATACCATCTACGGGATGAATCGGTTTGCAGCGACTGATTCATCCTTTTCATTGGTCGGCCGCTCCCGCCTGTGCCAGCTTTTCCGCATGGATACTCCGTCGGAAATCGTGCTCACCTCCATTGATCCCAGCCGCAACCGGGCGCGCTTCTATGTCCTCAGCATCCAGCCGACGCTGTTCGGCGAGCATGCTCTCATGCGCCAGTGGGGCCGGATCGGTACGCTCGGACGTTGCCGCCTCGATCTTCATGCAACCGCCGAAGCCGCCCGTCAGGCCATGAACAGGCTCGCGGCCGCAAAACGGCGCCGGGGTTACGAGTAATGGAGTAACGCCGGCAACCCGTTTCAGCCGGTCGCTTACGCTCTCCAGCTCCAAGCGGCCCGTTTCCGTAGCAGCATCATCCGCATCGCACGATCAACCTGCCATCCGCCCCGGTGAGCCGCCGCCATGCGCCTTGAGGCCGGCCATCAGCATCGGACCGACGGAGAATTCACCCACCCGGGCCTTTTCCGTCAGCGCCCGCAGATAGCCGCCGGCGGACTGGATTTGCGAGGCCCGCTGCAGAATACACGCGATCACGATGGCGGTGTTTTCCGGCCCCATGACCGCCAGGGCATCCTCGTAGGCGGACGGGCTGATGCCGAGGTAGCCCCTCACCTGCGCCGCGGTATCCTTGAAGTCGCGCCAGTTTTCAATTCCGTTCAGGGCGTACTCGGCAATATCCGGACAAGCCTTCAGGACAAATCCAAGCGGATATGTTGCAGGCGGTTTGGCTGTTCCAGTTGGCTGAACCGGCGTGACCTGAGCTCTTTCTTGAGCTAGCTCAAGTTCAAAATAAGAGTCAGTGTTTGATTCAGTGTATTGCCGCTCAGATTGAGCATCTTTGCCGCTCAGATAATCGGAATCATTCTTGATTTCCAAAGCCTTGTCCACCCTGCGGCGCAGTTCGAGCAATTCATCGAAAGCGGCGCGGACATCCCGGAGCGTCGCCCGGCGCGGGATAGCCTCGACAATGCGGCGGAAATCCTGCCAGAGGCTGTGCCAGTCGCCCTCCATCTTCTCTTCCAGGGCGACATCGATAAGCTTGGCGATGTCACGGCGAAGCAGTGTCACGCGCTCGCGCATAAGACGGAACTCCGCGGCTTCCGCACGGATCTGTTCGGCCGCGGTGGCGATTTCCGCCGCACGGGCGACCAAGGGCGCGAGCGAGAAGCCGAACGCCTCCTCGATCTCCCCTCCCCTGCTCTTGCGCGCGTAGCGCTTTCCATTGGGGCTGTCACGCCGGATGATGAGCCCGGCCTCCACCAGCGCAGCGAGATGGCGGCGCAACGTCGGCCCGGCCATGCCGTGCGCGCGCAGCGACAGCTGATGGTTGGATGGGAAGACGATCAGGCCGGTCTCTTCCGACAGCTCATTCTCCGGATGAAACGAAAGCAGTGCGGCAAGAACCGCCAGCGAACGGTCGCCAATGCCAATGACGGACTTCGCCTCGCAAAGGTCGCGATAGACGGCCCATTTGTCGACCGCCCTTCCCTCGGCCACCGCTTCCTGAGCCGCCTTCTGTGCTGCCAAGAGGGCGAGCGACATCGGCCGACCGCCGAACGGGGTCGTTCCAAATTGGGTTTGCATTTCCTTCTCTCACCTTTCGTCAGGCAAAAGAAAACCGCCCGCCAAAATGACGCTCAGGAGTCTTGACAGTGATTCGTGGAAATGCGATTCTCCGGGTCGCTACACCACACGAGAAGGGCTTCCACGACGGGAACGTTTGGGGGCCTTTTTCTTTTGCGCGCTCTTCCTCACTCTCCTGTTTAAGTTTGTGCCTTCCGGAAGTCCTCGTAGAGGTCTTCAATCCGGTCGGCGATGAACCTTGCGAAGGCAGCGGCATCCCGTTCCTTAAGGGACAGGGTTGCCTGCTTGCCGGAAGACTTGAGTGTCACACTGACGGAACGGTCCGCGGGCGCCCAGGTAAGCGGCTCCACCTTCCGGGCCGTCCGTGGTTTCTCCGTCCGCAGCGCATCCGCCAGCATGTTGAGGCGCTGGTCGCTGCCAGCGGAGATGAACGCTTCGGTACCGATGATCTCCCGGGCATAGGCAGCTGCCTTGGGGTCACGCAGCCTGACGGCGAGCTGGTACCAGCGATCGCGTCCGCTTTCCTTGGCCGCGCCGATCGCGGTGATGATGTCGGCTGGAACGTCCTTCACGACGGAGATCATCTTGGAAACGACGGTCTTGTCGACGCTGAGCGCCGCCATGATCACGTCGCGCGAATAGCCGGACCTCTCCAGATTGTGGGCGAACAGAGCCTTCTCGATGAAGGAGAGGTCGGCGCGGACCGCATTTTCCTGCCCCTGGGCGATGACATGCTGGGTGTCGTCGAGGGGCTTGATGACCGCACGGACCTTCCGGCCCAGGGCCTTCGCGGCACGCAGGCGGCGATGCCCAAAGACGACCATGTAGCGGCCTTCCTCGTGCGGATGCGGCCGCACGAGAATGGGCGAATCCTGCCCCCTCTCCCGGATGGCTTCCACCAGTTCCTGAAAAGCTTGCTCGTCATCGCCAATTCGGTCGGCGATGAAAGAGCCATTAATCTTCTCAGGCTCCAGCTCGACCACCGCGGCGCCTTCCAGGAGTTTCGCCTCGTATTCCTTGGCCGCCTGGGCGCGCTCGGCCAATTCATCGATGGAGCGGGTGATCGCGCCGAAGGCTCCTCGCGTCCGATTGCGCTCCATAGCCGGCGTCAGCGCAGGCGTCGCCGGCGGATTGTTGACTGCAGTCAACTTCCGCTCCGTGAGGGACGTAAGGAGGTTCTTGCGCGACATCATCTACCCCATGCCTTGTAAGCGAGCTCGGTGATTTCCTGATTGACGCGATGCAGGCACTCCATCGCGCGATCGTAGGTCGCGCGGTTGAACTGGCTTCGATCGACCTCATAAAGAGTCTGCTTGGTGATGCCCGCATCCGAGATGGCGGTGCTCTTCAGCATCTCGTTCACCAGAACGTGCTGCTTGAAGATCGAACGCATGAACGCCACCATCTGGCTCTGCGGGCCATCCGTCGGTTCGTAACGGGTCACGAGATAGCGCAGCCAGTCGAGCTGCATGTTGGCTCCTGCCCGCTTGAGCGTACCGAGCACCTCGCCCATCATCAGCAGGAACTGGCACATGGACATCACGTCCAGCATCTGCGGATGGACCGTGATCAGGATCGCGGTCGAAGCCGACAGGGCCGTCAGCGTGAGGTAGCCGAGCTGCGGAGGGCAGTCGATCACAACGAAATCATAATCGTCTGCCACTTCCCCCAGCGACTCGTCAAGCCGCCCGAAGAACAGGCTGCCCATCGAGCCGTCCTTGGCGGCCAACGCCAGCGGCGTGTCGTATTCGTACTCCTGCAGCTCGAGATTCGCAGGAATGATATGAAGCCCGGGGAAATTCGTCGGCCGGATCAGAGCCGAGATCGGCTTGCGCTCTTCATCATAGCGCAGGGCCTCATAGAGCGACTCATTGTGATCGATTTCCGGCTGGAATCCGTGCAGGGCGGAAAGCGACGCCTGGGGATCGAGATCGATCACGAGAACGCGGTGCCCGGTCAAAGCGAGATGCTGGCCGAGGTGCGCGGTCGTCGTAGTCTTGGCCGAACCACCCTTGAAGTTGACCACCGAGATGACCTGGAGATGTTCGCCAGGGCGGCGATGCGGCACATATTTGGGCGTGCGGCTATTGCGGTCCAGATACCGGCGCATTTCCAGCATCTGTTCCGCCGTATAGGAACGGCGGCCAGTCGGTGTTACGAGGGGTTGAGGCCCCTTGCCTTCAAGGGAAAGATTCTTGAGATAACCCGGGGACACGCCCAGGTAATGGGCAACTTCATTAAGCTGGAATGGACGAAGAGTCTTCTGCGCATTCGGAGGAAAAATTTCGAGGCGATGATCGTTCAGCATCGCAGAAAGTTCCTGCGCCTGCTGGGTCAGCAGGACATCCACCTCCGCGATCTGCTCTCTCACCTCTTCAACTGCATTCATCGAATTTTTCCGCATATGCGATTTTGAGCGCGATTGTCTTCAAGAACCGCATGTAGCCACGATTCTCTCGGCGGGGCAAGGACTTTAAGGTTAACAGAAAGTTAACGCGGCCCTGAGTTGACTGCAGTCAACTTGCGAGGTCGATGCGGCCCCAACGTGATACCTCCCCAACCGAAGCGCTTTCCGCCTAACTTACCCCGACAACCTTGTTGCCGCAGCCCCGTAACGCTATATCTTCACTAGAACTTGGTCCTCGAGGAGTCCAACCGATGGGACTTGCCCAGTACGCAGAAGACGGCCACTTCGCCCCGGAAAAGATCGCGTCCGCCCTTCGCACGACGAGCGACGAGATCGCTCGCAGCGCCGGACTGAGTGAAGATGCCGTTCGGCGGAAGGACCGGGTGCTTTCTGATGCAACCCAGCGGCGCCTGCGAGAGATGATGGAAATCATCAACAAGGTCGAGCCGCGTTTCGGGTCCGCTCTCCTGGCCTACGCCTGGTATCGCTCCGAGCCGCTCCCCGGGTTCTCCGGTCAGACAGCGATGCAGCTCGTCCTCTCGGGCAGGGCAGGGGAGGTCCTTGACTATATCGATGCCGTTGACGCCGGGGTCTATGCCTGAAAATGGCGACTAGCTTTTGTACCGGGCCTTGAACTGATCGGCCCCCACGGACGGGTCCAATTTGATTGTTAGTGCAATGATGGTGGTGGCGCCAGCGCGGGCGGCATCGCTGGTTGGGGTTGCAGGGCCGCCCGCGCGA